>JANXXX010000021.1 GCA_025350405.1 Gallionella sp.
TCTTTACGGTCTTAAAAGAGCCACAAAAAATGCACTTTCGACCATTCAAAAAGTTGGTCGCACAACTAAATACTGTATGAACGCTTGTAACCATAAGTATCTCCAAGGATACACTGGTTACGAAACGCCCTAATTACCAAAATTTATTACAAATTAATTCCCGCTAACATCCCTTGAATTTATTTGCGGTACATTTTCTGGCGAGTTCCTGCGCCTCGGCAATTTGGCCGACGGTCATACTCGCCGCCACCTCATCGCGACTCTGGATTATTTGCGTCTGCTGTTCTCTATCCACATGAGCAGTCGCAATATTTAACCACATATACGACCGAACATAGCTTTGCGGAACACCCTGCCCTTTTTCATACATCACGCCAAGTGCTACTTGCGCTGGCGCATTACCTTGCTCTGCTGCCAGCCGATACCACTTCACCGCCTCCTTGTCATCCGGAAGAACGCCGTTTCCATTGGCATACATCCAACCAAGTCGTGCTTGTGATATCGCATTGCCTTGTTCTGCTGCCAGCCGATACCACTTCACGGCTTCCTGGTAATTCTGAGGAATACCGCGTCCAATTTCATTCAACATCCCGAGGATGAATTGAGCGTCAACGCTTCCCTGTTCAGCGGCCTTTCTATACCACTTGGACGCTTCCTTAATATCTCGAGGACCACCCTGCCCTTTCTCGGTCATCGCCCCAAGGTTGAATTGTGCTTGAACGTTGCCTTGCTCAGCGGCCTTTCGGTACCACGTCACCGCTTCCACAAAATCTAGAGGAATGCCCAGTCCTCTTTCATACATAACCCCCAGGTTGAATTGCGCTTCAACACTACCCTGTTCTGCCAGGGACAAATATAACGTTGCCGCTTTTTCATAATTACCCATCGTGTAGGCACGCTGGGCATCTGATAATGGATCGGCCATTGCCGGTCCGAGCAACACCAGCCAACACACCACAGCCGGCAACATTTGCTTGGGAAATTTATTCATTTTTCGTTCCACTCTATCGATGCCGAACCTTGATCGCATGCTGCCCCTCTCCCGCCCAGTGGCCAATATGCCAAGTCATCAAGATAGTATTATCATGCAGCACAGGATGCTCACTCCTCGCAGCGCGGGGAAAACAACGTAATGCAAAAATCCGCTAATCACAAACTAGGAAACGGGTCTCGCGTACCTCGTTGGACGGAATAAAGCAGATGATCGGCGGAGAACTCACCCGAACATATCGCCGCACACCGCTTGATTGGCAAAGTCTGACTTCTTTAATTCACCCTGCAGCCAGGGGCTAGGGGTGGGCAGCCAGTGGATAGCTCAATAATAGCCAACTTCAGATGGGCAAAAATCAAAAAATTCCCGCCAGAACAGGATCATCTGGGTCGTATTGGCTACTCTGTATTCACATTTCCACTGGGTTCGGCCCGCTATCGTCTGGATCAGCTCCTTGTTTCCGGTCCAAATTGCAGTTTCTGCAAACGCAGAGCCCGACGCCAATAGGCAAACAACCAAAAGAAACTTTCTCATTACAACCTCCGAATTAACTCGCCGGGATAACTTTTCCTGCCATGCTGGTGTCTGGCCAGGAAGAGATGCCACTGCTCCCCCAGATTATAGACTGCACGCTGTGCGAACTTGCTAACAACCCTTGAATTTATTTTCGGTGCATTTTCTGGCTAGCTCTCGTGCTTCGGCAATTTGGTTAGCGGTCATACGATTTGCTATTGCCTCACGTAATAAAGTAACACGGATTTCAGTGAAATATTTTTGTACTGCACTATCATTGTCAATTGCAAGATTGACCCACATATACGCCCGCACATTATCTTGAGGGACACCGTGCCCTAGCAAGTACAGCACGCCAAGCTCAACTTGCCCTTTAGAGTGCCCTTGTTCTGCGGCCAATCGAAACCATTGCGCTGCCTCCTTGTTGTCCTGGGGAACACCTTGGCCAAGGTAATACATTTTCCCGAGGTGGTTTTGTGCTGAGGCATTACCCTGCTCCGAGGCCAGCCGGAACCATTTTGCCGCCTCCAGGTAATCTTGTGCAACACCTTGGCCGGTGTAAAACATCACCCCGATGTTGTGCTGCGCAAAAGCATTGCCCTGTTCTGCGGCCAGTCGAGACCATTTCATCGCCTCTTGATAATCTTGTTGGAAACCTTGCCCGAGATAAAACATCTTGCCGATATGATATTGTGCTGCAGCATTGCCCCGTTCTGCCAATGGCATGAATAACATTTTTGCTTTGGCATGATTGCCTGCAGCATAAGCATCCTGCGCATCTGATAGCTCATCGGCTATTGCCTGTCCGGTCAACGCAAACAAACACACACCAATCAACATTACTTGATTTCGCAACTTATTAAGTCCCCATACTCTCTTATCGACACCCAACATTGAACACCAGCTGCGCCGATGCCGCCAAACAATCAATTCACCAATTCCGGTAGGCATTAAATCAAACCAAAAGTTCATCAACTTGAATAACTGGCTAGAGGCTGGCTCACCACGTATGGCTGGCGCAGTATTTTGAATTGAATTTACCATTAATTAAATGGCTGACCCTATCTGCATAGCAAAAGCCGACAGCTGACGCCGCGTTAATGCGGCGTTAATAATTGCACCAAGCATTTTGCTTATCCCCGCATCGGGCTAGTGGTAAATTGCCAGTTACGCCCTATGCAATACGCTGGCCTGCTTCGGCGCACGGCCTGCCGGTAATGTAATCGGGGTTGGCTTTCTTGAAACGGCCTTTGTACAGAACGTCTTTCGACAGTTCAATCACATAGACGTGGTAGTGGTTGCGGCGTGCAATGGTTGTTTTCAATGGTTGCGTTCAGAAGAGTGCGCGCGTGTCTCGATGGCAAAGTGTACTCCGCCACAATTGCCGGGGGAGCCAGACACTATCTTTGAGTTTGCACAAGACGATAACCCTAAGCCTGATTGTCCAATTTTGGAACGTTGCTGCCAGTCGCGGCAGTCAGCCCTCGCTCGTCTCTGATCGACTCAAGGCGTTGCGTGATTTATCCCCGCAGCATTCTCCCAATCTTTCGAATCATAAAACCGGATCGAATTGCGCCCTGCCTCTTTGGCTTTATACATCGCCATATCGGCCCACTTGAGGATATCTTCGGTACTGGCTTCGTGATTGATAAACAACATCACGCCGATACTCGAAGTGCAATGATGCTCAATCGTAGACTTCACTCTGCCTTTTTGCTGGATTTTCAGTTCATAAGGTTCGGCCAGGGCGGCGCGTATTTTCTCGGCGACGATGCTGGCCAGCATGGTGGATTCGGCTTTGTCTATATCCAACTCGCTGAGCACGACCACAAACTCATCCCCGCCAAAACGCGCAACGGTGTCCACTTCGCGCACACAGCCATTAATGCGGCGCGCCACCTCCTTCAATAACAAGTCGCCCGCACGATGGCCATGCTGGTCATTCAGCGATTTGAAATTATCCATATCCAGAAACATCAGTGCGCCATAACGTCCGCTGCGTTTGCTGGTGGCCATTGCCTGGTTCAGCCTGTCATCCAGCATGCGGCGGTTGGGCAGTTGCGTCAATGTGTCAAAGAAAGCCAAACTTCGGATTTTCTCCTCGGCCTGCTTGTGCTCGGTGATGTCACGGGATACGACGATTACACGCGATGCCTGGTCATGACTATTCTTGATAAGTCCGCCGAGGGATTCCATATGGCGGATACTGCCGTCCGCCAGCACAAAACGGTACTCGATCTTCAATCCGGTTCCAGTTCGCACTGTTTCCCTGAATGCACTCTTGACATGTTCGCGGTCATCAGGATGAATATCGGCGAAAGAGTCCGTACCCTTCAGGCTTTCATGATCGCCAAAAAGCCGTGCATAGGACGGACTGTTATAAAGTCGCATCCCTTTCAGATCAAGCACCGCGACAAAGTCTTCGGTATTCTCGGCGATCATGCGAAAGAATTCCTCCTTCTCGCGCACAGACTCCTCGGCGCGCTTGCGTTCAGAGATGTCAGACATCACGATGCGCGCCACAGGATCTTCGTTTTCCTTCGACAGGCGCAGGCCATCCAGATAGACCGGCAGACGCGATCCATCGTCCCGCAGAATGGCCAGTTCGCATGTCAATTTGTCATCGCGCCGCAGAACATTCATGAAATATCGATACCAGTGATCACGGTCTTCCGCTGCGATAAAATTGGCGAAGCGGCGGCGCAGCAGTTTGTTGCGCGCTTCTCCCAGCATAGTGGCACCGGTAAGGTTGATTTCGTCGATCATTCCCTCGCGGTTAAGCGAGATATAGCCGACTGGCGAGAAGTCATAGAAGTTGACATAACGGTCACGGGATTCTTCTATGATGAGCTGCGCGCGCCGCAACTCATCGTTCTGCATTTCCAGCTCGATTTGATGTACCTGAAGTTCATGAAGGATTTCCCCAACGGGACGAGTCGAGGCATCTTTTTGTTGCGGCATGCTTGCCAACTTTAACTCGGCTGCCGCCCGAAGCGCGCTGGCGAAACTCGCCTCGATTTCCGCTTTTTGTTTGTCCAAAATGTTTGGCTTGTTGCCCATTAGCGCCTCCTTACAATTTTTCCTGTAAGGCATATCGCACCAGGTCGGCCACACCTTTCAAACCAAGCTTGTTGAGCAAGTTAAACTTGTGTGTGCTGACCGTCTTGTCGCTGATAGCAAGTTGCTTGGCGATATCCTTGACGTTTTTTCCATCCACAAGCAGGTGGTATATCTGCCTTTCCCGATCGGACAGGAGGAGCTCAACAGGATCTTGCTCCAGTGGACCAGGGTAAAACGCGATTTGCTCGGCCATTGCCGTGCTGAGGTATTTGCCTGTTGTGCTGACTTTGCGAATAGCCTCAAGCAGGGTCAAGGGCGAGCAATCCTTGCAGAGATAACCGCATGCGCCTGCTTTCAGGGCGCGCACCACCACCCGTGTTTCATTATGCATGCTGAGCACGAGAATACACATGCCGGGATGGGTAGCCCTGACTTTTCTGATTAACTCTGTCCCGGATAGTCCGGGCATGGCCAGATCGAGCAACAACACATCCGTAAAGGTGTTGTTTAACTTTTCCAGCAGCTCGTCTCCGTTGGCAGCTTCGCCAACCACTTCGATATCCGGGAACAAACCCAAATATTGAACCAGACCTGCGCGAACCAGTTCATGATCATCAGCTATTAACAGACTAATTGCCATAGTTGCCACTCCCGAATTGCATCCACAACAATATTAAAATGGTTGCCGTGCACGATACTAACGCTATTCACCGCACCCTGCGTGAAGTTATATGCAGCGGCCATAAGTATCTCCATTCATCTCCGCGCGCCATCCCTATCCATGCCGGTCAACCTCACGCATCGGCATAACCATCCATCTGACCGCGCTGTCCATAGCAATCATCAGCAATATCAAGAAAATTCAATCACACGAATAACTGGAAAACATTCGCTATAGCAGAAGCTTGACTAATCTACTAATACATTATCGCCCGATTTCATCAGCTAGTAACTAGGAAAATTCCTAGCCACGGACTAAATATAAATTTATTGACATCCCAGCTTTTGCCTATGGTTTTTAAACCCAATGCAACCACAATACAAACAATGAATTACTGCTTGTCACCTCTGCCAGAAAACTGCCAGAAAACGCGAGATAACCTTACCGGCCAAGCAGCGCCGTAAAGCGCGCGACATGCAAAATAACTAAGACACCGGGTGCAACTGCCAAATTCAAACCTGCGTTTTACCAATATGGCCACACAGTTTAATTACCCAAGGAGCACTACATGAAACTAAGCGATATCCGTTCCATTGCCAGAAAGCACAGTATCAAACTCGACCGCCTTTCAAAAACCGCGTTGATTAAAGCGATTCAGACCGAAGAAGGCAATTTCGCCTGCTTTGCTACCGCCAACAGCGGCGCATGCGATCAGTCCGGCTGTCATTGGCGTGAGGACTGCTTCGCAACGGCCCGGGGAGGGGAGTTGTCATGAACCTATTAATAATTCGTCACACCGGCGTGGGCTGCAGTCCAGCTTATTGAAAAGCTTGGACTCCGGCCTGACTGACGGTCAGTTTACCCCAAGCCTGTCTAAGTGCCGGAATGACGAAATCTGAATTTTTGGAAATGCCCTCAAGTAGTAACAAGGGTGTAACAAGGCAGGCGTAACACAGCTCGCGGGAGCTTTTCCCGTTTTTTAAAAAAGGAAGAATCATGGCAACAGGTACAGTCAAATGGTTTAACGATTCAAAGGGTTTTGGTTTCATCACTCCTGATGATGGCAGCGATGATTTGTTCGCGCATTATTCCGCGATCAATATGAACGGCTTCAAAACCCTCAAGGAGGGCCAGAAGATCAGCTTTGAAGTGACACAAGGCCCCAAGGGTAAACAAGCTTCCAACATCCAGGGCCTTAGTCGTCCCGGCTGATCGCGAGTTGGCTTTTGGCGAGTATTTTTTCGTTGGGAGAGTAACGGCTGGGAGATCGAGTCTTTGTTGTCGTGGTATTCGCCAAGCAGCCACAAAAAACTCACCGGCCGTTTATTGATGTTCTACGCACTACTGATTGTTTTATGCACTACTGATTGTTTTATTCACTTAACCAAGGAGAAATAAAATGAACAACATTACTCGTTTCAACCCATTCACCGAACTGGCCCGCTTCGACCCGCTCTGGGATATGGACGATGTCATGAACAAATTCATGATGCGTCCTCTGTTGCGCGAAACGCTGGAGATGGAACCGCAGATCAAGATGGATGTACGGGAAGCTGACGGACAGTATCTGGTCAAGGCGGAAATCCCCGGCGTTAAAAAAGATGACATCCATGTGACCGTGGAAGGCAACCGAGTTTCCATCAGCGCCGAAGTCAAACAAGAAAAAGAAGCCAAAGAAGGCGAGCGGGTGATTCGCTGCGAGCGCAGTTACGGCATGGCCTCGCGCAGCTTCACCTTGGCGGACGAAGTCGAGCAAAGCAAAGTCCAGGCTAAGTATGACAACGGCGTACTCGAGCTGACCTTGCCCAAGAAAGCCGGATCGTCGTCGCGCAAGGAGATTGCCATTTCATAACTCAGTCGCTGGTGCGGGAACAAGCCGGTGTCTCTGGCTTGGACTGGCGGTGAGTAGTTTATCGGCACGGGCGTTGTCGGTCTGTGCAACCTAAGTTCTGGAGAGTCTCATGTCGGCGAAACAGGTTTTGTTCCATGATGACGCCCGAGCCAAGATCATTGAGGGTGTGAATGTTCTTGCCGACGCGGTCAAGGTGACGCTCGGCCCGCGCGGGCGCAACGTGATCCTGAACCGCAGCTATGGCCCGCCGCTGGTGGCCAACTCCGGCGTCATCGTCGCGAAAGAGATCGAGCTCAAGGACAAGTTTGAGAACATGGGCGCGCAGATGGTGAAGGAAGTCGCCAGCAAAACTTCCGATGTGGCAGGTGACGGCACCACCACTGCCACGGTGCTGGCGCAGGCGATCGTGCGCGAAGGCATGAAATTCGTCGCCGCCGGCATGAACCCGATGGACTTGAAGCGCGGTATCGACCAGGCGGTCGCCGCGACCATCGCGGAACTGCGCAAGATTTCCAAGCCATGCACGACCAACAAGGAGATAGCGCAAGTCGGCGCCATCTCCGCCAATGCCGATACCGCTGTCGGCGAGATCATCGCGCAGGCGATGGAGAAGGTCGGCAACCAAGGCGTGATCACGATCGAGGACGGCAAGAGTTTGCAGAACGAACTGGAAGTCGTCGAAGGCATGCAGTTCGACCGCGGCTACCTGTCGCCATACTTCATCAACAACCCCGACAAGCAGATCGTCGTGCTGGACGAACCTTATATCCTGCTGCACGACAAGAAGATCAGCAACATCCGCGATCTGTTGCCGCTGCTGGAACAGCTCGCCAAGGCCGGTCGTCCGTTGCTGATCATCGCCGAAGATGTCGAAGGCGAGGCACTCGCGACGCTGGTAATCAACAATCTGCGTGGAATTCTGAAAACCGTTGCGGTCAAGGCGCCAGGTTTCGGCGACCGCCGCAAGGACATGCTTGCGGACATCGCGATCCTGACCGGCGGTGCGGTGATTGCCGAGGAAGTCGGTCTCACGCTGGAAAAAGCCACGCTGAAAAATCTCGGCCAGGCCAAGCGTGTCGAAGTGGGCAAGGATGACACCACACTGATCAGCGGCGCGGGAGATCCGGAGATGATCCAGAACCGCATCAAACAGATCCGCAAACAGATCGAGGAAGCGACCAGCAGCTATGACAAGGAAAAATTGCAGGAGCGCGCCGCCAAGCTCGCTGGCGGTGTCGCGGTGATCAAGGTCGGCGCCGCCACCGAAACCGGAATGAAAGAGAAAAAAATCCGCATCGAAGACGCGATGCATGCGACCCGTGCGGCAGTCGAAGAAGGCATCCTGCCCGGCGGCGGAGTGGCTCTGCTGCGCGCACGGGCGGCGATCAGCGCGCTGCATGGCGACAACAGCGAACAGGATGCCGGCATCAAGATCGTGCTGCGCGCGCTGGAAGAACCGCTGCGCCAGATCGTCACCAACGGCGGCGGCGAACCTTCGGTGGTGCTGAACAAGGTACTGGAGGGCAAGGGCAGCTTCGGCTACAACGCCGCCACCGAAGAGTACGGCGACCTGCTCGAGATGGGCATCCTCGATCCGACCAAGGTCACGCGCAGCGCGTTGCAGAATGCCGCATCGATAGCCAGCCTGATCCTCACCACGGACGCGATGATCGCGGAACTGTCGAAGGATGAGGAGAAGACTGAAGCGATGCCCGGGATGGAGATGTAATGGGCTAACCAGTGAATTTCGAGTGTAAATATTTAGGCGCGGCCAGTTGATCCGCAAAGTTGATCCACCAAATTTGACACAAACTGTAAACGAGGAAAAATAATGAAACTCACTTCTATTTTACGAGCTGCATGGCTGATTGCTGGAATTAATTGGTTCAGCATACAAAACGCCAAAGCTGTTGAAACGATGGTAGGTAGCGCAGCAATTCCGTTCACTCAGTTGGATATATTCAGTGACGATGACGGATTCAATGTTGTGACCGTATCACTGATTAGTCTTGGTATTTTTTGCTTTATGAAACTTCGAGGAAGATCAAATGAATAAAACTATTAACACTTCCGTGAGTCACGCAGCCATTCCTGATGGTTTGCATAAAGCTCACCGGCATGATGTCTTCCAGGAGCATATGCATGAAGCCTACAAAGCAAAAGGCAAGCAGCGCCTCCCCCATCATGCCTGAAGCTGTCGCATCCTGACCGATTTTGGCGTTGGGGGAGGTTGTACCAAGAGTTTAATTATTGATAACTATGAATAGGAGAATCAGCCATGGATACCGCCAATATCAATACTCCCGACATCCTGATTTATGTGCATCCTGAGTTGTCTGCGGAAGGCCGCAGCAAGGTTGAGAATGAAGTGATGGGATGTGCTGGCGTCATCGCCGCAGATTTCGACCATAACAAACATCCGCATGCCTTGATGGTGGTTTACAACTCGGATGCCACCAACTCGAATCAGATACTTGCGGCAGTGCGGAAATACGATCCTGCAGCTTCACTGGTGGGACTGTAATCGTTGAGATGATGCATTACCAAGGAGACATATCATGAACACTCAAACTATTGCCAAAGGCTTTCGCCAAATCCAACGCCACGACGGCTTGTTCCAGGAGCGCGTGCACGATGCCTATAAATTAAAAGGGAAGCTGCCGGAACCGACTGTCTGTCCGCAATGCGGCGCAGTATTTCATACAGGCCGCTGGCAGTGGATAAAGGCGCCAGCAGGAGCTCATCAGGAAACATGTTCGGCCTGCCATCGCATCCACGACCATTTTCCCGCCGGTTTCCTTACCCTGAAGGGAGAGTTTTTGCGTACTCACCGCGACGAAATCATGCAGCTGATGCACAACCATGAAAAACATGAACGGGCAGAACATCCGCTCAAACGCATCATGGCGGTGGAAGTAGAAAAAGATGGTTCAACCCTGGTGACCACGACCGATATTCATCTTGCCCGCGGCATGGGCGAGGCGTTGCATCATGCCTACCAAGGCACGCTGGAGTATCACTACAACCCGGAACAGAATCTGTTGCGGGTGAACTGGACGCACTAAGAAGTGAAGCGTGCAGCCATACCAGTGCAGCGTGAGGGCAATATGATTTTTATTCCGTTGAAGTTTAAGGACGGGTGAGCGCCTTCATGATGTACTAACGGATACGACCTTAAAGCAGAAGTATGCAAGCGTATCATCGCCGACAAATCTTATTGCAGCATCACAACATCATTACGAGGAGCAAAGGCATGAGACAAGAACAAATCGAACCATCCATAAATTCGATCAGCGGCGGAATCAATTACCCCGGGGTGGCCAGAGAACCGGACGGAGAATCAGCAAGTGAACCATTCGGCGAACGGCGCCGAACGCTGGGCAATGCAGTCTTTGCGGCGGAAAAGATGCTGGTGACAAGGATGCTGCAAACTATCGGCAATCCGCCGGTGCAGATTGTATTGTGGAACCGGCAAGTCATATCGAATCACAATGGGAAAGCGGTGGCGAGGGTGCTTATCCGCGACCATGGGGCACTATTGAAACTGGTCAGCGATCCCGAGCTTTATTTCGGCGAGTTGTACTCGGCCCAGCGCATAGAAGTGCAGGGAAACCTGCTGGAATTTCTCGAAACGGCATATCGGGTCTGGCCGCAACACCGCCAGGGCAATTCCGGGAAAAAGTTGTCGGCTCCGTTCTACGACGCACAGCGCAACACCCTCAGCGGAGCGCGCCGCAACGTCCAGCACCACTACGATATCGGCAACGATTTTTACAAGCTCTGGCTCGATGAACGCATGCTGTACACCTGCGCGTATTTCCCCAGCTCAAACGCAAGCCTCGAAGATGCGCAGCTTGCCAAGCTGGATCACATATGCCGCAAATTGTACCTGCGACCGGGCGAGAAAGTGGTGGAGGCTGGCTGCGGTTGGGGAGCCTTGGCGTTGCACATGGCCAAACACTATGGCGCGAAAGTGACGGCCTACAATTTATCCAGTGAACAGATCGCCTACGCCCGGCAACGCGCTCGCGCAGAAGGGCTGGACGGGCAGGTCGAGTTCATCGAGGATGATTACCGCAATGTGCGCGGCGAGTTCGACGCCTTTGTCTCGGTCGGGATGCTTGAACATGTTGGAACGGATCATTATCAGGAATTGGGCGCAGTCATTGACCGCAGCCTCAAGGATAGCGGGCGCGGCTTGATCCATAGCATAGGCCTGAATTACCCCCGGCCGATGGACGCATGGACCGAGCGCCACATTTTTCCCGGTGCCAGCCCACCGAGCCTGGCGCAAATGATGCAGATCTTCGAGCCTTTTGATTTCTCAGTCCTGGATGTGGAAAATTTGCGGCTGCACTATGCGAAGACGCTGGAGCACTGGTTGCAGCGCTATGAAAACAATGTCGATCGCGTGACGGAAATGTTCGATCTGGAATTTGCGCGGGCATGGCGCTTGTACCTCTCCGGATCTCTCACCGCCTTCAAGATGGGGGGTATGCAATTGTTCCAGGTGAGCTTCGCACGCCCTGGCCATAACCAGATTCCATGGACACGGCAGTATCTGTATGAACCGCAGCACAACCCATTGGGAGAATATGATGGAAACTTGTGATGTACTCATTGTCGGAGGAGGCCCCGCAGGATCGAGTTGTGCGTGGCAGCTACGCCGGCACGGCTTAAATGTGATGGTGATGGACAAGGAACCGTTCCCGCGCGACAAGGTCTGCGCCGGCTGGATCACGCCAGCGGTGGTGCAGGAACTGCAACTGGACACCGAGGCCTATGCCAAACAGCATGTGCTGCAGCGGATCACGGCCTTCCGTACCGGCTTGATCGATGGCAACGAACTGGAAACCCATTACCCTTCTACCGTTAGCTTCGGCATACGCCGCTGCGAGTTCGACGACTATCTGCTGCAGCGCTCGGATGCGCATTTGCGACTGTGTCAGCCGCTGAAATCTTTGCAACGTGACGGCAAGCAATGGGTCGTCAATGACGCGATCTCGACTCCGATGATCGTCGGTGCTGGGGGGCATTTCTGCCCGGTGGCGCGTTTCATGGGAGCGAAACTCGGCGCGAACGAGCCGGCCGTTGCCGCCAAAGAAATCGAATTCGAGATGAGTCCGGCGCAACGCGAAGATTGTCAGGTGCGGGGGGATACACCCGAACTTTATTTTTGTCGGGATATGAAGGGCTACGGCTGGTGTTTCCGCAAAGGCAATCATCTGAATATCGGGCTGGGCAGGGAGGACAACCATCTGCTTTCGGAACATCTCGGCTATTTTTGCGACTTCCTCAAGCAGCGCGGCAGAATCCCGCAGGACATCCCTGACCATTTCCACGGACATGCCTACCTGCTCTATGGACATGCGGTGCGCAAACAGATCGACGACGGCATGCTGCTGGTCGGCGATGCGGCCGGGCTGGCCTATCCGCAAAGCGGCGAAGGGATACGCCCGGCAGTGGAGTCCGGCCTGATGGCTGCCGCCACCATCGTGGCTGCCAGGAAAGACTACCGCTGCGAGCAGTTGCTGCCTTATGCCAGTCGTCTGACGGAACGCTTTGGCGATGCGGCAGCAACAGGCAGCGCCGAATCGTCATTCCTGCGGAGTTTTATTGCCGGGAAATTACTGGACAACAAATGGTTTACCCGCCACGTGGTGCTGGATCGCTGGTTCCTCCACTCCACCCAGCCAGTCTTACAGGCCGCTTGACGCAACGAGGAGAATTTCATGACCGTAGCAAAGCAGCTGACTTTTGCATTGTGCCTGTTCTGGAGCATGCATAACTCGGCGCACGCCCAAACGAAGCATAGCGAATCACGCGGCAAGCTGCTTTACGAAACACACTGCAACGCATGCCACACCGCGCAAATTCATTGGCGCAAACAGAAGCTTGCGACAGACTGGAACAGCCTTAAAGCCCAGGTGCGCCGCTGGCAAGCCAATGCCGGGCTGCTGTGGAGCGAACAGGAAATCATGGACGTTACATATTATTTGAACAAAGCCCATTACAGTTTTCTGGACATTGAACAGGAGGGGTAGCCGCAGGGTAAAAAGCTGAATCAGGTTTTCCGCCAATAGTAATGGCTGACTTGGCAGATGTGGCCAATTGAAACAGGCAGCATGTAACCAACAATAAGGAGTTCATCATGCCTATCAGTGAAATTTGTAATCGCGAAGTCGTTATCGTGCAGCGCAGCGACACCATTTTCGAGACGGCCCGGTTGATGCGCGAGCATCACGTTGGCGATGTGGTGGTTGTCGAAGACCGGGACGGGGTACGGATTCCGGTTGGCATCGTCACCGACCGCGATCTTGTGGTGGAAATCATGGCCCCGGCACTTGATCAGACGATCTTCACCGTGGGTGACATCATGGTGCCCGATCTTGCTACGGTCAAGGAACAGGCCGGCGTGTCCGAAACGATAGCGTATATGCGCACCAAGGGGGTGCGACGCGTGCCGGTGGTGAATGCGCACGGCGGGCTGGTTGGCATTCTTACCCTGGATGACCTGCTGGAACTTCTCGCGGAAGAATTGCTGGCGCTTGCCAAACTGGTGAAGCACGAGCAGAAAAAGGAAATGATGAATCGTCGCTAGTGCAATTATATAGGAGGAGAAAATCATGCATACCCCATTACAGATCACTATTCGTGGCATCGAACATTCAGATGTGCTGGAAACGCACATCCGCCACAAGGTGAACAAGCTTGCTGACTTCATCGATCACATCACGACCTGTCGTGTCGTGGTTGAGGTGCCGAACAAGCATCATCTTCAGGGCAGACAGTTCAATGTGCGCCTAGACATCGGCATGCCAGGCATGCGAGATCGTGGTTAATGGTGACCATACTGAAGATGTATATGTGGCTTTGCAAGATGCGTTCGATTCAGCCAAGTTGGCGAAATCATGGTGCCAGAACTGGTCGAAGTGAAAGAACACACCGGCATGTTCGAAGCAATCCAGTATATGCGCGCGATCGGAGTGCGATGCTTGCCGGTGGTGGATCAGAGCGAAGGGCTGGTTGGCATTCTTACCCTGGATGATCTGCTGGAACTTCTCGCGGAAGAATTGCTGTCGCTCTCAAAGCTGGTGAAGCACGAGCAGAAAAAAGAAATGGTGAGCCGCCGTTAACAGAAACTCTCATAGCGCAGTTTTTATATCAGGAGAAAATCATGCATATCCCTTTACAGATCACCATCCGTGGCATGGAACATTCAGATGCTCTGGAAACACATATCCGCGACAAGGCGGAAAAACTCGAGGAATTCTTCGATCGCATCATGTCCTGCCGGGTAGTAGTCGAGGTGCCGCACAAGCATCATCATCAGGGCCAACAGTTCAATGTGCGCCTCGATATCGGCGTGCCGGGCAGCGAGATCGTGGTTAACCGCGACCATGCCGAAGATGTTTATGTGGCTTTGCGCGATGCCTTCGATGCCGCTACACGTAAAATTGAAGATTACTCCCGAAAAATTCGCGGTGACGTCAAGACCCACCAGCAAAGGCGCGTGAACGATAACTATCTGGGCCTGGATAACCAAATCGTCGATGATCGCTAGAGCGGCCAGGCAATAAGGGCGCGATGGGGTGATTCCCGTCACATTGATTTCAACCATGAAACAAGGAGCATGATCATGTTGGATTCCTTGAAGCAGGCAGGAAAAAATATCGGGCGCGAGCTTGGCCGCACCTGGGAGAACTTGTCGGAAGGCTGGCGCGAATTGCTCAACCGCAGCAGTGATGCGCTGACTCATTTTTCACGCAACAAGAACGAGGTGCCGATCGAGAGCGGTGCGCTCGCCACTTTTCCACGCTGGAGCTTGTTGGCGGGAGAAGTCGAAGAAACGGACAAGGAAATCGTGGTGCGGGTGGAGACACCCGGCATGGAGAAAAAGGATTGCCGCATCACGATCGAGGGCAACATACTCTATGTGAGCGGTGAAA
The DNA here is from genome assembly GCA_025350405.1 of Gallionella sp. Classification (GTDB taxonomy): domain Bacteria; phylum Pseudomonadota; class Gammaproteobacteria; order Burkholderiales; family Gallionellaceae; genus Gallionella. The sequence goes on from JANXXX010000021.1 coordinate 15,027, forward strand.
AACATTTCGAGCGTGAAAGCCACGACAGCACCTACCATGTCATGGAGCGTGCCTACGGGTCATTTCAGCGCACCATCCCGTTGCCTGGTAACGTCGATGCGGACAACGCGGAGGCGAGTTACAAAAATGGCGTACTGAGCATACGCTTGCCCAAAGTGGATGGCGAAAACCGCAGAGCTGTTCAGGTGCACTGATTGCCCGGCGAGCAGGAGAAGATTGCAATGCCACTGACCATCACGGCGCCAACATTCACGCATGATCGCATGATTCCTGCGCGCCATACTTGCGATGGTGTGAACATCTCGCCACCGCTTGAGTGGACTGGGGTGCCGGCCGGCACGAAAAGCCTGGCCCTGATCATCGATGATCCTGATGCGCCGGATCCGGCTGCTCCGAAAACGACTTGGGTGCACTGGGTGCTATATAACATCCCGCCCAATGCAGAAGGCTTGACAGAGGGGATCGCTGAAAAAAAGCTGCCGGACGGAACCCTGCAAGGGATCAACGACTGGCACCGCACCGGCTATGGCGGGCCGTGTCCGCCGATAGGCAGGCATCGCTATTTTTTTAAACTTTATGCGCTTGATATTGCGTTGGCAGACCTGAAACACCCCGCCAGGACGGCGCTGGAAAAGGCGATGCGCGGCCATGTCATCGGCCAGGCCGAGTTGATCGGCTTATATCAGCGCAGGCACTGAGCAACTTTATTTGGCCTTGCGCTTGAGTGCAATGCCGAACAGTTCCAGTACCACACCGGCGGCAAGCAGCAACGCGCCCTGCCAGATCTCCGGTGCGAGGAACATCAGGATAGCGCCCAGCACCACCATGATCGCTGCAATGGCGCGCCGGGTACGAGGGTTTTTTATCATTTTGTTTCACCGAATTATTAATTCGAAATTTAAGTATAGAGCAAATAAAAAATTTCTGAAGACAAGATTTTCAAAGCACTTGGCCGGGCCACAAATTTAAAAAAGGAGGCAAATAAAATGGCCATCATCGGTATCGACCTCGGCACTTCCAATTCCGCTGCGGCAGTGCTGCGCGGCGGAAGGCCGGTCATCATCCCCAGCGCCGAAGGCATCAGCATCGGCGGCAAGGCATTTCCCAGCTATGTCGCGCTGACCGCCGATGGCCAGATGCTGGTCGGTGAACCGGCGCGGCGCCAGGCGGCGTCAAACCCTGAGGGCACGGCCAGTGCATTCAAGCGCAAGATGGGCAGGCGCGAAAACATCCGCTTGAGAGACAAGGATTATTCGCCGGAACAGCTTTCCGCTTTCCTGCTGCAAAAGATCAAGCGCGATGCCGAAGCATTCCTCGGCGAGCCGGTGGAAAAAGCCGTCGTGACGGTGCCGGCTTATTTCGACGACAACCAGCGCGCCGCCACCAAGGATGCTTGCCGCATCGCGGGTCTCGAAGTGATACGTCTGGTCAATGAACCCACCGCTGCTTCGCTGGCCTACGGCCTCGACCGGCTGGCGCAGGAACTGCGCATTGTCGTGATCGATCTGGGCGGCGGCACGCTGGATGTCACCATCATGGAATTCGGCAAGGGCGTGTTCGAGGTCAAGGCCACCAGCGGCGACACCCAACTCGGCGGCACCGACATGAACCAGCGCATTTACGAGCACCTCGCCGAGCGCTTCCAGATGTCCACCGGTGTCGATGTGCGCAAAGATCCCAAGGCTACCGCGCGGCTGATCGAGGCGGCCGAGAACGCCAAGATCGAGCTGTCTACCAGCGTCACCACCCATCTCAGCCTGCCCTACCTCGCCGCCGTCAATGGCGAGCCGCGCCATCTCGAACTGGATCTCAACCGCACCGAACTGGAACGCCTGGTGCGTCCTGTGATCGACCGCTGCAAAGGTCCGGTCGAGCAGGCTTTGCATGATGCAGGCATCACCCCCAAGGATGTGGATCGCGTGGTGTTCGTCGGCGGCCCGACGCGCATGCCGGTGGTGCGCAGCTATTTCGAGGAGCTGTTCGGACACAAGGCCGAGATGGGCGTCGACCCGATGGAATGCGTCGCCGCCGGTGCCGCGATCCAGGCCGGCGTGCTGGGCGGAGAAGTTAGCGGCATCGTGCTGGTGGATGTGACCCCATTAACACTCGGGGTCGAAACGCTGGGCGGTATCGCCACGCCGCTGATTGCGCGCAACACGCCGATCCCGGTCAAGCGCAGCGAATCTTTTACCACTGCCGCCGACATGCAGACCAGCGTCAACATTCATGTATTTCAGGGTGAGCGGCCAATGTCCGGCGATAACACCAGCCTTGGCGAATTCAACCTGACCGGACTGCCGCCTGCGCCGCGCGGCATCCCCAAGATCGAAGTGACTTTCGACATCGATTCCAACGGCATACTCAGCGTGTCCGCCAAGGACACCGCCAGCGGCAAGTCGCAGTCGATCAGCATCACCGGTTCCACGCGTCTTTCCGAGGACACCAAGAAGCGTATGGTCGAAGATGCCGCGCGCTATGCCGATGCCGACAAGAAGCGGCGCGAGGATGCGGAGAAACTCAATGCGGCGGATGCAGGCTGTTACGAAGCCGAGAAGATGCTCGCCAACTTCTCTGAAAAACTCACCGACGATCTGAAGAAACGCATCGAGTCTGCGTTGCGCGAGACCAAGGAAGCGCTCCTCAAGAAAGATGTCACGCTTGCTACCGAGCGCGCTGACGCGTTGCGTAAAGTGCTGCAGGAAGCTGGAGCGGTGCTCTATTCGCAATCCGGGCAGGCCCGCAAGGGCGGGCCTTATGCGGAAACGCGCTGGGAGGGGACGGAGCCACCGCCTAATGTGGGTGCGGCGACGGGCGAGCCACGCCCCAGCGGAGCGGGGCCGCGCGGCAAGGTGGTGGATGCAGAGTACAAGGAAAACAAGTAATCCCAAAAAATCATTTATCCGCAGATTACACAGATTACGCAAGATTAATAAACCAGCAATCAATCCCATGAAATCTATTCATCACACTGCCTGTAAATCTGCGTGAATCTGTGTAATCTGCGGACAGTTGGTGTTTTATTAAGCGACTTCAGAAAAAATGACTATCCCTACACCACTGCAAGCGCAACATCTCCACCATCCCTGCGAGCCCGCGCAATTCGGATTCCAGACCACGGCAGAACTGCAGGATCTGACCGAGATCATCGGGCAGATGCGTGCGATGGACGCGGTGCGCTTCGGCGCCGGCATCCATCATGACGGCTACAATCTTTTTGTGCTCGGCCCTGCCGGCATAGGCAAACGCAGCATGGTGCGGCAGTTCCTCGAAAAAAAGGCCAGGGATGAACACGAGCCGTCCGACTGGTGCTATCTCAACAACTTCGCCGAGCCACACAAACCACAGGCGCTCAAGCTGCCATGCGGCAAGGGGGCGGAACTGCATGTGCACATGGAGAAGCTGGTGGATTATTTGCGCAGCGCGATTCCGCTGCTGTTCGAGAGCGATGAATATCGCGCCAAGGCGAATGCGATCCAGGAGGAGTTCAGCAAGCGGCAGGAGCAGGTGTTCAAGGAGCTGGCCGAGGATGCCGGCAAGCAGGACATCGTGCTGCTGCGCACACAGGAAGGATTCGCGTTCGCGCCGACTCGCAACCATGAGGTGATTCCTCCGGAAGAATACGAAAAGCTGCCAGAAGCAGATAGAAACAAGTACGAAACCGCGATAGCCGAATTGCAAAAGCGCCTGGAAAAGATCCTCAGCCACGTGCCGCAGTGGCAGAGAGAGCGCAATGAAAAGGTCAAGCAACTCAATCGTGAAACCATGCTGGCTACCGTCGAGCACATGATCAACGAATTGCGCGCCAGCTACGCTGAACTGCCCGAGGTGCTGAAATACCTCGACATCGTGCAGCAGGATATGGGTGAGCATGCTGAGGATTTTCGCAAGCAGAAGGAATCCATCACCCTGTCGGGCATGACGATCGTCACCCACGAGACGTTTCAGCGCTATCAGGTGAACGTGCTGGTGACGAATGGGACAAAATCCGGTGCGCCACTGGTCAGCGAAGACAACCCGACCTACAGCAACCTGGTCGGACGGGTCGAGCATATCGCCCAGCTCGGCGCGCTGGTCACGGATTTCACTCTGATCAAACCGGGTGCGCTGCACCATGCGAACGGCGGCTACCTGCTGCTGGACATCCGCAAGGTGCTGATGCAGCCCTTTGCCTGGGAAGGCCTGAAACGGGCGCTGCAAGCGCGCGAGATCCGCATCGAATCATTGGGGCAGATGTACAGCCTGATCAGCACCGTGTCGCTGGAGCCGGAGCCGATCCCGCTGGATGCAAAAATTGTATTGTTCGGCGATCGCCTGTTGTATTACCTGCTGCAGGAATACGATCCTGAATTCGGCGAGCTGTTCAAGGTGGCGGCGGATTTCGAGGAGCAGATCGAGCGCAATGCCGGCACCCATCTGCTCTACGCACGGCTGGTTGCGACGCTGACCCGCAAGGAAGCGCTGTTGCCGTTCGACCGCAACGCGGTGGCCAGGGTGATCGAACACAGCGCGCGCCTGGTCGGTGATGCAGAAAGACTGTCCACTCATATGCACAGCGTCGCCGATCTGCTGCGCGAATCCGATTACTGGGCACGCGAGGCGAGCCATGCTGCGGTGGATACCGCCGATGTGCAGCGGGCGATCGATGCACAGATCCGGCGGCAGGACAGGTTGAGAGACAGGCTGTATGAAGCAATCCTGCGCGATACGTTGATGATAGATACTCAGGGAACGGTGACAGGACAGGTCAACGGACTCTCGGTGATCGATCTGGGCAATTTTGCTTTTGCCCAGCCGACCCGGATCACTGCCACCACAAGGTTGGGCGAAGGCGAACTGGTCAACATCGAGCGTGAGGTGAAATTGTCCGGCGCGATCCACTCCAAGGGCGTGCTGATCCTTTCCTCTTTTCTTGCCGCGCGTTATGCGCGCAACCAGCCGCTGGCGCTTTCCGCCAGCCTGGTGTTCGAACAGTCCTATGGGTTGGTCGAAGGCGACAGCGCATCGCTGGCTGAGTTGTGCGCGCTGCTTTCCAATCTGGCGAATGCGCCGGTCAAGCAGTCGCTGGCGATCACCGGGTCGGTGAATCAGTTAGGCCAGGCGCAGGCGATCGGTGCGGTCAACGAAAAGATCGAAGGCTTCTTCGACATCTGCACAGCGCGCGGCTTGAACGGCGAGCAGGGCGTGCTGATCCCCGCTGCCAACATCAAACATTTGATGTTGCGCCACGATGTGGTGGCGGCAGCCAAAGCTGGAAGATTCAATATCTACGCCGTGGAAAATGTCGACCAGGCCATCGCGATCCTGACTGGTTTGCCGGCCGGTGAAGCCGATGCCAATGGTGTTTATTCCGAGGGCAGCGTCAATCGCGGCGTAGCAGAGCGCTTGGCCGAGTTAACCAAGATCAGGCAGTCGTTTGCAAAGCAGCCCGGTGGGAAATCGAGCGAGAAGAAAAAATCAGATTGATTTTTTCTACTTCATTCTTGCTGAGTTATGAATTAGAGGTGAGCCATTGGTTGCTACCCAACGCGATTACTACGAGGTGCTCGGCGTCGCCAAGGATGCCGAGCAGAAGGCGATCAAGGACGCTTTCCGCAACCTCGCGATGAAACATCACCCCGACCGCAACAAGGAGCCGGGTGCCGAAGAGCGTTTCAAGGAAATCGCCGAGGCTTACGCCATTCTGTCCGATCCGAAAAAACGCGCCGAATACGATGCACGCGGATTTGCCGGCGTGGCTGGATTCAGCCAGGAAGACTTGTTCGGCGGTATCAATTTCGACGATATTTTTGGCGGACTCAACTTTGATTTTGGCGGCGGCAGTCCATTCGAGGGATTCTTTCATCGCCGCCGCAAGGGGCCGGCGCGCGGCGCGAACATCGAGGTGGAGTTGTCCATCCCGCTGGAACGGGTCGCCAGCGGAGGCGAGGAAAAAGTCCGCTTGAGCCATCCGACCTCTTGCCCGGCATGCCACGGCACCGGCGGCGAGGGAGGTGCCGCACCGAAACCATGCGATACATGTAAAGGCACCGGACGCATCACCCGCAGTAGCCAGAAAGATAAAGGCCATATCCTGATCCAGCAGATCAGCACCTGCCCCGCCTGCCATGGGCACGGCAGCAGCATCGAACATCCTTGCCCGAAATGCCGCGGCAGCGGCGCAGTGGAAATAGAAGAAGACCTGACTGTGAAGATCCCGGTAGGGGTCGAAGAAGGAATGGTGCTGCGCATTCCCGGCAAGGGCATGCCGAGTCCGGACGCGGGCGGCGTGACCGGGGATCTGTTCGTCGTGGTGCGCACTAAAGACGACCCGCGGTTCGAGCGCGCCGGAGCCGACCTGCTGCGCCAGGAAACCATCCCGCTGACTGATGCGGTGCTCGGCGCCACGCTGCAAGTGCCGACGCTGGATGGCTCGGCCAGCGTGACGATCCCGCCCGGCACCCAGCCCGATGCGGTGTTGCGCCTCAAAGGAAAAGGCCTGCCGGAATTCGGCAGCGGGCGCCATGGCGAAATGTATCTGCGTATTTCTGTGCATGTGCCGGAAAAGCTTAGCCGCGAAGAGCGGGAATTGTATGAGCAGCTACGCGCGGTCGGCGCCAAGCAAGGCTGGAACTTCAAGAAGATTTGGAAGTGAATAGGAGATAAATATATGTTGGGCAAAAGCCGAAGGCTGTGCCCAACGTAGCGAACACAAGCTACATGGAGCAACTCATGAAACGCTATTTCGCGCTGGGCGCATTCCTTTTTTTCTGTTTTGCCTTTCCGTCGCACGGCGAAGGATTCGATGTCGCGCGCCACAAAATGGTGGAAGAAGTGCTGGCCGATGCAAATACAACCTCCTCGTACAGCGGCGTTTCCGCGCTCAGCCCAAACGTCATCGTGGCGATGAAAAAAGTGGAGCGTCATCGTTTTGTTCCTGACGCGCTGGCCCCGGCTGCCTACCTCAACCGCCCCCTGCCGATCGGCTACGGGCAGACGATCTCGCAGCCTTTCATCGTCGCGCTGATGACCGATCTGATGCAGGTCAAGGCTGGCGACAGGATACTCGAGATCGGCACCGGCTCCGGTTACCAGGCGGCCATTCTGGCGGAAATAGCCGGCTCGGTTTACAGCATCGAGATCATCGAACCGCTGGGAAAAGAGGCGGGCGAGCGGCTGATATCGCTCGGTTACCGCAACGTGCAAACAAGAGTGGGCGATGGCTATTATGGCTGGCCGGAAGCCGCACCGTTCGACGCGATCATCGTGACGGCTGCCGCCAGCCATGTGCCGCCGCCGCTGCTCAAGCAACTGAAGATAGGTGGCCGCATCGTGATCCCGCTCGGCACGCAATTCATGACTCAGTACCTGATGGTGGTGGAGAAACAGCCAGACGGTTCGGTGACCACCCGCCAGATTTTACCGGTGCGCTTCGTTCCGCTTACCGGCGGGCATTAATGATGTCACGTCCGCCATTCATCGCTATCGGCTTGCTCTCTGCCTGCGTGCTGGCGTACGAGGTGCTGCTGACGCGTCTGTTCAGCATCGTGCTGTGGCATCACTTCGCCTACATGATCATCAGCGCGGCGATGCTGGGCTACGGGGCGAGCGGCACGGCCCTGACCTTGATGAAGGAGATGCTGCTAAAAGAAAAAATCTCGCCGCACTTCGGCGCGGTGTATGTGATCGCCGCGGTGGCATTGGCTGTGCTGATGCCAGCGGCGTTCCTGCTCGCGCAACAAATTCCGTTCAATCCGCTCGAGCTGCTGTGGGACAACACCCAGCCGGCCAAACTGTTCGCCATTTATCTGTTGATGATGTTGCCGTTCTTCTGCGGCGGGCTGGGCATCGGTCTGGTATTTGCGCACTTCGGCAAGCAGTCATCGCGCATCTACGCCTGCGACATCCTCGGTGCAGGGTTGGGTAGCTTGGGCGTCATCGGCGTGTTGTTCCTCGTGCCGCCGCACCAGGTGTTGACCGCCCTCGCGGCACTAGCGTTGCTGGCTGCCGCGATCGCCGTCGTCGAGCTGAAGATGCGGCCGAAATGGCTGATGGAATTATTTCTAGTGATGGCTGTGCTGGCGACTGTGGCGCTGCCAGAGATACCAGTGCATCTATCCCCTTACAAGGATTTGAGCCAGGCGCTGAACATCGCCGGTGCGCGGGTAGTCGAGAAACGCAGCAGCCCGTTGGGGCAGATCACCGTGGTGGAAAACACCCGCGTGCCGCTACGCGATGCGCCGGGGATGAGCCTCAATGCGACGAGCGAGCCACCGCCGCAGTTGGGCGTGTTCGTGGACGGAAACGGTCCGTCTGCACTGACCAGATTCGATGGCAATCTTGCGCCGCTGGCTTATCTTGATCAACTCACTTCGGCGCTGCCTTATCATCTATTCGAGCGTCCCCATGTGCTGGTGCTGGGCGCTGGTGCAGGCAGCGATGTATTGCAGGCGCTATACCATCGCAGTGCCGAGGTCGATGCGGTGGAACTCGATCGCAATGTCATCGATCTGGTGCAACATCGCTTCAATGACTATGCCGGCAATCTTTACAGCCGGCCAGATGTGCATGTGTATCAGGCCGAGGCGCGTGACTTCGTTAACGCCAGCGATACGCGCTATGACCTGATCCAGGTGGCGCTGCTGGATTCATTCGGCACCGCCTCGGCCGGGCTGTATGGCCTGAGCGAAAATTATCTGTATACGGTGGAAGCATTCCAGACAAACTTGAGCCGCCTTACGCCGGGCGGCATGCTCGCTATCACGCGCTGGCTCACGTTGCCGCCGCGCGATGCGCTGAAGCTGTTCGCCACGGCAGTATCCGCACTGGAGCGCAGCGGCGCACCCAATCCATCAGCAAGGCTGGCGATGATACGCGGCTGGAAGACCGTCACGCTGCTGGTGAAGAACAGCGCTTTCACCGCGAGCGAAATCGCGGCGATCAGGGAGTTTAGCAGCACGCGTTCTTTCGATCTGGCCTATTACCCCGGCATGCGCGCCGACGAGGCAAACCGTTTCAACATTTTGTCTCAGCCCTATTTCTTTGAAGGAGCCGTAGCGCTGCTGAGTCCGCAGCGGCAAGATTTCATCGACCAGTACAAGTTTTACATCGAACCGGCGAGCGACGACCAGCCGCATTTTTTCCGCTTCTTCAAATGGAATTCAGCAGTTGAATTATTCGCACTGCGCGAGCAAGGAGGCATGGCGCTGTTCGACTGGAGCTACCCGCTGCTGGTCGCGACGCTGGTGCAGGCGATTGCAGCAAGCGCACTGCTTATCCTCGCCCCGCTGGCGTTGTCGCGTTGCCGACGCACCTTGCCGAGCGCGCCGGTCGCCTTGTATTTTCTCGCGATCGGGTTTGCATTCATGTTCATGGAGATCGCCTTCATCCAGAAATTCGTGCTGTTCCTGGCCCACCCGCTGTACGCGGTGGCGGTCGTGCTGTGCGCATTCCTGGTATTCGCCTCTGTGGGTAGCTGGCTGACTGGACATAGTCAAAACGCGCGCTGGCAGACGGCGAATAAAGTCACGCTGGCGGTGATCGCGATGGGGACATTGTCGCTATTCTATCTCGCCACTTTGCCGAACCTGTTCCAGGCGCTGATCCATTTACCCGATGCAGCAAAAATAATCATCTCCGTCGCACTGATCGCGCCGCTGGCGATGTGCATGGGCGTGCCTTTCCCTACCGGCATGATGCGCTTGGCGAACACCGCAGAGCAAGCCATTCCCTGGGCTTGGGCGATCAACGGCTTCGCCTCAGTGGTGGGCGCGGTGCTCGCCACGCTGCTGGCGATCCATCTGGGCTTTGCTGCGGTGATTCTGCTGGCTGTGCTGTTCTACGCTGTGGCATGCGGTGCTTTGAGGAGGTTTGCTTGATGAATTTTAATAAGTAATTTGTTGGAGCAGGGGTAAGTTGCGCTTCCTGCCGTGGGATCAGTAGCAGCTTGAAACCACGGGAGCCGTTGCGCGTTAAGTAATAGATTCATTAACTTTTAGGAGAGCCATCATGAAAAATGAAACCAGTAACGATACCAGTACCCTCGAAGCAGAAGTACGCAACGCCGTCGAGCAGGGGCACGATGTGCAGGAAAAAGTGAGGAAACTTACTTTGGAAATAATCAGGGCGCGTTCGCTCGACATCAAATCCGTGCGGCAAACTGCGAGTGCCGTATTGCGCGGCGCACGGGCTGGTGTGCAGAAAGAGTTGCAACATTCGTCCGCACAGACCGGCATCGCGCGTGAACACCTCAAACAGGCTGTTACCGGCCTCGATGTAGCGCTGGCGCAATTTGCCGAGGCCGCCATGCTCGCAGTGGAAGAAGCGGCGAGCCGGGCGCAAAAATATTCCAGCGAAGACCTTAAGCGGGCGCGCGCAGACCTGGCAAGCCTCGAGGATATGTTTCTGCAAACCTTGCAGAGCTCCGCCTCCGCTGCCAAGGATGCAGCGGGAGAAATCTTGCATGACCTGACGGCGCACACCCGTACCCATGGTACTGCTGTCGGTGAGCAGCTGGAAGAAACGCTGTTGGTTTTTGCTCGCCAGATCGGCGCGGCAGGGCGTGCTCAGGCCGGGGTTGGCTTGCATCTCGCGAAAAATACTGCCGATTTTATGCGCAAAATTGCTGCCGGCGTGCTCACTGGTCTGGCCGATCACATCAAGCCAGAGGTTTCTAAAAACACCGGCTCTGGCAAAGACTCATTACATTCGCCAGAACCTGCACACTCACGCGACTCCGCTCATTCACGGGACTCCACCCATACCGAAAGCGAGGCCATGTGATGTTCTGGCAGGCCCTAACGGCTGCGCGTGGGACGGAACAGGATGGGTCAGACGAATTGAACCAGCAATTTCTCGAATTCTTTCGCCGGCACCGGCTTGCTGAACAGAAAGCCCTGGTAAGCTCGGCAGCCGTAGTGATTGAGCAGTTCAAGTTGCGTCTCGGTTTCCACGCCCTCGGCTATGACATTCAAGGACAGGTTATGCGCCATGCCGATGATGGTCTGGATGATCACAACATCGTTGGGGTCGGTGGAAATATCCTCGACGAAGGATTTATCGATCTTCAACTGATCCAGCGGCAGTCGCTTGAGATAGGAGAGCGATGAATAACCGGTGCCGAAGTCGTCCATCGAAAATCCGACACCCAGTGCTTTGATCGCCAGCATCTTGGCGATGGTATCGCTGACGTTGTCGAGCACCAGGCCTTCGGTCAACTCGAGTTTCAGACGTGTAGGATCAATGCCGGATGCTGCAAGTGCCTGTTGTATCTGTTCGACAAAATCCGGCTGACGGAACTGGCGCGGGCTGACATTGACGGCGAGCTGCAAATAACGGGTGGCGGGCTGCTCAGACCAGTCTTTGATCTGCGCGCAGGCCGTATGCAAAACCCACAATCCTATCGGTACGATCAGGCCGGTCTCTTCCGCCAGGGGAATGAACTGCAGCGGCGAAATCAGGCCGTGTATAGGATGTTCCCAGCGCAGCAAGGTTTCGGCACCGATGACGTGGCGCGTACTGGTAACCTGAATTTGATAGTAGAGGCGGAATTGCCGTTTGGCCAGCGCCTGGCGCAAATCGTTTTCTATCGCGGTGCGTTCGTCCAGCGTGGCCTGCATCGCGGGATCGTAAAAGCGCAAATTGTTGCCCCCGCTCTTCTTGGCCTGGTACATGGCGAGATCGGCATGTCTGAGCAGGTCATCGACCGACTCTTCATGGCTGCCAAACAGACAGGCCCCGATACTGGTCGTGCAGTTGAATTCCATGTCCTTGAGCATAAATGGCGCAGCGATGATCTCCTGCACTTTCTCGCCCACCTGCCCGACCTGAATGATTGCTTCTGAAACATCCTCGCTCAATTCTTCCAGCAAGATCACAAACTCGTCGCCGCCGAACCGCGCGATGCTGTCACCCTCGCGCACCGCGGCATGCAGGCGCTGCGCTATCATGATCAGCAGCAGGTCGCCGATATCGTGACCGCGCGTGTCATTGAGTGTCTTGAAATTATCCATGTCCATAAACAGGATCGCACCGTAACGCAGGTGACGTTTGCTGAAAGCCAGCGCCTGCTCCAGGCGGTCAAGCAGCAAACGGCGGTTAGGCAGGCGGGTGAGCTCGTCATAGTAAGCCAGGCGATGTATCTCGGCCTCGGCTTCCTTGTTCTCGGTGATCTCGGAAAAGGTGCCGACGTAATGGCTGACATTTCCGTCGGGGGCGGCGACGGCGGAGATGGTCAGCCACTCGGCGTATATCTTGCCGTCTTTGCGCTTGTTCCATATCTCGCCTTGCCAGTAGCGTTTTTGTTGCAATGATTCCCACATGCGCCGGTAGAAATCCTTGTCCTGCCGTTCGGATTGCAGCATCGCCGGAGTCTGCCCGACCGCCTCCATTGCGCTGTAACCGGTGAGTCGAGTGAAGGCCTGGTTGACCCGCAGGATGACACCCGCAGGGTCGGTCACGATCATCCCTTGCTGCGATTCGAAGGCGATCGCAGCGATACGCAGCTCCTCTTCGGCATGCTTGCGCTCGGTGATGTCGGCGAAGGCGATGCGCACCAGGGAATCGCCGCTGCCAGCCCTCATGTGCAGGCAGTCCAGCCGGGCATGAAACACCGCGCCGTCGCCGCGCACGAGTGCCAATTCGCAATACTGCCGATCACCGTGTTGCGCAGCGAACATGAAATAGCGGTGAAAGCGGTCTCTGTCCTGCGGCGCGACGAACTGTGAAAAACGGCGATTGATCAGTTTGTTGCGCTCCTCTCCCAGCAGCGCTGCACCGGTGAGATTCACTTCGGCGATCAGCGCTTCATGGGTGAGGGTGAGATAACTGACGGGGGCGAAATCATAAAGATCTACATAGCGGTCGCGGGACTCTTCGATGATGAGCTGCGCCCGCCGCAACTCCTCGTTCTGCATCTCCAGCTCGACCTGATGCACCTGGAGTTCATGCAACAGCTCCTCGGCGGAGCGGGCCGGGGCTTCAGCTTGTGGCGCATCAGCAAGCTGCACTTCGGCTTTCTTGCGCAGCGGGTTCGGTTTGTTCGGCTGCTTGGTCTGGTTCGGCTTCTTGCTCATAATGCCTCCTTGCCGTTACGCGAACTTCAAACCTACTCTGTCACATCTTCTATCACCAGCAGGATCAATTGCGTGTCGCCGCTCTTGCCGACAATGCGTCTCGCGTTGAGCAGCATCTTGCGCTTGCCGATCGCGGGGAATTCATGCTCGATCGCGAAGTCTTCCATAACCTGGTTGCGCGGCAGAATATTATCCAGCAGTTCGCGCAATTTGGGGATGTCCCACTGGCGGTTGCCCAATTCATAAATCTGGCGGCCAATGGTATCTTCCGGCGTGACGCGAAAGTTTTGGTAAAACGAACGGTTGACGGAAACCACTTTCAAGGAAGCATCCAGCACGACCAGCGGCTCGCGCACCGTAGCGACGATGTTTTCGGACAACTCCCGCGCGCTCTGCGCCGCTGCCTCGGCCTTGATGCGCTGGCTGATGTCGGAGAAGGTCAGCACCACGCCGTCGATCACATTGTCCAGCGTGCGGTAGGGCTGGATGCGCACCAGATACCATGCCCCGCCAACGGCACGTACTTCGCGTTCCCACGGCACCAGCTTGTCGAGCACGGTCTGTGCATGGTCCAGCAGATCGACGCCTTCGATATCCGACTTGATGTCGCTCAGCGGACGTCCTATGTCCGAGGCGACCAAGCGATAGACCAGCGCCGCATCGCGGGTGTAGCGACGGATGAGCAGATGCTGATCGAGGAAGATCGTGCCGATGTTGATGTTGTCGAGCAGGTTCTTCATGTCGTTCTGCATCCCGGCCAGTTGCTCGATCTTGGCTTGCAGTTCGGCATTCACCGTGACCAGCTCTTCATTCAGCGATTGCAGTTCTTCCTTTGAGGTCTCCAGTTCTTCATTGGTGGATTGCAGCTCTTCGTTGGTCGATTGCAATTCCTCGTTGGTGGATTTGAGTTCCTCATTGGAAGCCTGTTGCTCCTCGATCGTGGCCTGCAGGTTCTCCCGGGTGTAAGCCAGCTCGCGTTGCAGTTCTTCCATGTGCTGTTGTGGCCCCGCTTCGCCCTGGCCGCGCTCCGGTTTGCCACCCTTGGGCTTGTTACCCTTGCTCAGGCCGGGTGCCGGATGGGCTACGTCCTGAAAACTCACCAGCAGCAATTTTTCGCCGCTGTCCGGCGCGGCTAGCGGGCGCACGTTGAGATTCACCAGCTGGAAATGGCCGTTGGTCTTGACCGATACCTCGCGGCTGTGGAACGCCGCAGCCTTATCGGCAGATTCCGGGGCTGAGGATTCCGAACCGGCGGCGGCGAGCAGCAGCGCGGCGCGCAATTCCAGTTGCAGTCCCTCGCGCGCCATCTCGATCACGTTGAGCGTCGCCTGGCCGGGCGCCGCGCGCAGGTATTTGCCGGTGTCGCCATGCACGAAACGAATATTACCTTTTATGTCGGTCACTACCGAGGCGGGCGCATAAGTCTGCAACAGCGCGCGTTTGGTCAGTTCGGCAAAATCGGGTTCCTTGATCTTTTTTATCACTTCATCCATTCCTTGCGCGTTGGGGTCTTTGGTCCATACCAGCCCGCCGCCCATCACCGCGCGGGTGGAAGCGATGTTGCCAATGGCCTGGTAGAATTTCCATTTGCGGTTGAGCGGCTTGAACAGCTCGGTGTGGCTGGTGATGCTCTCCGAAGGGGAGAGGAACAGCACGCCGCCCGGCTTGAGCGCGTAGTGAAAAGCCGGGATCAAACGATTCTGGATTTCCGGCTCCAGATAGATCATCAGGTTGCGGCAGCTGAGCAGGTCGAGCCTGGTGAACGGCGGATCCTTGATCACGTTCTGGGTGGCGAACACCACCATCTCGCGGATGTTTTTCTTCACGCGGTAGCCGGTGTCCTCCTTGATGAAGTAGCGGCGCAGCCGTTCCGGATCGACATCCTGGGCGATGTTGGGCGGATAGAATCCGGCGCGCGCCACGGCGATCGCGTCATCGTCGAGGTCGGTGGCGTACAGCAGTATCTTGAATTCCTGATGGGCCTCGTCCATGACTTCGCGCAGCAGGATCGCGATGGAAAAAGCCTCCTCGCCGCTGGCGCAGTCCGCCACCCAGACGCGGAACACATAGTCCTCGGGCTTGTCCTTGAACAGTTGCGGTAGCACATCCTGCTTCAGCACCGCGTAGGCTTCCGCATCGCGGAAAAAATTGGTGACGTTGATCAGCAGTTCCTTGAACAACAAATGCACCTCGGGCGGATGCTCCTTGAGGTAGCGCGCATACACCTCCTTGTCCTCGATGTTGTGCATCGCCATGCGCCGCTCGATGCGGCGGCCGATGGTGCTCTTCTTGTATAGTGAAAAATCGTGGCCGGTGACGCTGCGCAACTGCATCAGGATGCGGTTCAGGCCGCTGGTTGCGGCTGGCGGAGCGAGCGGCGGCTGGTTCAGGACACGCACGCCGGACAGCAACACTTCCGGCATTTTATCCACCGGCAGGATATGGGTCGCATAGCCGGCGCTGATCGCACTGGTGGGCATGCCGTCGTATTTCGCCGAGGCTGGTTCCTGCACCAGCGAGACACCGCCCGCGCCGAGTATCGCGCGCAAGCCCAGCGTGCCGTCGGTGCCGGTGCCGGAGAGGATGATGCCGATGGCCCGTTCGCCCTGATCCTCAGCAAGCGAACGCAGGAAGGCGTCGATCGGCATGCGCTGCCCACGCGGTTGATCCGGCACGCTCAGTTGCAGCACGCCGTGGAAGATCGCCATGTCGCGGTTGGGCGGAATCGCGTAGACACAGTTGGGTTCCACCTTCATCTGATCCTGCGCCTCGACCACCGGCATCTTGGTGGAGCGCTGCAGGATTTCGGTGAGTATGCTGGCGTGGCTGGGATCGAGATGCGAAACCAGCACGAAGGCCATGCCGCTGCCGGGCAGCACCTTGCGGAAGAATTGCTCGAACGCCTCCAGCCCGCCGGCAGAAGCGCCGATGCCGACGATCGGAAAACCCGGGATGGGAAAACCTGGCGCGGCTGCTTGCTGCGTTGCAACTGCGGCGGGTATTGGCGCTTCCTTGATCTTCCTGGTAGCTTTTTTGGGTGCCACGACGACTCCTCTGCAGAAAGCGTATGCGGTAAATGATCAATGCGGGAATTGTATCCTGAAGTAACCCTCACACGGGGATAAAGCGCGAACTGCAGCACAGTGTCATCGCACTGTAGGCCAGGATTTCGTGGATTATATTTTATCTAGCAGTGCTTCTTCTTTGCATACTGTATCTGGCTCTGAATACAGCATCTGGCGGAAGGGTGTCATTCAAGCAGTCCGCGCAATGCCGTATCACGGCTTAAGCTACACAGCCTGTTTTTTATATATGCGCCAAGTTATGCCACTAGGCGTAGCGGGCTAGGCGGAGGCAGAGACGGACGGGGTCCATGAGTGACTAAGAAGTCCTTGCCGGGCTGTGCACGATCCTGCTTGAAGACACGCAACAACCCTTTCCCCAATTCCTGGGGGTAATAATAAACGAAAGAAAAACTGTAAAACTCCGCACAAAACCATGACCTCTATGGCCACGATCAATTCTCTTGCGGACGGTAATCATCGAAGCATCCGCACTTTGTTCGTCGCAATAAACCAACGATGAGAACTCGATCCGTTCATCCAGTGCAGACAAAACTGCTTCTACTTCTTTTCCTCGCTTTCGCAGGTATTGATTCCAAAAATCGCGTTTGCAGGGCAGAAGCGCACAGTCGCGGTTACCAGCGCGATGCCCGCAACGACCAGCGCCACTATCCGCCACGTCAACTCGATAGGGGTCACCAACCCTACAATCAGCAACACTACTCCAAGCACGATGCGACCAGTACGATCAATTCCGCCGACATTGCATTTCATGATGGCCTCCAGAAGTTAATTCATATGGGATTTCATGTTTACACAGATCACAATTACATGCAATTAGATACAAGTTGCCGGTGGCGGTTCAGTTGAGTCCGATGGCATTGGAGAAGTTTCCAGCCGGAAGATAAAAACATCTACGAAAATCCGGGAAGTCCAAAAACTGATGATTGGCGGGAGGATGTCATTCCCCCAGCCTGACCCGAATATTTGTGTTGAATCTATATGTTTTGAGACTACTTCTACCCGAGTCTTTGTTACACCACCTGCGGATTCGATGAAGATAGCCACATTTGACTCATAGCTAACAAATGGCACGCCAGCATGCTGCGCCAGAATATATCCTTCCTTTTTGTTCTCACTAACAAACTGAAGATCGAGATCCGCTAAAACTGATGGCACAGCCTTCCAAACAACTTCTTGAGTTGCCGAGTATGTTCTCGATACTCCTGAACCTTTCGCTGCGCGAGCATCAGCTAAGGTAGAAATGCAGCCAGATATGGAAAGCAGAAAGGCAATAACAATGAATGCAGTGAAAACTTTCTTGAACATCGTGATTGCTCCCTTCGGTAGAAAATTGAAGTAACGAAGCCCGCCTAGCGGGCTTCGTTGCGCCAACATCAATGCTGGATTTCGCTTTCCATCCAGCCAATAGATCGAATGCCAATGGAAATTGGTTTGGGAAATTCACCTGTGCGAACCTTGGCATAAATGCTGCTGCGGCTTAAACCGGTGCGGGATTTAACGGCGGGGAGTCTTAAGATTACATCCATGTTATGTACCTTTCGGGTAGTGGTTAAACATGAAGGTATGTTAGAGAACCTCGAAGCGATAATCGAGGCATGGAATAACAGCGATAGTCTTCCGGGAAACGGTTTTACCTAACCAGCGGATGCCTCTCCTTGTTCACGTATGGCCTGAGCATATAAAATGGCAAGTAACTCTATTGAAATTAATTTTTCCGCCTTGGGTGCTGTTGTTTTTCTGACTCTGTCTTCGCTCCCTTCATAACTGGAAAAGATTGTTTCTTCCAAAACCTTATTGAGAATTTCTGCACCAGTCTCTTTTTCAAAAATCATTAAGTCCAGATAGGGCAGCACGCCCAGCCTTACCCATTCCGCAAAATCTGGCTTGCGCCACTTGGCTGAAAAAAGTGCTGCACCGCATTCTTTGCGCAGCATAGGCAAAGAAGTTTTGAATTGTTTAATCAGCTCCTTGTCTGGAAGCAACAGGTTAATGCCAAGCAGGGCGTTATCAGGTGGGTTACTTGAAACTCGATGTACCGGCTCATAGAGGAACGCCATCTCTTCGCCATTAATTAGCGGCGGTTCCCTTGGGCTTTCCGGCGCACAAAATATTTCATCAAAAAATACCTTTGCCTGAGCACGTTTGCTTTCTTCAATATTGATTCCAGCCATGTAGAGTTCATGGACAGTCAGTGAGTGTACTCCACGCATGGATTGCTCAATGACGGGTTGTTCGTAAAACATTCCGCTGTGGAAATGAAAGCTCAATAGGTTGTGTTTAGTGACGTCTATGACGGGCGCGTCGTGGACGAGGTGAAGGATTTCGGAAATATCGTCACCTTGAGATAAATACTCCAAGCAGCGCGCCCGGATGGATAGCTGCACATACCACCCGGCAGCATCCAAGGCCTCTGCCAGCTGATATTTTTCCAAGCTAAACCATGCGGGTAACTCAGACTTGTTTTTAATTCGCTGGGTCATTTAGATTTATTGAGAGTCTTGAATGAAGTAGAGAGTGTGTACTCTGCACTCGATCTGAGTTAATGCCTTTTCCTCTTCAGCAAAGGAATCACTTTTGCGCCATGGGCCAGCCCATCCAAATAATTCGCCCACCATTCCATCATCGTCTTGCGCTCTGGCAGATATTCGGCTCGGTTGTATGCGCCTCGTATTTCGTTGCGTTCGCAGTGTGCAAGCTGGCGCTCGATCACATCAGACCTGAATCCCGTTTCGTTGAGCATGGTGGAGGCCACCGCACGAAAACCGTGCCCGGTCATCTTGCCCTTATAGCCCAAACGATACAGTGCGAACAACATGGTGTTATTACTGATTGGCTTATCAGGGTTGCGTCCCGGCAACAGGAAACGGCTGTCTGCTGCAATGATTTTAAGTTCGTCGAGAATGACTAAGGCTTGGTCAGATAGGGGGACGACATGTGCCGTGCGCATTTTCATGCGCTCGGCTGGCACCAACCAAAGTCCGTTCTCAAGATCAAACTCCGACCACAGCGCGCCGATCAGTTCGTTGGTACGCACAAAGGTCAGAGCCAACAGTTGCAGAGCAAGCCGCGTCTGCTTGTCACCGATTTCGTCATAAGTGATTATCGCGCGCATCAAGGCAGGCAATTCTTCGGGGCTGACGGCAGCTTGATTCTTCTTTTTGTGCGGTGTGAGTGCACCACGTAGATCAGGGGATGGGTCGCGCTTGCAGCGCCCGGTCGCCACGCCATATCGAAATACTTGGCCGCACACTTGCAGTACACGGTGTGCCAGATCATAAGAGCCGCGCTTTTCAATCACTCGCACCGCATACAACAGTTCAGGGGCTTCAATCTCACCAATGGTTTGTTTGCCGATATACGGGAAGATATTTTTCTCAAGGCGGCGCAACACATCATCGGCATGGTGTGCCACCCATGTATGCAGTTGCTTACTGTACCACTCACGCGCAACGGCCTCGAATGAATTGGCCGTAGATAATTTGTCGCGCAGTTTTTTGGTGCGACGTTCGGCTGAGGGGTCAAGGTCGCTTGCTAGTTTGTCACGTTCAGCTTGTGCGCTCTTGCTTGCTTTGCTTAAACCTATGGTGGGGTACACCCCAAGAGAAAGCGATTTTTCTTTGTCGCCAAGTCGGTAGCGTAACCGCCAATACTTGCGGCCATCGTCATATACCCACAAGTAAAGACCATCGCCATCATGGAGCTTGCGAATCGCACGGCCTTCGCTTGTGGCATTACGGCACTCAGCGTCTGATAGTGGCATGGTAAACCCCCTAATGTGGTAACTTTATTTATTGGGAAATAAGTTACCACAAAAGTTACCACACTTTTTGATGGGATGCCAGCAAAATACCACGAACCTATTTGGACGATAAACAAGCCTGAAAGCCGCTTATTTACTACATTTTATAGATATTATTGAATATTACTAAACTTCTTTGAATACCAAAACTGGCGGAGAGGGTGGGATTCGAACCCACGGTAGCGTAAACGCTACGCCTGATTTCGAGTCAGGTACATTCGACCACTCTGCCACCTCTCCGGGTGCGTCGACAAACAGCGGCGCGCATTCTACCAGCAAGCTCCAATTTCGTGCAGAATGTTCACATGCGGAACCCCACACGATGTTCGAAAACACTTTTAGCCAGCTTATGCCTGTTGCTGGCCGCCTGCGATCAACAGATTGCGCCATGGAATGCCGGCAAGCTGCTGGTGGTAGTTCCTGAAGCCGCACAAGGCCCGGAGGCGGAATTTGAGCACGAATTGGCGCGATTGCTCGCCGAACAATTGCATGCCACGCTCGAAATGATTCCGCTGCCACAAAACGAAGTCCTTGCCGCATTACGCAACCATCAAGCACATCTCGCTGCCGTTCCGCTGCGTAGCGTGGACAATCCTGCCGCGCTGCGCTTTGGCCCCAGCTACCAGAGCGTGCGCGAACTGGTGATATGCAATGGCGACAAGCCTCCCATCAAAAAACTGGATGCCCTGATAGGCAGGCAATTGGCGGTGGTGGCGGGATCGGCTCATGAGGTGGCACTGCGCGAGGCATTGACAAATTTGCCTTCGTTGCAATGGCAGGCTCACCGCGATCTCACCACGCAAGACCTGTTGGCCGAGGTTAGCGAAGGCACGCTGGATTGCGCGGCTGCCAATGAGCTGCAGCTTGCCGATGCACGCAACTACCACCCCAACCTGGTCGCCTACCTTGATATTGCCCCGCCTTCCAAACTCGCCTGGGGATTCCCCGAGGACGCCGATCCCGATTTGCTCGAACAAATCAAAGTTTTTTTCGCCGATATCGAGCAAAACGGCACGCTGAAACGCATGCTGGATCGCTACTACGGTCACAACAACCGGTTGCGCAAGATGGATGCTGCCGCCTTCATCACCGGCATCAATACCGTCCTGCCGCGTTACCGCAGAATTTTCGAAGAGGCCGCCACGCTGACCGGGATGGACTGGCGATTGCTGGCGGCGCTGGCTTATCAGGAATCGCAGTGGAATCCGCTCGCCACCTCGTACACCAATGTACGCGGCATGATGATGTTGACCGGGGATACCGCAGACGAGATGGATGTGAGCAATCGTCTGGATGCGCGCGAAAGCACCCTCGCCGGCGCGAAATATTTGCGGATCCTCAAGGAGCAAATGCCGAGGCGCATCCCGGAACCCGATCGCACCTGGCTGGCGCTGGCCGCCTACAATCAGGGCGCCAGCCACCTGGAAGATGCGCGCATTCTGACGGGCCGCGCCGGATTGAACCCGGACCATTGGTCAGACGTAAAAAAATGGATGCCGATGCTGAACCGGCCAATTTATTACACCACACTGAAACACGGTTATGCGCGCGGTGGCGAGGCGGTGATTCTGGTGGAAAGCATACGCAACTACTATGACATGCTCAAGCGGCTGGAACCCAACCAACCCGCAGCCGTGCCGGAGGAAGTTTCATATCGGCTGGTGACGCCGATGCGCTTGTTGCCTTAGCAGGGAGTAAGTTTTTCCACCTTACCCATGTAAGGACGCAGCACTTCTGGAACCACCACGCTGCCGTCAGCTTGTTGGTAGTTCTCTAAAACCGCAACGAGAGTACGGCCCACTGCCAGACCGGAGCCATTCAAGGTGTGCAACAGTTCCGGCTTGCCCTGCGCATTGCGGAAACGCGCCTGCATGCGCCGCGCCTGAAACGCCTCGCAGTTGGAAATGGAAGAAATTTCGCGGTAGGTATTCTGCGCTGGCAACCAGACTTCCAGATCATAGGTCTTGGCCGCACCAAAGCCCATGTCACCAGTACATAACGATACTACACGATAAGACAACCCCAGCTTTTGCAGGATAGCTTCGGCATGACCGACCATCTCTTCCAGCGCTTGATAGCTCTTTTCCGGATGCACAATCTGCACCATCTCCACCTTGTCGAATTGGTGCTGTCGTATCATGCCACGCGTGTCCTTGCCATAGGAGCCCGCTTCAGAACGGAAGCACGGTGTATGCGCGGTGAGTTTGATTGGCAGACTTTCTAGAGGCACAATTTCGTCGCGCACTGTATTAGTTAAGGTGACTTCGGAGGTTGGGATAAGATAATTTTTGCTAATGTTGGAAAAATTCTCTCTTATGTTCTCTTTCGTAAACCCATCTGAAAATATTTCTGAATACAGCAATGCTGAACGAGTCACCAGAAATAGATCATCTTCAAATTTAGGCAGCTGTCCTGTCCCAAGCAAAGATTCTTCATTTACGATATATGGGGTATAGCACTCAATATAGCCATGCTGCTCTGTTTGTGTATCCAGCATAAACTGGGAAAGTGCGCGATGCAGCCTTGCAACTCGGCCGCGCATGAAGGTAAAACGCGCACCGGAAATTTTCGTAGCCGTCTCGAAATCCAGCCCACCCAAGCCTTCCCCAATACTGACGTGATCTTTTGCCTCGAAAGCGAATTGCGGAACATTGCCAACCTTGCGCATTTCGACGTTATCCGTTTCAGACTTGCCATGCGGCACGCTCTCGTGCGGCGTATTGGGTATCACCGAAAGAAACGCATTCAGCTCATGCTGAATCTGCTCCAGCCTGGTTTCAAGTTGCTTGAGTTCATCGCCCAGATTCGCCACCTCGGCCATGATCGCCGATGTGTCTTCACCCTTGGCCTTCGCTTGACCGATCAGTTTGGACGAGCTGTTGCGCTTGGCTTGCAGCTCTTGAGTGCGCATCTGGATAGTCTTGCGCTCGCTCTCCATTTGCTCGAACTTCGCCGTGTCCAGCACAAAGCCGCGCATCGCCAAACGCGCTGCCACCGCAGCCAAATCATTTCGTAATGCCTGAATATCTAACATCTCATCTCCGCTTCATGTAGGGTGGGTTAGGGCAAAGCCCGTAACCCACCGTTTTGTTAGGCGGGTATCGCTACGCTCAACCCACCCTACATTTTCTAATTCTTGTTTTTCGCTTTTTCATCCAGCTCGCGCAAATGCGCCAGCTTCTCGGCGATCTTCGCTTCCAGTCCGCGCTCGGTGGGCTGATAAAAACTCACTTCCGGCATGTCATCTGGAAAATAACTCTCGCCCGCCGCATAGCCATCCGCCTCGTTGTGCGCGTAACGGTAGTCTTTGCCGTAATCGAGTTGCTTCATCAACTTGGTCGGCGCGTTGCGCAAATGCAGCGGCACATCGCGCGAACCATCCTGAGCGACGAAGGCGCGGGCGGCATTATACGCGACGTACCCGGCATTCGACTTGGCGGCGACGGCGAGATACAGCACCGCCTGCGCCAAGGCCAGCTCGCCTTCCGGCGAACCGAGCCGCTCATAGGTTTGCGCCGCATCCACGGTCATCTGTATCGCCCGCGGGTCGGCCAAGCCGATGTCTTCCCACGCCATGCGCACGATGCGCCGCGCCAGATAGCGCGGGTCCGCGCCGCCGTCCAGCATGCGCACCAGCCAGTACAGCGCGGCATCGGGATTGGAACCGCGCACCGATTTGTGCAGCGCGGAGATCTGGTCGTAGAACGCCTCGCCGCCCTTGTCGAAGCGGCGCAAGCTTTGCGCCAGCGTGTTGTCGAGGAATTCGGCATTGATGTTTGTGACTTTGGCTGTCTGCGCCGCTGTTTGTAATTGTTCCAGCACGTTGAGCAAGCGGCGCGCATCGCCGTCGGCGTAACCGATGATGCGTTCCTTCGCATCATCGTTAAACTCTAAATGATCCGTTCGGGCTGAGCTTGTCGAAGCCGCCCCATTATCCCCTTCGACAAGCTCAGGGCGAACGGGGGTTAGTGTTTGCACTGCACGCTCGAACAATACACCCAACTCTTCCGCCGACAACACATGCAGCACATACACCTGCGCGCGCGACAACAAGGCGTTGTTCACTTCGAACGACGGATTTTCGGTGGTCGCACCGATGAAGGTCACCAGCCCCTGCTCGACGAACGGCAGGAAGGCATCCTGCTGCGACTTGTTGAATCTATGCACCTCGTCCACAAACAAGATGGTGTGCCGTCCGCGCTGTTGCAGAACCTGCTGCGCCTGCGCGATGGCCTCGCGAATATCTTTCACGCCGGACAACACCGCCGACAGCGGCACGAACTCGGCATCGAAGGCCGATGCCATCAATCGCGCCAGCGTGGTCTTGCCCACGCCGGGCGGCCCCCACAGGATCATCGAATGCAACTTGCCGGATTCGAATGCCAAACGTAATGGCCTGCCCTCGCCCAACAGATGCGACTGACCGATCACTTCGTCGATGTGCTTGGGACGCAGGCGCTCCGCCAGCGGTGCCGCAGGAGAGATGGGATCGAACAGGCTGTCGGTTTGCATAAAGCGCAGCGGTGCTAGTCGCTCAGCACATCCACACCCTTCGGCGGCGTGAACTTGAATTGTTGTTCCGATAATTTCGGATTGCGCTGCATCGCAGAAAAACGCAGCACGGTCTTGTGCCCGAACATATCGCTCAACTCCATCACCACCAGCTCGGCTTGTGCGTTGAATGCCATGCGTATCTTGTTGAAGCTGCTGTCTTGACCTTTGCTATCCGGGCCTTTGCCTTTGGGCGTAGCTTGCAGCCATTCCAAGCCGTCTTTACCGCCATCTTCGGCCAAGGAAAACCCGCGCTCGATCTCGTTGCTGCCGGAGAGCAGCGCAGCGGGACTGCTGCCCAGCGCCGCATCCAGTTTTTTCACCGTCACCTGATTCAGGTCCACGTCATACAACCAGAACTTTGCGCCATCGCCAATGATGAGCTGCTCGTAAGGCTTCTGGTAAGACCAGCGGAATTTCCCGGGGCGCTGAAACTGCATGATGCCGGAAGCAGACTGGATGTGCTTGCCGTTCTGGTCCAGCACCTCTTGGGTGAAATTCGCCTGCGCGGAATGTGTCGCGGCGATGAAGGTTTTGAGTTTTTCGACGGCTCCGGCGTGGGCAGCCAATGGCAGCATCAAAAATAGTAGAACGAAAAAATTTTTCATTATGTTTCCCAAAAAAGGATGTCGCAGATTTTAAGCGTGAAAAATCTGTGTGAATCTGAGGATAAGGATGTATTACTCAGATCGAGCAGGTGCAAGCACTTCGCGATTGCCATTGCTCTGCATCGCCGAGACCAGGCCTGCCGCTTCCATTTGCTCGACCAGCCGCGCGGCGCGGTTGTAGCCGATGCGCAGATGGCGTTGCACCAGCGAGATCGAAGCACGGCGGTTTTTCAGCACGATCTCCACCGCCTGGTCGTATAACGGATCGGCTTCCGCATCCAGGCTCTCGCCGGCTGCGCCACCTTCTTCCGATGACTCATCCAGAGAATTGAGCACGCCTTCGATGTACTGCGGTTCGCCTTGCGACTTGAGGTATTCGGCGATGCGGTGCACTTCCTGGTCGGACACGAACGCGCCGTGCACGCGTAGCGGATAGCCGGAGCCGGGCGGCAGGTACAGCATGTCACCCTGCCCGAGCAATGCTTCCGCGCCCATCTGATCCAGTATCGTGCGCGAATCGATCTTGCTCGACACCTGGAATGCCACGCGCGTCGGCACGTTGGCCTTGATCAATCCGGTGATCACGTCCACCGAGGGACGCTGCGTGGCCAGCACCAGATGCATGCCTGAGGCGCGCGCCTTCTGCGCCAGGCGCGCGATCAGCTCTTCGATCTTCTTGCCCACCACCATCATCAGGTCGGCGAGTTCGTCGATGAACACCACGATCAGCGGTAATTCTTCGAGCGGCTCGGGATTTTCCGGCGTGAGCGTAAACGGATTGGTGAGCGGCTTTCTGGCTTTCACGGCTTCGCGTATTTTCTGGTTGTAGCCGACGATGTTGCGTACGCCTAGTGTGGACATCAAGCGGTAGCGCCGGTCCATTTCCTGCACGCACCAATTCAAACCTGATGCGGCCTGGCGCATGTCGGTCACCACCGGCGCGAGCAGGTGGGGGATGCCTTCGTACACCGACAGTTCCAGCATCTTCGGATCGATCAACAGCAGGCGCACCTGCTGCGGCGTGGCCTTGTACAGCAGGCTCAGGATCATTGCGTTGATCGCCACCGATTTTCCGGAACCGGTGGTACCCGCGACCAGCACGTGCGGCATCCTGGCCAGATCGGCGACCACCGGCTTGCCGGAAATATCCTTGCCCATCGCCATGGTCAGCGCCGAGTCCATATCGGCATACACTTTCGAGCTGAGTATCTCGGACAGACGCACCATCTGCCGTTTCGGATTGGGCAACTCCAGGGCCATGTATGCCTTGCCGGGTATCGTTTCGACCAGGCGGATGCTCACCACCGACAAGGCGCGCGCCAGATCCTTCACCAGATTGGTGATCTGGCTGCCCTTCACCCCGACGGCGGGTTCGATCTCATAACGCGTGATCACCGGCCCGGGATAGGCCGCGACCACCCTCACCTCCACGCCAAAATCTTTCAGCTTGCGCTCGATCAGGCGCGAGGTGAATTCCAGCGTGTCGGCAGACACAACTTCAACCTGCTGTGATGCCTGATCCAGCAAGTGCAGCGGCGGCAAAGTCGAATCCGGCATATCGGCAAACAATGGCACCTGCTTTTCGCCTGCGGCGCGCGCCGATTTGACCACTTCCATCAGCGGCATTTCAATGTGGATAGGATGGTGCTCTACAGCGCGTTTTTTTTCTTCCTCTACGACGGCCACCCGTTGATGCGTCGCCTGCATGCCGATACGTCTATCCTGGCGTGTCTGCCAAGTGAGGCGTGCCCATTGATAAGCGGCCTCCAACAGCTCACCCAAACGATCCACAAAGCGCAGCCAGGATAACCCGCTGAACACGCTAAAGCTGGTGGCAATCAGGGCTAGCAACAGCAGCGTCGCGCCGGTAAAGCCAAACACGCGGGCCAGCGATTCACCCAACACCGCGCCGAGCATTCCACCCGGTGCCAGCGGCAGCGGGACTTTCAGCGTATACATACGAATCGCTTCGAGCGCACTGCTGGCCAGCAATAACGCCACAAATCCGGCGATAGAGACCCACAATGTCCGCTTGCAGAATATGCTGTCGGCGCGCAAATTATGATATCCCGCCCACACGCGTTGCAGCATGAACAACACCCACCACCATGCGGAGAATCCAAACAGGTAAAACAACAGATCGGCGAGATACGCGCCCAGCACCCCGCCGGGATTGGTGGTACGCGCGCCGCTGACACTATGCGACCAGGCCGGGTCGGACGGATCATAGCCATACAGGGCGACGGTAAAATACAGTGCGCCGGCGACCAACAATATCCAGCGCGATTCACGCAGCAGCGTGAACAATTTATTGGTCAAAAAATCGCCGCTCGCCTCAGCCATGAGATGCACCGATCAGGGTCGACTGCCCGGAGACATGCCCACTAAAATGCAACGTGAAATGTAGCGTGGCAATAACTTGTTTATTGCACATTTTCTCGCGGAATAACAAACGATCATCCGCCGGCATAATTTTCATGACGATCCCCCCAGACCGATTGGTTTTTATTGAACATGGCTATGATACCGCAGCCCGTCAAGGTGCGCTTGCCAACAACAGGCGCTCCAGATCGAGCTGGCTTGCCGCAACATGCGCATCAGGCTGCGTCATGTAAGGCACCACCCCAAGCAACGGCGCAGCCATCCGCTGTTGTAGTGCGGCAATGTTTTCCTCGCACATCGGCATGTCGGCCGCAACGACATTGGCCACCCAACCCGCCAGTGTCAAGCCACGTGCAGCGATCGCTTCCGCCGTGAGCAGCGCATGATTCAAACAACCCAGGCGTATGCCCACCACCAGGATGATCGGCAGGCCCAACTCCTGCACCAGATCGGCACTATCCTGCTGGGCATTCAGCGGCACACGAAAACCACCCACGCCCTCCACGATCACCACATCTGCCTGCGCAGCCAATTCTTGATACGACTCTACGATGCGTGAAAATTGAATGATGACACCGGCACGCTGTGCGGCAATATGCGGCGCCACCGCTTGCAAAAACAAGTAGGGGTTGATCTGCCCGTAGCCCACTGCGATATTGCCTGCGGCGCGCAATTGCCGCACATCTTCGTTCTGCTCTTCCGCATTACAACCCGCCGCGATCGGCTTCATCCCGACCACGCGTTTACCTTGTGCGGCAAAGCCATGCAGCAGGGCGCAGCTGATCAGCGTCTTGCCGACGCCGGTGTCGGTGCCGGTGACAAAGTAGTTCATTTTAATTTGAAATCTGTCCTGATAATGGCACGTCCGTCCGCCGCCCATTTCGGCTGCGGCTTCCAGGCATGGCCGTACACCACTTCAAAAGTCGCGGGCAGCTTGCCGTTGCTGCGCAGGCGCTCGTAATTTTCTACCAGGCGCGCCCAGGCTTTTTTTCCCATCAAACCTTGCCCTCGCCCAGCCGTGGCGTTGTGCGCGCCTATCGTCTTGAGGTCATGCAACACAGCGCGCACATCGTCATAGGTCAGCGTGATGTATTCCATGTCCATCACCGGATCGGCAAATCCGCCCTGTACCAGCATGTCGCCGATGTCGTGCATGTCGGCAAAACGGTTCAGGTGATTATGTTCGTCCACGCCGTTGAACGCCTGTCTCAACTCCTTCAATGTATCCGGCCCGAAGGTGCTGAACATCAACAGCCCGTCCACTTTCAACACGCGATGCAATTCAACAAAGGTCGCAGGCAGATCGTTACACCACTGCAGCGCGAGGTTAGACCACACCATCTCGACACTACTGGCCGCCAAAGGCAAATCTTCCACATCCGCGCACAGCTGCAGTTGTTTTGCGCCGCCGAACAGTTTTTGCCACCAGCCTGAGCGGCCCTGTGCGGTCTGCAACATGCCGATGGCAATGTCCAGCGCGATCATTTGTGCGGCCGGGTAACGTTGCACCAACCGGCGCGTACCCCAACCCGTACCGCTGCCCGCATCCAGTATGCGCTCCGGTTGCAACTTGATGTAATCGAGGCGCTCCAGCATGCGCACGCACACTTCGCGCTGCAACACCGCCGCCGCGTCGTAGCCTGTCGACGCACGATTGAAGGCGCGGCGCATCTGCCGTTTGTCGATTAAGAATTCGTTCATTCCATTTTTTCGTTCAGAAAATTTACCAGATGCCTGACAAATTCTTCGGGGTGTGACAAGAATGGCGCGTGCGCCGCACCCTTGATCATCGCCAACCTTCCTTTCGGTGTGTTACTTGCCAGATATTGCGCGGCCTGTTGCGGGATCAGCGCATCGCATTCGCCCGCCAGTACCAGCATTGCCTGCTTCACTTCCGGCAAGGCACTGCGTAAATCGCAGCCCAGCAAAATTTCCAGGCCGGACTGTAACGTAGCCAAATCAGGTTCGCCACGGCTGAACAATCCGTCGCGCAATACCGTCAACCAAGCGCGCTCCTGCTCGCTGCCGCGCACTTGCAGCGCCAGGAAGCGTTTCAAGGTCAATGTGTAATGATGCCGCAAATTATCCGCAAACTCTTCCAGAATTTCCACACTCAATGCATGATCCCATCCCTTGCGACGCACAAAGCTTGGCGTACTGGCGACCAGCACCAAACGGCTCACTTGTTGCGGGTACCGCATCGCCCAACGCAATGCGATCTGCCCGCCCAGTGACCAGCCACATATTGCCAGCGGCTGGGCGAACTGAGAAGACAGCTCATCGACGACAGAATCTATCGTGAAACTGGCAACGGAAAACGGAAAATGAGAAAGGTCTGCGCTGAATCCATGCCCGGGCAAATCCACCGACATCACGCTGAAATTCTGCGCCAGCTGTTCCGCGACACCGCGCCACATGCCGCCATGCATGCCCCAGCCGTGGATCAGCAGCAGTGGCCCACCACTGTCGCCTGTTCCGGCATATTCGTAACGGTCAACGTGCAAGCTCATACAGCGCCTCGATTAAACGTGTCACGTCGGTTGCGCTGTGCGCGGCAGACAGCGTGATGCGCAAGCGCGCCGTGCCCTGCGGCACCGTGGGCGGACGTATCGCCGCAACCCAGATGCCGCGCTCACGCAATGCGTTGCTTAACTCCAGCGCCGCCTGATTGTCGCCGATCAGCAGCGGTTGGATCGCGGTAGCCGAGGGCATCAGCCGCCAGCGCAAATCATGCAGACCGCTACGCAGTTGCGCGACCAACTGCTGCAAGTGCGCGCGCAGCGCGTCGCCCTGAAATATCAATTGCAGACTCGCCAGCAGCGCACTCGCCAAGGCGGGCGGGGTGGCCGTGGTGTAGACATAGCTGCGCGCATGGTTGATCAGCGTGTTTATCACTACTTGCTCCGCCGCGACGAAGGCGCCGAACACACCAGCCGCCTTGCCCAGTGTCGCCATGTAGATGATGCGCGGAGAGGCGATGCCGAAATGCGCCAGCGAGCCGCGCCCCTGTTCACCCAGCACCCCGAAGCCATGCGCGTCATCGACCAGCAACCAGGCATCATGCTGCTCGCACAACGCCAGCAATTCCGGCAAGGGCGCTAGATCACCATCCATGCTGAACACCGCGTCGGTGATGATAAGTTTGCGCCCGCTCCTTGTCTTTTCCAGTAGCTGCGCGAGTTGCGCCATGTCGTTGTGACGGTAACGCTGCACATTGGCGCGCGACAACTGCATCGCATCGTTCAGTGAAGCATGATTGAGCTTGTCGGCAAACACCGTATCGTCTTTGCCGACCAAAGCCTGCACCACGCCGAGGTTTGCCATATAGCCGGTGGAGAACAGCAGCGCGGCAGGCTTATCGACGAAGGCCGCGAGAGCAACTTCCAGTTCATGATGCACCTGCGTATGCCCACTCACCAGATGTGCCGCGCCCGCGCCCGCACCGTACTGGGCTGCGCCCTGTTGCAACGCGGCGATCAGCTGCGGATGATTGGCCAAGCCGAGGTAATCGTTACTGCAAAAGGACAAATAGGTTTTGCCATCGACGACAATGTGAGGCGACTGCGGACTTTGCAGTGTGCGCCGGCTGCGCAGCAGACCTTGTGCAGCGCGTTCGTCCAGCTCCGATTGAAGTGCTGCAAAAGGCATCCGTCAGTCCTGTGTGCTTCAGGATCTTGATTCTTTGTTGCGCAACTCGACAAATTTCTTGTGGAACTCATTGGCCGAATTCTTCATGTGCGCGACGAATTCTTTGTGCGCTGTGGCCCGGCTAAAGGTATCCGCCATCGTGCTCATCATCTGGAAATAGAACTCGGCCATTTCATCCACCATCATTTCCTTGGTCCACAGATCGATGTGCAAAGCGGATTTTTTGTTCGCGTCCCAAAAAGCCAGCATCATGGCTTTGGCTTGCTGCGCTTCCTTGACGCCGGAGTCGGTCGCAGTCCACTCAATGGAATTGGGATGATTGTTCTGGTCCATCCTAACGTCGATGGTAATGGTTGAGTGCCTCATTGTTATTGCTTTCCTGTCAGTGGTATTGAATGTTGAAGCAGTTACTTAGTGCTGATCTGCAAACGGATACATGCCCAGCTTGTCCAGCAACGCGCGATCACGCTCTGCATCGGGGTTGCCAGTCGTGAGCAATTGCTCGCCGTAGAAGATCGAGTTCGCCCCGGCTAAAAAGCACAGCGCCTGTATCGCATCAGACATCTGCTGCCGCCCTGCCGACAATCGCACCCGTGCAGTCGGCATCGTGATGCGCGCCACGGCGATGGTGCGCACGAAGTCCAGCGGATCGAGATCTGCGGTTTGCGCCAAGGGAGTGCCTTCGACCTTGACCAGATTATTGATCGGCACGCTTTCCGGGTATGGCTCCATATTGGCAAGTTGCGCGACCAAACCGGCGCGCTGCGTCAGATTCTCGCCCATGCCGACGATGCCGCCGCTGCACACATGCATGCCCGCCTTGCGCACGCGCTCCAGCGTATCGAGGCGATCCTGATAGTCGCGCGTGCTGATGATGTCGCCGTAGAATTCCGGCGAGGTATCCAGATTGTGGTTGTAGTAATCCAGCCCGGCGTCACGCAGTTGTTCGGTCTGCTTGTCGTTCAGCATGCCCAGCGTGGCGCAAGTCTCCATGCCCAGGCCACGCACCGCCTTGACCATTTCCACCACGCTGACCATATCCTCGTCGCTGGGCTCGCGCCAGGCCGCGCCCATGCAGAAGCGGTCCGCACCGCTCTGCTGCGCGGCTTTGGCCGCCTTGACTACCACATCCACATCCAGCATCTTCCTGTTCTCAACTCCCGTTGAGTGGAACGCCGATTGCGGGCAATAGCCGCAGTCCTCCGAACAGCCGCCGGTCTTGATCGACAGCAGCGTGGACAGCTGCACCGCGTTCGGATCAAAATGTTCGCGGTGCACCTGCTGCGCTTTGAACATCAGGTCGGCGAACGGCAGTTTGAACAAGGCCTCAACATCGGCAACACTCCAGCGCTGCGGAGTCGCGGGGTTTAGGCCAGAATGTTTAACTGGGCGGACGAATGCTATGGTTTGAGTATTCATGTTTTCGTGAGTTGGTATGATGTGTTCGTTGCAGCCACTCTCTGCACCCGTTTACGGAAACCGAATGGGGTAAGCTGGATTACGGCACATCATCCTAGAAAGGGCAATGCCTTGTCAATTTTACGCAAGCATTTTTTGAACATGCGCACAAATATTGTGCGACTGCTGCCCGCACAACCTTGCGTGCTATGCGGCAACATGAGCCGCGAAGGCTTGTGGTGCAAGGCTTGCGACGCAGCCTTGCCGTATTTCAACGCCCCGCATTGTCCGGTCTGCGCCTTGCCGACGCCCACCGGCGAAGTGTGCGGACATTGTTTGACCCATCCGCCGCTCTTCAGCCGCACCACCGCGGTGTTCGGCTATGCCTTCCCGCTCGACAAGTTGATACAGGGTATGAAATACGGCGAGCAACTGGCATTGGCTCATGCCTTTGCGAAAAAGCTGGTGCAGCGCATCGATAAAAGTAATTTGCCGGATTACCTCATTGCGATGCCGCTGCATCGCGCCAAACTGTGCGAACGCGGCTTCAATCAATCGCTGCTGCTCGCCACAACAGTCGCCCGCGAACTGCAACTCAACCTGCTGCCCAACACCTGTCGGCGCGTGCGCGACACTCCACCGCAATCCGCCTTGCCGTGGAAGGAGCGCAAGAAGAACGTGCGCAATGCATTCGGATGCGATATGGATTTGACCGGTAAACGAGTCGCGCTGGTGGATGATGTGCTGACTACCGGGGCCAGCCTGAACGCGCTTGCTGAAGCGGTACAAAAATGCGGCGCGCGTGAAATCAGTGCATGGGTGGTGGCAAGGACGTTGCCGCATTCATAACGCAAAGCAGCAAAGTTTAAGGGCCGATTCCTTTAAGTTTTTGTTGTACGAATGCCTGTAGATCCGGGCTGAGTGTTTGAGTCTCCAGTGCATGCTTGAACGCATCTTTAGCATCTGCATTACGCTGCACCGCCTGCAAGGAAATTCCGTAGCCCATCTGCCAAATTCCATTGTTCGGGGCCAGCTGCAGCGCAATCTGATAATGCGTGATCGCCTCGTCGTTGCGGTTTTGGCGTTGCAGCAATGCCGCCAGAAACGCCTGGTAGTCGGCTTGCGAATTGCCGTAGGGCAAAGCCTTTTCCAGTGTCGTAGTCGCCTCTGTAAGCGCGCCACGCTCCACCTGCAAGCGCGCCAGCACCATGGTGAAGCCGGTGAGGTCGGGCTTATTTTTCAACCTGTCCTGCAACACGCGCTCTGCATCCTTACCGCGCTTGCTTTCCAGCAACAAGGCAACCAATGCCTGCCTTGCCGCATCATGGCCCGCATCCAGGCGCAATGCCGCCTCATATCCCGCCATGGCATCGGCGAGGCGCCCCTTTTGCATTAATGCCGCCGCTTTGCGAAATTCCCCATCGGCCTTTTGTGCAGGACTGATTTGCTTCATCGGCAAAGTATCGTTCGGTGATTGAACGGCAATTTTTGCATTCGATGTGGCGGTTTTTATTGGCTGTGTTTTGGCTTTTGTTTTGGCCTTCTTCCCGGTTTTTTTCTTTGTATTTTTCTTGGCTTGCTTCAGCGGCACATCCGAAATTTTTGAAATATTTTTTTCCTCCACCAACGCTAGCCCAAGGTGAATTCTGTCCTGAGCCTTATCGAAGGGTCTAACAGTGGAAGGCAGCGGCACCGAGCTCAATTCAAAACTCAGTCGCGAGGACGGCGGATTCACAGCCGGAATACCCGATATTGGCACAACCAGTTCTACAGCCGGTTGAAGCTGCTGTTTCAATTTATCAAGTTCGAGAGCACCTGGAGAATTACCTGCCTTAGGTGTTACGCTGGCCATTAATACATTCGGTTTGTGTGACTGCGCCCATTGCCATGCGGCGATCCCGATCATCAGTATCAACCCG
The DNA here is from genome assembly GCA_025350405.1 of Gallionella sp. Lineage (GTDB taxonomy): Bacteria > Pseudomonadota > Gammaproteobacteria > Burkholderiales > Gallionellaceae > Gallionella. Next base: position 49,467 of record JANXXX010000021.1, read on the forward strand.
AAGACCAGCAAAGGCATGATGAAATTGCGTCGGGTATGTGGCACAGCGCGCACCATAGGCTGCTCCGCACTGGTTTGCGACCCGCGCTGTTCCAATTGATTAAGTACCTGGTTGATGACACTCATTGCAGCACCAACCCCACAACCCCCAACGACACGATCACCACCGTGCCAGTCAATGCTACCGCCCAGGGCAACCAATCGCGGCGTACTTCAGGCGTGTCTGCTGACGCATCGCGGATATGCCCGGCCGACACTTGCTGCTTGCCATCGCTGAACGCCAACATCAATGCCTTATGGGCAACGATGTTGACCAGCCTTGGGGTACCGCCGGTGATGCGATGCAACTTGCCCACCGCTCCGGCGCTGAACAATGTTTCACCGGCAAATCCGGCCACCGTCAAACGATGGCGCAAATAGCGTTCCAGCTCATTCTTGCGCAAGCCTTGCAGATTATGTTGAAAGCTGATGCGCTGCCGCAACTGGCGTATTGAATTATGCCGCAAGCGTTCATCCAGCTCCGGCTGACCGAACAACACCACTTGCAACAATTTGCGTTTTTCGGTTTCGAGATTGGTGAGCAGGCGCAACACTTCCATACTTTCCAGCGGCATCGCCTGCGCCTCATCCAGACACACCAGCGCGCGCTGGCCGTTGCGCGCACATTCCAGCAGCGCATTAGTCAACCCTTTCAACAACTGATGCTGATCAGCATTCTTTTCCAGTGGCACGCGAAATTCTTCCGCCAACGCCTGCAACAAACTGATCGGCTCAAGATATGGGTTGGGAATATATGCGGTCATGAAACTCGGCGTAGTTACTGCTGCAGTTGCTTGATCCCGGGTACCGATCAACGTCGTGGATGGCTGCCCCTGATTCAGCGTGGCGAGAAATTTACGGCACAGCAAGGTCTTGCCATTGCCCACTTCGCCGGTAATCTTGATAAAACCTTCGCCGTTGCGCGCCGCTACCAGCAAGGTATTGAGCGCCTCCTGATAACTTGAGCAAGCAAAGAAAAAACTGGTGTCAGGAGTCAGGTTGAAAGGCGTTTCGCGCAAACCAAAGTGTTGTAGATACATATGTAAGGGTGCCTCTATAAATTCAAAATCCTAAGCGAGACAAGACGCGAATGAAATTTTTGCGCGCCGCATATGTTTGATATGTAAACAGTAAGAATTCTTGGGTAACGCAGTATCGTGACGGGGTTTGGATTTATAGTGGGACCCTCAACGTTTTGCGCCCTACCGCCCCATCATCCCGCTAACACGCTCACGACTGTGCATAATGTCATCAGACCAATCCTTGTCGTTATCCACCACAGTCGGTTTCAGCAGGATGACCAATTCACGCTTTTCGCTGCGCTGATTGGTCTGACCAAACAGTGTCTTGGGCAAGCCCGGCAATCCGGAACTATCATTTGATGAGGCTTGACGCATCAAGCCGCCAATCGCCACGATCTGCCCGTCGCGCGCACGCACGATGCTGTCGGTTTCAGAGATCGAACTGGAAGCCAGCGGCAAACTGATCGACCCGTTGGTACCACCCAGATCAACGACCTTGGTGACCGTGCTGACCTGGCTGACGGAAGGATGCACATGCAAGATGATCTCGCCGTTTTCATCGATGCTTGGCGTAACATCCAGAGCGATCCCGGAAAAGAACGGTTGCAATGTGACAGTTGGGGTGCTGGTGGTTGCTGTTCCTGTTGTCGTCGTCGTCGAAACGTTGGTGACAAAAAAGTCATCCGTGCCAACCTTGAGCACCGCTTTCTGATTGTTCATTGTGGCAATGCGCGGACTGGACAACACATGCACGTTGCCCTGCGACTCAAGGAAATTCAACAGCGCGGCAAAATTACTGGTCTGGAATGCCAGACCAAAAAGTGTGCCTGATCCCGACCCGGCAAGCGAAGCCAGCGTTGCACCCGGAGTAGCAGAGATCACGCCATTGCTTATCGTTCCCGTCGGAGCCAGCGCGGTGCCTGGCGATAATTGCCCGCCCGAAGTAAAACTGTTCGGACTATTTTTGAATGCGCCCCAATTAACACCAGATTGAAAACTGTCGCTCAATTGCACGTCGACGATCTTGGCTTCCAGAATCACCTGACGCTCAATGGATATCTGTGAGGCCTTGAGGTAAGCCGTGACATTTCTCAACTCGTCTGGCATCGCACGCACCACTATCACGCCAGACATCGGGCTGACCACTACACTGCGCCCCTTTTCTTTGCCGACGATCGCATCCAGCGATTTCTCCAATTCATCCCAGAAGTCGGACTTGCTGCTCATGGTCACCTTACTGGTTTCCTGAGAGCGACCCACAGAACCCGTTGTAGGGGTGGAAGTTGCACCGCCGGATGTTCCACCCGGAGCGTCTGACACAGAACCCGAAATAACTCGCAGCGACGATGCGCCATTGCGTTGCCCGGTCAGGTAACTCACCTGAAAAATCCTCGTCTGCAAGGTCAGCGGCTGAATGTAGATGCGAGTGCTATCGATCTTGTAATCGTAGCCATACATCTCGCGTATCGCTTCCAATGCCTCGAATACCGTCACGTCTTTCAGATTCAGCGAAATGTTTCCGCTGACATCAGAGTGCAGCAACATGCTATAGCGCGTACCCGACACGATAGACATGAACACTTGACTGGCCGGCGTGTTATTCACCGTCAGGTCGAATTTCGTATCCAGCGATTTGCTGTCTACCTTCGGCATGCCTACTGCAAGAGGGGGCAGCAATGCATTGTTCACTGCTTCGGATTTGCTTGGTTTCCTGTCTTGCGCGGCCTGATCCATTTCGTGCTGAATCGAATCCGCCGTCTGATTTCGACTATTCGAAGTGGCGCAACCCGCCAACAGCAACACACCCAGCCATAACGTTATTCTCATTTTTCCTCCTCGGGCGCAGCTGCCCTGCTTTTATGTTTGCCATACTGCACCTTGCCTGCGGACGATGGTTGTTTGACCTGCGATCTCATATTTGGCGATTACTTTTCCGCTGATGCCTTATCGGGTACTTCTTTTCGGATCATTCTCACTTCGGGAAACAACCTCAACACCTGCCTGCTTTGCGCGCGCTGCAACACGACGCCGCCCTCATTGACTTCGATCAACTTGGCATCGCCATATTCGCCGCCTAATTCGACAGTCTGCCCATCAATGATCGCGGCGCGACGTGTTTCGGAAATGATGATCGAACGCAAACCGGATGACCGGTCTTCCGTTACCTCTTGCTTGGCTCCTGTTCCGGTAGCTTGCGCAAAAATACTGGCGGGTGGGCGAGTCGGATCGATCAAATCTTCTGCGTGAAGCGGGCCAAGAACCGAGAACAAAAAGAAAAATGCGGAAGCGACCCACCGCGGCGATGTGGTAATAATCATATTCTTGGTCATCATACAGACAGCCATGTCTTATCCAAACTCAGGGTATACAGGGTCAATGTAAACACGGCATCCGGATATTTCTCTACGTTCAAACTTGCTTCCCCCCAAAACATCTGCGCAGGCAAGTTCTCCAATTCGGAGACGTAACGCAACAAGTCCAGGTAACCGCCGCGCACAGTGATTTGCACGCCGTGTTTGAATATTTGTTTTTGCGAATCCGGTTGCTTTTGCTCGCCAGGTGAATTCGCTGCAACCGCTTGTGGCCTTTCAATCAACAGACTCACCGGCAAGGTTTTCAATTCGACCAATTGCAACTTGCCGTTTTTACCCAGCACCCGCCTCAACAGGTCGGCTATCCTGTTGGGCGCAATCAGGCGGTCCCGGCGGCTCTGCAAATAATCATCCTGCTCTTGCATTTTCTGCTTGAGCTGCGCCAAGCGATCACGCAACGGCGAATGTTCATCGTCACGTTTAGCTTGCAGCAGGTTTTGCATCTGGGCCTGCAGCTCCTTCATTTTTTCCTGCTGCTGAACCATCTGCGCCGACAACATTTTTTGTTTGGCAAACAACGGGTCAAGCAACATCGCATTAATCAGCGAGATCACTACAAAAGCGGCAGCAATAAAAATTATTGCGCGCTCGCGCAACGACATGTCATCTATCGTAGTACGAACCCGCTCCCAATAAGGCTGAATCTGCTCCCAATAACGTTTCATTTGTTGGCCTCGCTATCCGGGCTGGAATACAAAGTGAACTCAACATAGCGCCGTGCCGCAGAAGCAGGTGTCTGACCGCCCCCTGCACTTTCATCCGCCCGGGATTGCTGCATTTTCAAGGTAGAGAAAGTCTTGCCCCTCATGATGCGTTCCTTGCGCAGACGCTGGATATATGTCGGCAACAATTCCGGACTCACCACTCCGCCACTCAGGCTGATCTGCGCGGCATCTCCGGTCACTTTGAAGCCGGTCAGCCACAAGCCTTGCACCACCTGGCGCGAGAAGGCGCGCATGTATTCAGAATAGCCGATGGTATTGCCCAATGCGCCGGATTTCAGCGTCTCGATTATTTCATTCTGCTCGGCAGTCTGTTTTTCCAGGCGCTGCACCTCATTCTGCAACAATTGAACTGACTGTTTAGGAGAAAACTCGGCTACAGCGCGCGCCTGACGCTGCTGCTCGGCGTTGTAGCGCTTGGTGTTCTCATCCAATTGCCTGCTTAGCTGATCAACCTGATAAATCGCATAGCCATAGAAGATCAAAGAGCCTGCGATGATCATGCCCAACGCCTGCAACATCGCAAACAACGAAAAGTATTTGCGCTGCTTCATGAAAACAGGATTGAACAGGTTGATCTGCTGGCTCATGGGTTCCTCATAGCGCGCGGCTTTCATGGCGTAACGCCGCGCCCAGCGCTGGCAAAGTGTGCGAAACAAATTCGCTGTCCGCGAGCGCCGGGACAGCGCTGATGTCCATCACCTGAGACAAGTCCAGCTTTTGCACCTTCGCATCAAGCTCCGAAGTCAGAAACTCCACCAGACCCGTATTGTCCGGCACGCAAACCAACACCATGTCGACCGGGAGGTTGTTATATTGGCGGTCGAAATAATCCAGCGACCTCTGCAACTCCGTTGCAACGCGATCACGATATTGCTGGCGCAATTCCTCATTGGCATCCAGCAACTGCCCGACGCTGATTTCGATGCGCCGCGACAAATACAATTCGCCCCCTGCCGTAAACGTCATCAGACCGCCATAATCATCAAAAGCCAGCATCACCAAAGCGCGATCCTCCCGCTCAAACAGCCTGGCAATATTGCGCTGCGCCATTTCCTGAATATCAATCACATCCAGTTTTATTTTGGCCTGCTCGAATATCCTGATGCGTTCCTTGATAATGCTGTTTGCTGCAGCGATCGCATACAAGGATTGCGGACGCCCCGAACCATATTTGCTGGCGGGAATCTGCACCATATCCACTGTGGCGTCATCGATGTGGTAATTCAGGCCGTCCTTGATCTTCCAGCGAACTGCCGTCTTCATCTCATCGGTGGGAACATTGGGCGCGTCGACCAGCAACATCTGATATTCGCCGGGCGCCAATAACGTGGAGACATCTTGATCGCCAATGTGCGCATCACGGCGCAGCTTTTCCAATGAAGATGCGGTCACTGCGCCAGTTTCGTGATATTCGCAGCGCACCACTCGCGGCATCGGGCCGACAAATTTTATTTTCGCCAGATACATACCATGCGTGCCCAAGCTGATTGCAAACCAGCCCGCATCGTGGCTTTTAGTTTTAAATAAGCTAGGGAACGAGGGTATTTTCATAGTTAACGCGAACATAATTCAATAACATACTGGTGTCAATGACTTTTTATACGCCAACAAACTGGCTCCCCAGCTTTTAAAAGCACAACCCCGGCAATAATTTTCAACTTCGCAGCAACAGGAGTTCGGCTGCAGCCACAGTAATTTTGACTCGCCGCCGAAACTACTGATGAGCTTTGCTCATCAGTAATTTTCACGCAGATAGATAAACTCGTTCGCGCCTTTGTATACGCCAAACGTGGCGCGCGCGGTATTGCTGGGCAAATAGTTTGAGATCGGTACATTCGTAGTTAGATCCACACTGCCATTTTTGCCGACCCCCGGAGCAGACAAGCTAATTGCGCTTGCGCCGCTTGCAAACGCAATAGAAGCTGGCGATACCGTGGTCGCGCCAGTGGTTAGATTTTTCTGATAATTGCTGAGCGAGATATTGCTATTGAGCATTGTCGTCAGACTATCATCCACATTAGGAATATAAACTGTTCCGTTCCAATACTGCGCCGTCAAGGCAATTGGCAAAGGCAACAGTTCCGAGCCATTGGCATTAGCTATTTTCATGCGCCCATAGCGAAATTCTGTTATGCCAACCTGAGCATGATCGTTGCCGACTACCGCATCGGAATCCAAGTCATAACATGCCATCACGGTTGTGTTATTGCAGGTTCCTGCCCCGGAAGTTCCGACGGCGTCCACAGCGGCTCCGTCTCCATCCAGCGGCGCGATGCCGAAATTCGCCACTGTGTAGTTACCATCAGGAGTTGCATTGCGACTGAGGGTGAACGGAACAGAAAGAACTGCCGCCGCCTGGGTTCCCACCAAAGTAAAGCAAGGTGCGGAACCGCAGGTGATCAACGGCATCCCGGCATTACTGACGCGTGAGCCGAGATAATACGGCTGCCCGGCCGTGGTGCGATCCACTGCCGCCAGATTGAGGTTGGCAAAAACCGAAGGGTCGAGCTTGGCGAAGTCGTTTACGCCGTTCTGTCCAACATAGTTTTGCACTGCTACGTTGTTAAGGCTCATCGGTACCAACGTAATGTTGGCATCGATTTCTTCACCCATATAAGTAAAGGTAGGCGCACAAGGCGTCACGCCATCCGCCACCAGGACGCCCGCTTGGCACAGGTCAGCGCGATCATTTTGCGTCGGTGTTTGCAATGCGAATTTGGCCAGCGTGAAGCGACCCACTGGGCCGCTGGGGTTGCCTGCCAAGTCACCAGTGACATTGCCAGCAGTCAGATAGTTTGCATCCGCAATGCTTGGCATCAAGGTAATGATGCCGACCTCATCCCAGGTAAAGTTGGTACCGGTAGCCACGCCGCCAACAAAAGCGCCGAAGGTGTAGTGAACCAGACTGAGGGTTACGGATGTCGATGCAGTGGTCGCCAAAGTAAACACTCCCGGAGAAGGAATGGCCGATATCGTGGTGTACAAGTCGGCTCCACCCGCACCTGCGCCGACGATGCGCAGACGATCACCTACAACATAGCCCGTCGAATTTGTTACAGACAAGGAATTGCTACCACTTGAAATGCTGCCGACTGTCGTCCTGTTAACAAGTGGGGCATTGGTCAGCCCCAGCCCGCCAAGCAATGCGGGCGTCAATTTTACATCTTCCGTCCTGGATTCTTTGCCGTAGTTGGGTGTGGCTACGCCAGCGGAATTTACTGCTGTTACCGTCACGCTGAAGGCTTCCCCCGCCTTGACGAACGCTGTGCCACCAGCAGTGGTGGCACCTGGATTGGCAAAGCCATCACTACTGCGCTTGATGGCGGACAACACGAATCCAGCTGGCTTCATGATGAACGAAGCAACACCATCGCTCAGCGCAGGGGCTCCGGTATAGTTTGCTGTGAGCGTGACTTGACCGACATCAGGGTAGGACAGCGTGAAGGTCGCCTGGCTGCTCGCATTAAAGGTAAGGCTGATCGCCGTTTTGGTGGCAGCAGAAGTGCCAATGACAGTTCCGTTGAGAGTCGCCTGCTTGGTGCCGGTTGCCGGATTTGCATAAGCAGTATAAAAGTTGATGGTCTTGGCTCCGGTGAAGGCTGCGCCAGAACAAGCAGAAATCGTTCCTGTTACATTATTGCCGGACACGCCATCCGGTACGGCGAGACTAATAGCCGATGAGTTGAACGTAAAGCTATTGGTACAACTCCCTGCCGCCCCCCCCAACACCGTATTGGCGCAAGTCGTAGCATTGGCTGCGGCAGGGGTTGAAGAAGCGGCGAGCGTGACCGTGCCTGCCGTGCCGGATGATACTGTGCCGCTGCCGATGCCAGTGGCACCCACAGCAACCACATTGCCTCCCGGTGTGAGAGTAACGCTGGTGCCACCGGTGTATAGGTTAGCCAGGGTGCAAGCCGCATCGCCGCATGCCTTGACCGCCACGGTGGTCGGGGTACAGGTCGTGCCGCTACCAGGATGATCGATCTCGATGTGATGAATGCTCGGTGTGGAGTAATACACCGTGATCGGCATGTGATCGACGCTGACCGTGCGGTTGGTCGTTGAAGTGGTGCTGGTGTTTTTGGCAGCAAAAGCCGCGCCGAAGTTAGCCGCGTTGATGTCCGTTATGGTCCAGGTGTTGCCCCACAGATCGGCGGAGCCGCCATGTGCTTCGATCACGTCGGCGGTGGTGTAGTTGGTCAGGGTGGAGCGGTCGGTTGCGCCGATCACGCCGCCCTTGACGGTACGCATCGCCGCATCGCGGAGCGTGCCGCCGGAAGTGTTGCGCTCGACGCTGACGGCAATACCCAAGATAGTTGATCCAACAGGAATCGCAAAACCATAGCCGGTACATTGCAGATAGTTGGTGGTGACATTGCGGATTACGTTAGTCGCTGTGGTGTAAATGTTGTCGCTGGCCAGCGCGTTCGCCAGCCCGGTCCAGGCCACCGTGCCTATCCCGGTTACATTTGTGCAAGCCGTAGGGCTCTTGGTTATGGAAAATACGCCCGGAGGGAGTATGCAGGGTGAAGTACCCAGAATGATATAGGGCGTGGGGCAGGCTACACCGGTTCCTGCCAGGTTGTAATAAGTGTTGCTGACCGGGGCGACAGGTGTGGCTGGGGTGTTAAAAGTCACCGTGTTGCCGACAGCGGATGCATTGAGTCCGGTGGTGGCGCTGGCCGTACCAAAAGTCGAAGCCGCTGATACGGTCAGGCTGGAATTGGCACCTTGCGTCCAGCCATTGGTGGTCGCGTTCTGCGTGACTTTTTGAACAGTAACGCTGCCGTTGTTAGTCAGTTTAGCTGCCGCATTATTAAAGGTGATGGTCGAGTTTGCGGCATTGATAACTCCAGTGGAGCCGATGACCGTACTGGTAGCATACAGACGCAGCATGTTGGTACCGGCAACCTGGGTCGAAGTGATCGTGCCGTTGATGATCAGCACCGAGTTAGATACAACGGTTGTGCCATTGCGCCCGGCGCGAATTTGAGCTGTGCCTGCAAAAGTCAGTGTCGCACCTGCAACAATTGAAGGCGCAGTACCCGCCGTGTAAAGCCTGGCACTACCCGAAAATGTACCGTTAGTGCCGGAGATCACCGCCGCATTGCCGGTTGACTGGAGGATACCGGTTCCAGCGGCGTTTGTAATCGTCCCGTTATTAGTGACGTTGCCGCTGACAGTCAACGTATTACCACCAAGCGAAAAAATCCCTCCGGTGTTGACCGTCAGGTCAATCACGCTAGCAGTGGCAGTAAGCGTGACAGTGTTCGGCGAAGCGATGATGGCGCTATCGGCCGCTCCGGGTATGGTAGCAGCGGGGGAGCCTACACAGGACCAAGTTGCCGCCGAGTTCCAGTTGCCTGTGGCAATACTGGTGCAAGTTGCCGCCATTGCTGCGCCTTGCCAAACCAGTGTCAACAGCATAACTGCACACACGACAATTCTTCCCAAGCTTTGATTGGATGCGAATTGCCTGATTCTGCTGCAAGTGGCTTTGCTCATTTTTCAATCCTCCAAATCCTACTTCGCAATCGACACACTCATCTGCCGCTCAACATAGCTCGGCGTGGCCGCCGTACCCTGCGTAGCAGTTGAGGTCAGTTGAAACAGGGTGATCGTTGCGCTTGCTTCTGACGCTGCCGCACTACCACAATTGACTGTCACCGTGAAATTCTGCAAGGTGGTGCCCGTTAAAGTGACGTTGTTCGGCTGAGGTGCCGCAAGCGTACCGCAAGCAATGGCGCCCGGGGTAAGCACCTGATACGCGCCCCACTCTATGCCTGCACGCGCGGCCTGATACGCGCGCGCGCCTTGCACATCCAGCGCAGCGCTTTGCTGCTGAGTGGTGGAAAGCGTGACGGCAAATGTACCCAGCGCGGCAATCACCACCAGCAGGAAAATCGCCGAAACCAGACTGAAGCCGCGCTGAATGTTTTGTTTCGTCTTCATGGCATGTTGCTCACATGAGTTGCACTGTAAAGTGTAACCGTCTCGCCACTCTCGGTGATACCCAGATTCAGCGTCACCAAGCCAGATCGCTGCGCCACTACAAAAGCATCATAGGAAAAGCTGCAACTGCTAACGTTGGTTGCCAATCTTGCTCGCGCACCCTGCACAGCAATCAGCGCATCCAGCTTCGCAATCGAATCCGTACTTGTTTGAGCGCTCTGAATGACATAGCCCCAATAACGCCAGAGCGTACCCGCTCCGTCGCAGGCATAGGTGACTGGCGTGGTAATCACCTGAAAACGATGGCCGGGCGAATCAAACGGCAGCGTGCTCGCCGATGTAATGGAGATGCTATTAGCACCCACCGCACTGACTGCGCGCCGATTATGCGTTGCCAGCGTATTACCAACGTATGCGTCCGCGCCAGGGATACCGAGGTTATACACCACGATCTGGTCGCCGACCGCTACCGGCGGCATCGCACCCAGCACCTCGAAGCATGTATCGGCAGCAGTGAAAACAAGCACATCGGCAGCCAAACTGCCGCAACCCACAGATGCACCAGCCGGTGCCGCATCGGCACGATAACGTCCGCCGCCCGTGGTTGGTAGAAACTCAAGGAAACAACTGGTCGCACCACCCGTGCAAGTGCCTGTCACGCGCACGCTGTTCGGCAAGGCCAGCCGTAAGTCGCGCCCGATGCGGCGCAACGCGGTATCGGCGATGTCGGTCATGTCGGCACGGCGCGATACATCCATATACTGCTGTATCGGCGCCTTGAGAAACACCGCCACCATGCTGCCGATGATGCCGGTGATGACGATCACCATGATCATCTCGACCAGCGTGAAACCAGAATTAGATTTGCGCATCATGGCACCGTCCTCGGCGCATAGCGTGTGCGAAAGCCTTCAAGCGTTACCGGCACTTTATCAGGCCCCGTAACAGTGACATTGATCAGCAACGTTTCCGAACCCGCAATCCCGCTCAATCCAGGCTGTGTCATCGTCACCAGTGCGTCATATCCGGTCAATACAGTATTATTGTTTATGTCACGAATGCCACCGGCAGCGGTCATGGAGAAATTACGGTAGTCGTTAACGTTGTCAAAGCTGGCATTGACGGCAGGCGCCGCCGTTCCGTAGCGATCCTCAGTTACGCCAGCGATGGTTTCTGCCCCCAACGCTTCAACAGTCGCAGCACAACCACCCACACCCACAACAGCGGAAACCGCTATGGTCGCATTCCCGTCATCCGGGTCGCAATAAGTGAATGGCATCAACTCGATTTCTTCGAGCAGCGATTCGGCAATCGCCAAAGATTGTTTGTGAATGATCGGGCCGGCACTGCCTTTACCCGTGACATTCATCACCAGCAAAATACCCGCCAGCGCCACGCCGACTATGACGATGAACATGATCAGCTCGATCAGGCTGATACCACGCTGTTTATGGCGAGTGTACATAGCCGGTCTCAGTTTCTACGACAATGTTGTTCGGCGCGCCGCTGACGGTAATGGTCTTATTAGCGGCGAAGCTGGGTTTGCCCAGCGCATCAAAATAAAAACCTGTTGGGGTAGGAGAAAATGCAATGCCCGCAGGTGCGGGAACACTATATGACGCACCGCCGGAAGGAGAAGCCAGATTCACTCCCGGGCAAACCGGCGTAGTATTTATGGTCAAAGTGATGCTGTTAGATGCAAAAGCCACGCAAACATAACGGTGCTGCGCAATCGCCTCTTTTTGCGCGTAACGCAATGAGGCTTGCACTTGATCGGCAAAACCGCGAGATTGAAAAACATTGGTACTCAAAAGACGCGGGGCAACAACTGCACCCAGTATTCCGACGATGACCATCGTCATGATCAGCTCGACCAGCGTGAAGCCGCATTGCTTGTCGCTCACCAGCCTGCCAAACATCCGCGCCTGTGTAGCGCCGTGAAATTTTCCGGCCTCGTGTTTGATCACATCAATTTGGCTGGAACTCAAACGCATGTCCTATATGCCCCTCGGGAACGGAATTGACATGGGAGCAAAGTATAACAAAAGCGCAAACGGCAGACGAAAAAACAGGGGGACGAACCCCCCGTTTTGCTTGCTGCGTTGGATTCACCCAACATGGCTGAAATTAACAGCCGGCAGTAGTCGGAGCGCTTACACCGGGTGACGCACCCGCTGCTGCGGCTTGTGTATAAGTGAAAGAACAAGTCGCATTAGTCTGTGCACCTGTCGCGCCAATCGTACCTGTACCGCCGATCACAGAAAAAGTGGTAACTGGCGCAGCAATAATCGCACCGTATCCCTCGGTATTCAACTGTGCCAGCGTAGGTGCAAATATTGAACTCATGCCCGCTGCAGAAATAATGCCCGCCGTGCCGAAAGCCGAGCTGGCTGGGTAGCCGAAAACCAGATTGATTATCCCCGCCTCAGTACATACTGTACCGGCTAAACCTACCAAGTTATTGGCAGTTCCGCCGCCACCGGGACAAGCCGCGGCGTCGGCCACGCCAGCCCGCACCAAAACGGTAGAATGAGTTATTGCTGTAGCGGCTTGCACTGAACCACGCGCCGCATTCAGCTTTGCCACTCGCGCATCGTTCTGAAGGGCGCTGAACTTGGGCAGCGCTACTGCTGCCAGGATGCCCAAAATCACGATCACTATGATCAATTCGATCAGGGTAAAACCAGATTGTTGTTTCATTATTCGCACTCCTAAAATGTAAGGTCGCAAAACCGTTTTTGACAACTTCACTTTGCCTACTTAACTCTTGCCCCACTTGATCGCTTCAATTTGTCTGGAACTCAAATGCATGCATCCATCCAGCTAAAAACAATGGGGCCAAAGCCCCCTGCTTTATTTCTGCATCAGGTTTGAAAACACGGGAACCGTGGTTTATCGGCTGCTATCATGGGTTGGTCAAGGTCATAACGCCCGTGCTAGCATCATAGGTAAAGAGACGCCCGGTCGAAGTAGTAGCGCTGCCAGCAAAATATGTATACGTGCAAACTGGCGAAGCTACTGTCGTGACCCAATCTATTCCTGTAGCAGCAGCAGTAGCAATCGTTGGGCCTCCACCGCCCATGATTGCTTGCCACACATTCAGGCATGTTGCGGTAGTCATGGTCGGTACGCCAGCAACCATGGTTGGCGCGGCGTTGTTGGCAGGATAACCATTGCCACCAAAACCTACGGTTACCCCATCAATAGCAATGGCGACACCGGTGGTACAGGTAGTGGCGGTACAGTTCGCGGGTGCAGTGCCGGGTGAAGCGCCATTCACCATCCATCTTGCACGCACCACTGCAACAGCCGAGTTAAACCCGCCATAGACACCGGCAACCGAAGCCCGTTGCGCATCCGTTGCGAGATTTACAAACTTCGGCAACGCAGTCGCCGCCAAAATGCCGAGGATCACGATCACCATTACCAATTCAATCAGGGTAAAACCAGATTGTCGTTTCATTTTCAGTCTCCTAATTTAAGGCCGCAGCCCTGGTTATTGAAGCACTTTCATTTCGTCCGTTAAGCCATTGCCGCAGCAAGGTTTTGACTAGACGGGCGAACACTAAGCGAAGTCTGGTATGAACGCAAGGCCCCAACCGACCAACGGTTACGTTATGCGAATAAACGGAAGATGGCAAAAAACAGATAAATGCTGCCCAGCAACAGCAACCAGCCTACCCTTTGAGCATGGCGCACGACGAAACGATCCACCTGGTCATGGTGCGGCACATCCAATACTTTGGTGGCACGGCGCAAAGACACCCATTGGTTGGCATCCTCCTCCATGCCGCGCAGCAGGCTGGGACGCAACCATAAAAACAGCCCCGCTATCAGCGCGACCACACCGCCGATCAGTGCACCGAGCACCATGGCATCAAGCAGGCCATCCAGCAGCTTTGCCGGCAGCATGCCGCTCCAGCGCTGCAACGTGTATGCCTTGTCGAACTGGAGACCGAAATAGCCAAGGATATAAGATGCCCCCAGCACAATGACGATCCCTGCCGCACGATGATATTGATAAAACCAGTGTTCAGTGCTGACGCTGCGATCAACCCACCGGTTGATATGCCGCATAGAAATCCAACGGTTTGCCACGCGATTGACCCGCTCCAGAAGATGTGGCTTGAAGATCAACAACAGCGCCAATGCCACACCGGACAACGCACCGATCAACAAGAAGATCGCCAGAGCGCGCCACAAGAAAATATCGACGGGGTCAGTGCTCATTGCAATGGGGAATATCAGCGAGTGTAGGGTGGGCAAGCTTTACCTGCCCACGCGGACAATACAATAACGGTGGGCAGATGAGGCTTGTCCACCCTACGACTGTTAATCCGGACGAACCTGAACAAAATGCAGGTCGGGATGCGCCCGATTTTGGAGTGCGGTGACGTGTCACAGCTTTTTCAAAGCGTAGAACTTTTTCCAGAAGCGCAGACATGTCTGCACACTCCATATCAAAAACGCGGCCCACCCTGAGGTACAAGATTAAAACCACGAATATGGCTCGACCGGTACGAACACCACGCCAGTCAATTCATGGGGAGAATTCTGCAATGAAGGCAGGCGCGAAGCCGTATAGTTCACGGCAATGTGGAAACGTATCCATTTCTTGCCGTCCTTGCCGGGATTGAAGTAATTGGCATTGCGCACGATATAAACCAGGTCGCGCGACTTGAGATCAAACACCCAGTTGCCGGGCTCCACGTTCAACGGCGTCGGGTCGTAAAATTCTCCGGCGTAATTGCGCGGCCTTTTTTGCAACCAGCTCATCGGGTTGTCTTGTGCCAATGCCGTCACGTCTGAGGATTTGCCGCGCGTCAGTACCTGTCCGTATTGCATGGTCAGCGCGGTTTGTATCGCCCCCGCTACCGCTTCCATCGCAGTCTTCTCGGCCTGTTCCTGATAGTACAGCGCGCGATTAATGAACAGCCCCATCAGCACCGCGATGATGCTGATGACCACGATCAATTCAAAGAGAGTGAAGCCGAGCTGACCAATCCCCCCTACCCCCCTTTTAAAAAGGGGGGAGGCTGCTTGCTGACGGGGGGATTTACTCATCGATGCATCGCCGCTTTGCCCAAGTCCCACATCGGCAGGAATACGCCGAGCGCCAATATCAGCACCAGAATGCCGAGCGCGACAATCAGGATCGGTTCAATTTTCGAGCTGAGGGTCGCAACTTCGTATTTGACTTCGCGCTCATACATGTCGGCGATCTCGAACATCAGCCCGTCCATGTCGCCGGTTTCTTCGCCGACAGCGATCATCTGCAACACCACCGGATTGAACACGCCAGTGGCGACTGCGGTGCGCAAGATGCTTTCACCGCGCTCGATGCCGTCACGCATCTGCTCGATACGGCTGCGCATGAAATCGTTATCCACCACCATGGCGACCACATTCATCCCTTGCAAAATCGGCATGCCGCTCTTGAACGAAAGTGCCATGCCGCGCGCAAACCGCGACAAGGTGGCTTTAAGGATAATCGATCCGACCACCGGAAGCTTGAATTTACTCCGATCCCATTTATAGCGCCCGTCTACCGTATTGATATAAAAACGAAAGCTCATCGCTGCGCCGATCACCATCGCCAACATCAGTAACCAATAATCCACCATGAAGCCGGAGAAGCCGATCAACATTCTGGTGATGAGCGGAAGTTCGGCGTTGAAACCCGCATACACCTTGGCGAATGCGGGAATCACAAACAGGTTGATGATAACAATCGCGATCGCCATCGCCATCATCACAAAGCTCGGGTAGCGCATCGCCGTTTTGATTCGTTCGCGCATATCGCGTTCGAATTCCAGGTGCTCGTACAGGCGTATGAAGGTAGTATCCAACATGCCGGTCATTTCTCCCACCTGCACCATGCTGACGTAGAACGGCGAGAAAACTTTTGGATGGCGGCGCAGTGCTGCGCTGAGTTCACGACCGCTATCCAGGCTTTCGCGCATATCCTGCAACACGGCCGAGAAGGTCGGGTTCTGCGAGGATTCCTGCAAGCCAGCCAGTGCGCGCATGATGGGCACGCCGGCTTTAAGCAAAGTGTACATCTGGCGACTGAACAGGATCACATCCATCGAGGTAACCGGCTTCTCTGTGAAAAGACGCTTGATCCAGTCCGGCTTGCTGATATCTCTGCCAATAATGCCGCGAAACTGGGTAATTTCGAGGGGCGTTACACCGGTATTCACAAGCTGGTCGGCGATAACGCTGCTGTTATCGCCATCCAGCGTGCCTTCCACCAGATCGCCGCGGCCGTTGCGCCCTTTGTAGGCAAATATGGCCACGCTAATCTTCTACCTGGTTGCTGATGCGCATCACCTCAAACACCGAGGTGTGACCCTGCTTCATTTGCTCCATCGCGTGATCCATAATGGTCCTGCCGCTTATATGCTTGTGCGCTACTTGCATGAAGTGGTTAGCATCGTCATGCGCCGCCGCCTCGACCATTTCGCCGTTCATTTCCAGCATTTCATACACGCCCATACGACCACGATAACCGCTGCCGTTGCAATGCGAGCATCCGCGTCCGTGCAATAAACCATTCCACTGTTCAGGCGGCACGCCTTCGATTTTCAACCACTCGCCTTCCTGCGGAGTGGGTACATGTTTTTCGCTGCAACTTTCACACACACGGCGCAGCAGACGTTGCGCAAGCACCGCCTGCACCGAAGAAGCGACCATGAAGCGTGGTATACCCATATCCACCAAACGGAACAGTGTACCGGCAGCATCGCGGGTATGCAGCGTGGAAAAGACCAAGTGGCCGGTCATCGCCGCACGCAAACCGATTTGCGCAGTTTCCGTATCACGCATTTCGCCAATCAAGATCACATCCGGATCTTGCCGCAATGCAGAACGCAACACGCGCGAAAAGGTCAGCTCGATCTTTTCATTTACCTGCACTTGATTGATACCGGGCAAGCGATATTCCACCGGGTCTTCCACGGTAATGATCTTTTGCTCGATGGTGTTGATCTCGGCCAGCGCGGAGTAAAGGGTAGTGGTCTTGCCGCTACCGGTCGGACCCGTTACCAAAATCATCCCATTGCTGCGCCGGATGATTTCACGGAAGCGTTTCAACATTTCCGGCGGCATGCCCAACTTTTCCAATCCGACCATGCCACCATCTTGGCGCAACAGGCGCATCACCACCGACTCGCCATTTTGTGTGGGGCAGGTTGCGATACGCACATCCACGCCCTGATCGCGCACCCGCACATGGAAACGTCCGTCTTGCGGCAGCCGCTTCTCGGAGATGTCCAGGCCGGACATCAGCTTGAGACGCAACACCAATGCAGGGGCAATTTTGCTGTCGGCTTCTGTTTGCAGATGCAGCACGCCATCGATGCGGAAGCGTATCATCACCTTGCCTTCCTGCGGTTCGATATGAATGTCCGAAGCACGTATCTGCGTAGCATCGTCAAACACCGTCTGCAGCAGCTTGACCACCGGCGCTTCCTCCGTGCCGACGATAGCGGTCAGCGCACCGAAGTCCACATAGGTGTCGCCCAGGTCTTCACTCAGCTCACGTGCCAATCCGGTGATTTCATCGGTGCGCCGATAACCGCGATCAATGGTTTCCAGCAATTGCCCTTCGGTGACCACCGCTATGTCCAGATCCCGGTTGACGATGCGGGTGATTTCATCAAAGGCGGACAGATCGGTCGGATCAGCCATGCCGATCAGCAACATGCCGTTGCGCTCCTCCAGCACGATCGCGCGAAAACGCCGCGCCTGGCTTTCCGGCAGCAGCCTTATCTTCTCGACATTGATGTTGTAGTACTTGAGATTGATGAAAGGGATGTTGAGTTGCTTGGCGAGTGCCTCGGAAATATGCTCTTCGGTAACGAAGGCATTGTCCACCAAGACACGCCCCAACTTGCGTCCGCTGCGCTTTTGTTGTTCGAGCGCGAATACGAGTTGATCTTGTGAAATGAGTTTTTGCTGAACCAGCAAATCGCCTAAGCGAACTTTCCCCGGACGCGCCATAATCCCCTCCCGAATAGATTTTTCTGAAACACCACTTTTATAGGGACGGAAGTTAGCCGTTTTTCACGATGATGACAAGGACTTAGCAGGTATTTTTATGGGGACCTTATGTTTCATGTGATTCTGTACCAACCCGAGATTCCGCCGAACACCGGCAATGTCATCCGTTTGTGCGCCAACACCGGTTGCCAGTTGCACTTGATCAAACCGCTCGGTTTCACGCTGGAGGATAAACAACTGCTCCGCGCCGGGCTGGATTATCACGAATTTGCGAGCTTGCACGTGCATGATACTTTGCCGGATTGCCTATCGGCATTCGATCCGGCGCGTGTATTTGCGCTCACCACCAAAGGCTTGCAGCCCTTCCATCACATACGCTATCAGGCAGGAGATGCGTTTTTATTCGGCCCCGAGAGTCGCGGCTTGCCCGCCGAAGTGCTCAGCCAGTTTGATGCTCGACAGCGCGTACGCCTGCCGATGCTGCCCGACAACCGCAGCCTGAATCTATCCAACACCGTGGCGGTGGCGGTGTACGAGGCGTGGCGGCAATGCGGATTTGAAGGTGCTCAAATCAATTCGTAACGGCACGACATGCCCCTACTTGCCCGCTCCGAGAAATATCTCCAGCAAATCATTCAAAAACCGCTGCCCCAGTTTCGTCGGCGCGATGCGCTGATGATCCCTGATTAACAACCCACGCTGTTCCGCTTGTTCCAGCTCTCGGCGTATTTTGAGCAATGGCAGACTGGTGCGCTCCTGGAACAACACACTGTCGAAGCCTTCGTTCAAGCGTAGCGCGTTCATCATGAACTCGAACCCCAGCTCATCGCAACTGACTTCGTGTTCGGTTTGGATCGGCGCATCCTTGGCGACTTGCTGCATGTACGCTTGTGGCTGCTTGTAGCGCACCTGGCGGATCACCTTATCGGGAAAACTCAGCTTGCTGTGCGCGCCCGCACCTATGCCCAGGTAATCGCCGAACTGCCAGTAGTTGAGATTGTGACGCGAACGCTGCTTCGGTAGTGCGAATGCCGAAGTCTCGTAATGTTGATAACCGCTTGCCGCCAGCATTTCCTCGATGCGCTGCTGCATGTCGCTGCTCGCATCGTCGTCCGGCAGCGCAGGCGGGTTGCGGTGGAACAGCGTGTTCGGCTCCAGCGTCAGGTGATAGCAGGACAGATGTTGCGGCGCGAATGACAGCGCGGTTTGCACATCCTGCAACGCCTCAGCCACTGTTTGCCTGGGCAGCGCATACATCAAATCGAGGTTGAGGTTATCGAAATGCTGCTGCGCAATTTCAATTGCGCGTTTGGCTTCATCGGCAGAATGGATGCGCCCCAGCGCTTGCAGATGCATATCGTTGAAACTCTGGATGCCCATCGACAGCCGGTTCACCCCCGCGTCGCGATAAGCCGCGAAACGCGCTGCCTCCACCGTACCGGGATTCGCCTCCAGCGTGATCTCCGCATTGATGTCCAGTGGCAGCAACATGCGCACCTGACGCAATATTTCCGCGACACTCTCGCCGCGCAACAGACTGGGCGTGCCGCCGCCGAAAAATATCGTATAAACCTTGCGTCCCCAGATCAGCGGCAAGGCCAGTTCCAGATCGTGGATCAATGCGGCGACATATTCCTGCTCCGGAAAAGAGCTGCGCGCCTCATGCGAATTGAAATCGCAATACGGGCATTTGCGCACGCACCACGGAATATGGATATACAGCGACAGCGGCGGCAAGGCCTTAAAGTTCACGGCTTGCGATTTAAGGGCGATAGGTTGAAGCGGGTGGCTGGTCATGATTGTAGTAATGTAGTGCAAGCCAGGTCGGAACGGCTCTGCTGTTAGGGCATCCTGACGGATAGGCGAGGGGCACACCCTACCAAGCCCGCGCTCATCGGGCAAGTCTCGCATTGGGAACCAGCGCGTGACTGGCCAAGCATTCCTAATGGGCTTGATAGCAAAGACTATCCCCCGCTGGATGTTTGTTGCCTTACAATATTGCTCCGGTGAGTATCCCGCACCAGCGAATCGCACACGAATTCAGACGGATTAACTGCACATGAGTAATGAAATGATTCAATCTCCCGAAATTCTCAAAGTACTGCGATCAGCGCCCTTGTTCCGCGGGATACTTGGCGATTTACTCGTCAAACATTTAAGCACCGCCAGGCTGAAACAGTTGGCATCCGGTCGGGTTCTGCTCGTTCCCGGCCAGGTTAACAGCACACTCTACATCATCATTTCCGGTCGCCTGAATATTCAATCACAAGAATCCGAAGTCGAACCGATTGCTATCCTCGGCAAGGGGGAATGTGTCGGGGAAATGTCCATGCTGGGAGATTCACCTGTTTCGGCATACGTCATCGCCGCCACAGACTGCGAACTGCTTGCTATCGACCATGCAGCCATGTGGGAGTTGATCAACAGCTCCCATGCGGCCGCACATAATATGCTGAACATACTGACCAGCCGTATTCGCCATACCAACCTGATCGCAGCAGCGATCCTCGAGCAGCAGCAAGGGTTTTCGGGGAACCCGATGGTGGATGAGCTGACCGGACTATACAATCGGCGCTGGATGCACGAAAAATTCGACCGGCATCTGCGTCGCGGCATCGTGGGCAAAAACCCGAGCTGTTTGTTTATACTGGAAATGGATCAGTTCAAGGAATTCAGCAACAAATACGGACAACTGGGTGGCGATCAGGCGCTGCGCGATATCGCTTACACCATACTCTCCTGCCTACGCCCGGACGACCAGGCAGGGCGCTACCACGGTGAAAAATTCGCAATTTTTCAGCCCGGCACATCACTGCCTGATGCCCGCGTAGCTGCAAAAAGACTGCTGGCAGCCATCAACCAATCTTTGATCGTGTTACCCAGCGGCGATGCATTGCCCCCGATTACTGTATCCATCGGCATCAGTCAGGCTCATCCGGACGATTCTTTGGAAAGCCTGTTCATTCGCGCCGATGAAGCTTTGCAGATTGCCAAGGTCTGTGGCGGAAACAGCTTGGAGTCTAAGCAATAGCGTTCCTGGCGTAAGCCGCGTAAAACACGAGCGGCAACACCCGTCCGATGCATGCATGACGATACAGAGCGTTACATGCTTCGACCTGTCTGGCAGTTTCATCAAGGCGGATTTATTTATCCCGGCATCACTTTCAGTCTTTCCAGCAATACCCTTAGCGCCTTGCCTCGATGGCTGATGGCGTGTTTCTGTTCGCGCTCCAGTTGCGCGCTGGTCTTGCCGAACTCCGGCAGCCAGAACAGCGGATCGTAGCCGAAGCCGCCGGCGCCGCGTTGTTCGTGCGCAATCTCGCCGTGCCACTCGCCTTCCGCGATCAGCGGCTGTGGATCGTCAGCGTGGTGCAGCAGTACCAGCACGCAGTAGTAATGCGCACGACGATCAGTTATGCCCTGCATGTCTTGCAGTAATTTTTCGTTGTTGCGTTGATCAGATTTTGGATTGTCGCCCGCATAGCGCGCGGACAGCACGCCGGGCGCACCGCCCAGTGCAGTGACGCAGATGCCGGAATCATCCGCCAGCGCGGGCAAACCACTCAGGCGGCTGACGTGGCGCGCTTTGGCAAGCGCGTTCTCGACGAAGGTGACATGCGGTTCCTCGGCTTCGGAGATGCCGAGTTGCGCCTGCGTCAGCACCTCGATGCCGAGCGGCTGCAACAAAAACTGGAATTCGCGCAGCTTGCCGGGGTTGTTGGAGGCGATGACGAGTTTTTGCATGGTTTAAACAGTAGCGGCACGACAAGCCGTGCCCTACAAGGAATTGGCATCAATCCTGTTCCAGCACCGCGCGCTGCTTCACGATCAATTGCGCGATGCCGGTCTTCGCCAGCTCCAGCAACTCGTCCATCTCGGCACGGGTGAAGGCGTGGCCTTCGGCGGTGCCCTGCACTTCGATGAAGTGGCCGTTGCCCAGCATCACGACGTTCATGTCGGTGTCGCAGGCGGAGTCTTCGAGGTAATCCAGATCCAGCACCGGCTTGCCCTGGTAGATGCCGACCGAGATCGCGGCGATGAAATCCTTGAGCGGGGATTCCTTGATCAGCCCTTTGCCGAGCAAGCCGCGCACCGCATCATACAGCGCGACGAATGCGCCGGTGATGCTGGCGGTGCGGGTGCCGCCGTCGGCCTGGATCACGTCGCAATCGATCTGGATGGTGCGCTCGCCGAGTTTTTTCAAATCCACCACGGCGCGCAGGCTGCGCCCGATCAGGCGCTGGATCTCCTGGGTGCGCCCGGATTGTTTGCCCTTGGCGGCTTCGCGGCTCATGCGCTCGCCGGTGGAACGCGGCAACATGCCGTATTCGGCGGTGACCCAGCCTTCGCCGCTGCCTTTTTTATGCGGCGGGACTTTTTCTTCTACGCTGGCGGTGCAGATGACTTTGGTGTCGCCGCATTCGATCAGCACCGAGCCTTCGGCATGTTTGGTGTAGTTGCGGGTGAAGCGAATTTCACGCAACTGGTTAGGTGATCTTTGGCTGGGACGCATAATAAATTCTCGCTAAAAGTTGAATGGGACAAGGTGGATATTATTAAAGAGTTATGAAATCCTGAGGACGAAACTGACCGGCTCAACAGTATCGTGGGCAATTTCACCGTTACCCCAGCGTACCATCAAGCCCGTGATGTTGTCAGAGTGTCCATCTTCGCGCTCCAAAGCACTGGTGATCAGGCCTTCCAGTACCTCTGCGACGGGTCTGGAGGCGACCGCCTCGACCAATTCCATGTCGGTGAACGGTCCCCACAGGCCATCGCTGCCGAGCAGCAATACGTCAGCGGATCGCAACGCGATGGGCCCGCCGGACTCCATATAGAATACGTCTTCGATACCGCCCAGACAGTTGGTGATATGGTTACGCTGCGGATGGAAACGGGCTTCATCAGCGGATATCTGGCCAGAGTCGACCCACTGCTGCACCACGGAGTGGTCGTTCGTTCTGACTACGACTGCGCCATCGCGCAGCAAGTACAGGCGCGAATCTCCGGCGTGGCCCCAATACATCATGCCATCTTGTATCAACGCTGCCACACAGGTCGTCCCGGGGAAACTGCCCATATCCTGATCATGCGGAAGCTTCATGATGCGCTCGTGGGCATGGCGCATGGTTTTCTGGATGAATTCGTCTGGATCAGCAATGCGCGGCTGCGCATACCGGCCAAACGATTCGACAAAAGTCTCGATGGTCAAACCGGCCGCCAGCTCCCCGTGCAGATGCCCGCCCATGCCATCCGCCAGCACCAATAACAACACATCGTTGGTATAGGCATATGCAACGCGATCCTGATTGAATTTGCGATTGCCGATATGGCTGGCCTGGTGTATCGAGAAGTTCATGAGCAAAGGGAAAATTTCACAGGATGCAATCGTAATATAATGTATCACTTCAGCACAGCATTTTATTCGAAAGATTATTGCCATGATCCTCAGCATGACCGGCTACGCCACTGCCAGCGCGGAACTTGACAGCGGCTCACTGACGCTGGAATTGCGCGCGGTCAACCACCGCTATCTGGACATCCAGTTGCGCATGCCGGATGAAATGCGCAGCCTGGAAGGGGAACTGCGAGTAGCGATCACCGCGCAATTGCAACGCGGCAAGGTGGAGTGCCGCATCAACTATGCGGCACGAACCGCGCAAAGCGGCGCCACGCTGAATCCCGGCCTGCTGCAACAACTTGTCGCGTGGAACAGTGAAGTGCAAGCCGCACTGCCCGATGCGCGCAGCCTGAGCGTGGCCGATGTGCTGCGCTGGAACGGCGTACTGGAAACGCCCAGCGCCTCGGCGGACGAATTGCGCGCCACACTGCTGGATCTGCTGCAAACCGTGCTGCAGGAATTTTCCGCCTCGCGCGCCCGCGAGGGCGAGAAACTCAAGGACTTTTTGTTGCAGCGCGTGGACAAGATCGAATCCTTACGTGCTGGCGTGATGCCGCATGTGCCCGCCGCGATCGCCGCCTATGAACAAAAGCTCATCACCCGCTTGCGCGAGGCGATGCAAAATTCGGATGACGAGCGCATCCGCCAGGAGATCGCGCTGTTCGCCAGCAAGATCGACGTGGATGAAGAGCTGTCGCGGCTGGCCAGCCATCTCAGCGAGATGCGCCGCATCCTCAGCCACGGCGGCGCGGTGGGAAAGCGGCTGGACTTTTTGATGCAGGAACTGAACCGCGAAGCGAACACGCTGGGCTCGAAGTCGGTCGATGCCGAAGTGTCGCGCAGCGCGATGGAAATGAAGATACTCATCGAGCAAATGCGCGAGCAAATTCAAAATCTGGAGTAAGGGCCCATTATGTCAGGAAATTTGTTCATCATCAGCGCGCCTTCGGGTGCCGGCAAGACCAGTCTGGTGCACGCGCTGCTCGGCATCAATCCGCACATCGATCTGTCGATCTCGTACACCACGCGCGATCCTCGCCCCGGGGAACAGAATGGCAAGGACTATCACTTCGTCAGCCGCGATGAATTTCTTGCGATGGCGAAACGCGGGGAATTTCTGGAAAGCGCCGAAGTCTATGGCAACCTGTACGGGACGTCACAAACCTGGATCAACCAGGAGATCGCCAAGGGACGCGATATCCTGCTGGAGATAGATTGGCAGGGTGCGGCGCAAGTGCGGCGCCTGTTTCCCGGTTGCATCAGCATTTTCATCCTGCCTCCGTCCATTGAAGCGCTGGAACAGCGCCTCAATGGGCGCGGCAAGGACAATGCTGCGGTGATCGCCAGGCGCATGGCGGCGGCACGCGAAGATGTAGCGCATGTCGCCGAGTTCGATTATGTTATTATCAACGACAACCTGAACGAAGCGTTGCGCGAACTCGATGCGGTGGTGCTTGCCGCCAAGCTGACCTGTTCCAAGCAATTGGCTCGCCATCAGGCCTTAATCAATCAGCTACAAAAACCGGAGTAAATCATGGCCCGTATTACCGTCGAAGAATGTCTCACCCAAATCCCGAATCGCTTTGAGCTGACCCTGGTCGCCGCCTATCGCGCACGCCAATTGGCCAATGGTGCGGCGCATCTGGTAGACAACAGCAAGGACAAACCAACCGTCATCGCATTGCGTGAAATCAGCGAAGGCAAGGTCGGCAAGGAAATCTTGAATCGCGGTCAAGCGTAATCGACTTAATTTCAAGGGTGCCTCAAAAAATTCAGAGTTCGCCCAAATGCCCCACAAGGGGACGCCGATCCACTACGGGCGAAAGCAGCCCGTGCGGAGTCGTCAGCAAGGCGTGAAAAAATTTCACAGCGCCGCATATGATTGATATGTTAGCAAGAAATTTTTTTCGCAACGCAGCAGTTGGGATTAAATCTGGATTTTTAGAGGTACCCTTAAATGGCCGACACAGATCTACTGATCGAGGAACTCTCCACCTATCTTAAACCGAAGGATGTCGAACACGTCCGTGTAGCGATTGAATTCAGCCGTGCGGCGCATCAGGGCCAGATGCGCCAATCCGGCGATCCGTATATCTCCCATCCGATTGCCGTCGCGCGCATCCTGACACCGTTGCATATCGACGCGCAGGCGATCATCGCGGCGCTGTTGCACGATGTAGTCGAAGACACCGAGATCACCAGCGAACAAGTCGCCAAGAAATTCGGCAAGCCGGTGGCCGAATTGGTCGATGGCCTGAGCAAACTGGACAAGATCCAGTTCGAGACGCGCGAAGACGCGCAGGCGGAAAACTTCCGCAAGATGCTGCTGGCAATGGCGCGCGACGTACGCGTCATTCTGATCAAGCTGGCCGACCGCCTGCACAATATGCGCACGCTCGAATCCATGCCACCCGACAAGCGCGAGCGCATTGCGCGCGAGACCATGGAAATCTACGCGCCGATCGCCAACCGGCTCGGCCTGAACGACCTGCACCACGAACTGCAAGACCTCAGCTTTAAATATCTGCGCCCCACTCGCTACGCGGTACTGGCAAAAGCCCTGCTGGTGGCACGCGGCAATCGCCGCGAAGTGCTCGGCAAGATACTGGTGGCGATACGGCAACGGCTCGCCGAACACCACATCGAGGCGGATGTCACCGGCCGCGAGAAGAACATCTACAGCATTTACAAAAAGATGCAGAGTAAGTCGCTGGCATTTTCCGAGGTGCTGGACATCTATGGTTTCCGCGTGCTGGTGAATGACTTTGCCTCCTGCTACGTGGCGATGGGCGTGCTGCATGGTTTATACAAACCGATCCCCGGCAAGTTCAAGGATTACATCGCCATCCCGAAATTGAATGGCTACCAATCACTGCATACCACGCTGTTCGGCCCGTTTGGCACGCCCATCGAGATCCAGATACGCACCCACGAGATGCACCGGATCGCCGAGGCCGGCGTCGCTTCGCACTGGCTGTACAAGAGCGGCCATGATTCGATCAACGACCTGCACAAGAAAACCCACCAGTGGTTGCAGGAACTATTGGAAAGCCTGAGCCAGAGCAACGACTCATCCGAATTTCTCGAGCATCTCAAGGTGGACCTGTTCCCCGATGAAGTGTATGTCTTTACGCCCAAGGGCAAGATACTTTCGCTGCCGCGCGGTGCGACTGCGGTGGACTTCGCTTACAGCGTGCACACCGACATCGGTAATCGCTGCATCGCCGTCAAGGTGAACCATGAGCTGGTGCCGTTACGCACCGAACTCAGGAATGGCGACCGCGTGGAAGTCGTCACCGCCGCACATGCCCACCCCAATCCCAGCTGGCTGAGTTATGTCACCACCAGCAAGGCGCGCAGCCAGATCCGCCATTTCCTCAAGACCATGCAGTCCGGTGAATCGGCACAACTCGGCGAGCGTCTGCTCAACCAGGCGCTGCAGTCGCTGGGCGTCAAACCGCAAGACATCAGCGAAGCGCATTGGCATAAGTTGCTCAAAGATACCGGGGTAAAAACGCGCCAGGACATTCTGGCCGACATCGGCCTGGGCCGCCGCCTCAACATGGTCGTGGCACGGCAGCTGGCCAGCACCGGTGAAATGGTCGCCAATGAAACGGCCGCCCATTCAGTCATCACGATACAAGGCACAGAGGGCATGGCGGTGCAGTTCGCGCAATGTTGCCATCCGATCCCGGGCGACCCGATCGTCGGCGTGATCAAGAGCGGGCAAGGCTTGCTGGTGCACACCCACGACTGCCCGACCCTGCGCCGGGGGCGCAGCAGCGGCGAGCAATGGCTGGATGTAGCATGGGACAAGAACATCCACCGCCCCTTCGCTGTCAATATCAAACTACTCGTTGCCGATCAGCGTGGCGTGCTGGCAAAGATTTCCGCCGCGATCGCCGAGGCGGACGCCAACATCGAGAACATCAACTTCACCCACGAAGGCGAATACTCCGGACTGCAATTCACGCTGGAGGTGAACAACCGTTTGCACCTGGCCAACATCATGCGTGGCTTACGCAAGATACCGGAGGTGGTGAGGATCATTCGGGTGAAGAATGTTTCGTGATTTTGTAGGGCGGGTTCCACCCGCCAATTAAGGCCGTTCGCCCTGAGCTTGTCGAAGGGTCAACGACCAAACCAAAGTCAAAACCGCCGGGGGTAGCCCGGCAGCTAGTCACTTTTTCTTGCTTCGCCAAAGAAAAAGTAACCAAAAAGAAGGCGACCCCGGTTTGCCGCCCCTGCGGGGTACCCTGCGTTGCTCAACTGGTCAGGCGGCTGCGGAACTCGCGCTACGCGCTCAGACAGTCCTCGCCGAAATCCCCTGACCAGCCTGCGATACTCGGCGGCGCACAGGGGATGAAAAACCTAAAACCTTAAAATCGTATGGTGGGCACGATGTACCCACCATTTATAGAATTGCATTTTTCATTACCATTTTTTGTTAAATCCGACTCCCAAAGCAATGGGTGAGCAGTGGAGAAAAAACGCTCCATCTTCTGTTTCTTCAAATGACTTTAATTGCAGAAGCGCTGCACAGTTCTTGTGTCCAGAAAAAGAGACCGTCATCGAAGTTGTTCCGAACATATCCATAGTGTCCACATAAAACTCTACCGAAATATTTTGTCGAGATGTTCTAACACGGCGATGCTGATTCTCTTTCGTCTCTTCAAGGTTTTTGAAAAAAAACGCCCTATCAAGAAAAATGCAGTCACCTGGATTAATTAGCTCAAGAATGTCAGCTTTCGTCCAATTTTCTGTTTCAAGGTGAATGGGCTGAACCATTCTGCTGATTTGATCTACGAATGCTGAATAAACAAGGTGCAGTCTTTGATCATCACCATGATCATACCAATCGTAAACAGAATTACGAATGTAGTTACTTGATGCGGGTGTATTGACTGGTTTAATCAGTATACCCTTTGAATCAATAATTCCTCTTGTCTTGCAATACTCAAAATACTGCTTGTCAGCAACACTCAATAAATCTGGTTTGGCGAGCTGCCCAACTCGCCGATGATTGATATAGCCCCAAGTAAGTCCGATAGATGCGAGTGAACTATTACCAGCTATCGATAATTGACCTGAGACGGTCGCAGCCGAGTCTCGCTTATTTTTAACTTTCGCTATCCACTTTTGTTTTGCGTCCCGTAATGCTTCTGCGCTCAGGTTTTGCGACAATTGACGACGAGTATGTGCTTCATCATGATGTGAAGTACAGAGACAAATTAGATTTTCTTCAATATTGTTTGAATGGTTACCATCAATATGGTGAATATGGCAAGCTTGCTGCTGACAGACCGAGCATACGTATTGGCTGTCATACATGATCCTGTATTTGAGTTCTTTGGGAATTTTGGGTCGCGTCATGTATTCAAACTGGATTAGGCCAAGCCCAGAATGTACCGGAGTCGAATTGTTTTGGCTATCTACCTTTGTATGGTGTGCAACTCGTTGCACACCGTATGGGTTTCAGGTTTGGGGTTTTCGCTTTACCTCCCCTGAGCGCCGCCGAGTAGCGCAGGCTGGTCAGGGGATTTCGGCGAGGACTGTTTGAGCACGCAGTGCGAGTTCCGCAGCCGCCTGACCAGTCGAGCAACGCAGGGTACCCCGCAGGGGCGGCAAACCGTGGTCGCCTTTTCTTTGGTTACTTTATTTTGGCGAAGCAAAAGAAAGTAACTAGCTGCCGGGCTACCCCCGGCGGTGTTGACTTACCCCCTCTCCCCAACCCTCTCCCGCGAGGGGAGAGGGAGTGGCTGTACCCCGGCGAAGTTGATTTACCCCATATCAAACAACAAAACCTCCGCCTCCTTCGCATCACTCAACTCAACCTCCCCCTCATCCGTATACATCAACGCATCCCCCGCGCCAAGCGCATGTCCATTAGCTTGCAAGCTGCCGCGCGCAACATGCAAATAAATTTTTCGATTAGCAGCAATCGGATAATCCAATTTATCCGCGCCATCCAACCGCGCGGCAAACACGCGCGCGTCCTGATGGATCAACAACGAGCCTTGCGCCGCATCGGGCGAAGACAGCATACACCAGCGCGCCAGCTTTTCTTCCAACGGAAAATTCTTCTGCTGATAACCCGGCGTCAAGTTTTGCCGATCCGGCATGATCCAGATTTGCAGCAAATGCACAGCCTCGTCCGGGGAAGGGTTCACCTCGCTGTGCTGCACACCCGTGCCCGCGCTCATCACCTGCACTTCACCGTAACGGATGTCCTCGCCATGCCCCATGCTGTCGCGATGGCGCAACGCGCCGCTCAACACATAGGTCAGGATTTCCATATCGCGATGCCCGTGCGTGCCGAAGCCTGTGCCGGGCTGCACGATGTCCTCGTTGATCACGCGCAGCGGACCGAAATGAACATGCGCCGGATCGCGGTAATCGGCGAACGAAAAACTGTGCCAGCTTTCCAGCCAGCCGTGGTGCGCGTAGCCGCGCTCTGTAGATTTGCGCAGAACCATCATGATACACCTCCATAGTGACGCAATAGTTTAAGCATCGCGGACGCCTTGTCCAGCGTCTCCTGATACTCCGCCGCCACATCGGAATCCGCGACGATGCCGCCGCCCGCCCAGCAGCGTATCTCGTTGTCAGCATACACCAGCGTGCGGATGACGATGTTGCTGTCCATGTTGCCGTCGAAACCGACATAACCTATCGCGCCGCAGTAGATGCCGCGCCGGTGCGGCTCCAGCTGCTCGATGATTTGCATCGCGCGCAGCTTGGGCGCGCCGGTGACCGACCCGCCGGGGAAGCAGTCACGCAGCAGGTGCAGCGCATCGCGCCCTTCGGCAAGCCTACCTTCCACCGTGCTGACGAGATGATGCACGTTGGCGTAACTTTCCACCTCGAATAGTTTCGGCACGCGCACCGATCCCGGCACGCAGCTTTTGCCGAGGTCGTTGCGCAGCAGGTCAACGATCATCAGGTTTTCTGCGCGATCTTTGGGATGGTTGCGCAACTCGTCTACAAGCATGCGATCTTGCAGCGCGTCGCTGCTGCGTGGCCGGGTGCCTTTGATCGGCTTGGTTTCCACACTGCCGTTTTGCACGCGCAGAAACCGTTCCGGTGAAGCACATAGAATCTGGGCATGTGGCATGTTGAGGAATGCTGAGTACGGTGCCGGACTCAACTTGCGCAGCGTAAGATAGGCACCCAAGGCATCCCCGCTGGCAACTGCGCTGAAGCGTTGCGCAAGGTTGATCTGGTAGCAGTCGCCCGACTTTAAATAATCCTGTATCGCTGTGAATGCATCTGCGTAACTGTCGATAGTGAAGTTGGAGCTGATTTTTCCCTGCACCTGAAATGTATCGGGCGGTAGCTGAGATTTGCTTTGCAGGCGCTGCAATATCTGCGGCAACAATTTTTCTGTTTCGGCAAATCGCCGCTGCGACACCACACGCGCAGTGTGCTGCTGGTGATCCAGCACCAACGCCCAGTCATAAATGCCTATTGCCATATCCGGCAGTGGTGCCTCAGCGGGCGGATGCATGGCATCCTCTGCGACGCCTGGCAACGCATGCATCCGCCGCGCCAAATCATAACCCCAGTAACCCAGCGCGCCACCGGCAAACGGCACGTTCTCCATAGCTTCGACTTGCTCACCCAACTCGCTGCGCAGCCATGCAAACGGATCGTTTTGCTTTACTGTGTCACTCAGCACCAGTGTGCGCTGCGGCGCTGCGCTCAGGATGTCATAGCGTGCCATGCCGCCGCTATCCAGCCACACTGCCCACGGCAGATCGGCCAGTGCCGCATAGTAATGCACGGCATCGGTTCGGTATGGCAGCTCGACAGAATAGAAGCTCATCGCTTAATCGGGGATAATGTCAGCACTTCAAAACAGATTGGAACGTAACCATGACCACCATCGTCGCCGTTAGAAAAAATGGCATCGCCGCTATTGCCGCCGATACCCTGACCACCTTCGGCAACACCCGCCTGCCCTCGCACCTGGATGCCTCGCATGACAAGATTTTGCACATCGGCAACAGCTTTGTGGGCGTGTGCGGCAGCGCGGCACATCATCTGGTGCTGGCGAACCTGCTCGCCAAAACGCCGGATGTTCAGCTTAACAGCAAGGCGCAGATTTTTGAAACGTTTCGCAAACTGCATCCGATTTTGAAAGAGGAGTGTTTCCTGAACCCCAAAGAGGACGAGGAAGACCCGTATGAATCCAGCCAGATCACCGCGCTGATCGCCAATACCCACGGCATCTTTGGCATCTACTCGATGCGCGAGGTATTCGAGTACACACAATATTGGGCGATCGGTTCGGGACATGAATTTGCGCTCGGCGCGCTGCACCACGCCTATACACATCACGACACTGCGGCGGACATCGCGAGAGCCGGAGTGGAAGCGGGCATCGCGCTGGACAGGAACAGTTCCGCGCCGATCACGCTGTACAACGTCGCGTTGCACAATTAACGATTGGTTTTGCTCGTCGTTGCGTGACCGGCGGATATTGTGCACCGGCCTTTAAAAAACTGGCCATCGCAAAATCAATTGCTTAGAAGTACACCCTCATTTAGATACTAATATACAAATATTTAGAAGGCAAAAAGCCCATCGCAAACCGTCTCTGTTTGCAATGAGAATAATATAACGCACCAACTTAATGCTGGTAAAGCAAAAAGGCGCACGCACCGGTTAGTGCGCCCAAAAAAGCTAGTCTAACTGTGGTTGGCCCCTTGCCACCGTAACAACTGCTACCGTCAAGACATCAAGGGACCGCCACCACAGCAACACTCCCGATTAGTTCGGCTTGCCGATTCCTGGTGTAGGAAAAGGCCATGTTGCAGCCGGACGTACTGGTGCTGGAGCAGAAGGAGCCGGTGCAGCTGGACGAGATACCGCCGCATGAACTGCCGGTTTTGCTGCTGGCTTCTTTGCTACCTTCTTCGCAGCTGGCTTTTTAGCAGCGGCTTTTTTCGCAGCTGGCTTTTTAGCAGCGGCTTTCTTTGCTGCCGGCTTCTTCGCTACTGCTTTTTTCGCAGCTGGCTTTTTAGCAGCGGCTTTCTTTGCTGCTGGCTTCTTCGCTACTGCTTTTTTCGCAGCTGGCTTTTTAGCAGCGGCTTTCTTTGCTGCCGGCTTCTTCGCCGCTACTTTTTTCTTCGCAGCTGGCTTTTTAGCAGCGACTTTCTTTGCTGCCGGCTTCTTCGCCGCTACTTTTTTCTTGGCTGCCGGTTTTTTAGCTGCCGTTGCCTTCTTTGCTGCTGGTTTTGCTTTCTTCGTTGCTACCATTTTGTTTCTCCTTCAGTAATGAAAGTTAAAAAACGTAACACCTACTGCTACTGCACCTCCAGCCCGCGCTCAACTTTAAGCATGGGCCAAAGCCTGTACCTTAAGTCCCACTAGTCCCAGGACAACGCGCCACCGGTTTGATACTCAGTGACACGGGTTTCAAAAAAATTCTTTTCTTTCTTCAGGTCGATCATTTCCGCCATCCACGGGAACGGATTGGTCGCCCCCTGATACAGCACATCCACGCCGATCTGCTGGCAACGGCGGTTGGCGATAAAACGCAAGTATTCCTTGAACATCGTCGCGTTCAGACCCAGCACGCCGCGCGGCATGGTGTCTTCCGCATAGGCATATTCCAGCTCGACACCCTTCTGCATCAAACCGCGAACTTCCTCGCGGAATTCAGTCGTCCACAGGTGCGGGTTTTCCATCTTGATCTGGTTGATCACGTCCACGCCGAAATTCAGGTGCATGGATTCATCGCGCAGGATGTATTGGTATTGCTCGGCGGCGCCGGTCATCTTGTTCTGGCGGCCCAGCGCGAGGATCTGCACGAAGCCGACATAGAAGAACAGGCCTTCCATGATGCAGGCAAACACGATCAGACTGCGCAGCAACTGACGGTCCGCCTCCGGTGTGCCGGTTTTGAATGCAGGATTGGTCAGCGTGTCGATGAACGGCAACAGGAATTCGTCCTTGGCGCGAATGCTGGGGACTTCGTGGTACATGTTGAAGATCTCACCCTCATCCAAGCCCAGGCTTTCCACGATGTATTGATAGGCATGTGTATGGATCGCCTCTTCAAACGCCTGGCGCAACAGGTATTGGCGGCACTCCGGATTGCTGATGTGGCGATAGGTGCCGAGCACGATGTTGTTCGCCGCCAGACTGTCCGCCGTGGTGAAGAAACCCAGGTTGCGCTTGACCAGCAGGCGCTCGTCATCGCTCAGCCTGTCGCTTTTCCATAGCGCGATGTCCGCGGTCATGTTCACTTCCTGCGGCATCCAGTGATTGGCGCAGGCAGCCAGGTATTTTTCCCAGGCCCACTTGTACTTGAACGGCACCAGCTGGTTGACGTCGGCGCTGCAATTGATGATGCGCTTGTCTTCTACGCGGATGCGCCCAGCAGCCTTCTTGGCCTGGATGGCAGGCTCAAGTTGCACCACATTCCCCGTTTGCACGACCGGCTTTTGCACAGCAAATACCTCGTCCAACGAGGCCGCGCGCATCATATTCAACGGTATCCCGACCGCCTTAATGTCTTCTTCAAAGTTCAGCATCTTGTTATTCTCCTTTGCTCTAAACGTCTTTCAGTTCTCAGCTCTATCCGGGTTGTGGCTACGGCCGCCCGCTCACGCGGGCTTCACATTCGCGATGCGAATATGAGCCTACGCCGCAATCCTGACTGCAAGCATGTCACTGACATGCTTCGCAGTCCGGATTATCAATCGAACAGAACTTGGCTTCTTCCACCACTCCTCCATTAGCCGGTACCGCATTCAGCGCACCAGCCCGCCCGGTGGATTTTTCCGCCGAAGTCGCACCCATGGTGCGCAAATAATATGTGGTCTTCAGGCCGCGCAACCACGCCAGCTTGTAGGTCTCATCCAGCTTGCGGCCAGACACGCCAGCCATGTAGATGTTCAGCGACTGCGCCTGGTCTATCCACTTCTGGCGGCGCGAGGCAGCTTCGATCAACCAGCTTGGCTCCACTTCAAACGCAGTGGCGTACAAGCTGCGCAACTCTGCGGGGATGCGGTCGATCTTTGCCAGGGTGCCATCGAAATATTTCAGGTCGGCGATCATCACCTCGTCCCACAGACCGAGCTGCTTCAGATCGGCCACCAGATGTTCGTTGATCACGGTGAATTCGCCGGACAGGTTCGATTTCACGAAGATGTTCTGGTAGGTCGGCTCAATACAGGCCGATACGCCGATGATGTTGGAAATAGTGGCCGTAGGCGCAATGGCGATGCAATTGGAATTGCGCATGCCGTGCTGCTTGATGCGCGCACGCAACGCGTCCCAATCCATGCTGACCGAAGCATCCACCTCGACATAGCCGCCACGCTCCTGACGCAACATGTCCAGCGTATCCTGCGGCAGGATGCCGCGGTCCCACAGGCTGCCGCGATAGGTCGCGTAACGGCCGCGCTCTTCTGCCAATTCGGTCGAAGCCCAGTATGCGTAGTAGCACACTGCCTCCATCGAACGGTCGGCGAACTCGACCGCCGCATCCGACGAATAAGCAATGCGCAGATCGTGCAGGCAATCCTGAAAGCCCATGATGCCCAAGCCCACCGGCCTGTGTTTGAGATTGGAATTGCGCGCCTTGTCCACCGCGTAGTAGTTGATGTCGATCACGTTATCCAGCATGCGCATCGCGGTGTTGATAGTACGGCGCAACTTGTCATGGTCGATCTGCCCGGCCTTTTCATGCCCTTTGGGATACAGGTGCGCAGCCAGATTGATCGAACCGAGATTGCACACGGCGATCTCGGAGTCAGAGGTATTCAGCGTGATCTCGGTGCACAGGTTGGAGCTGTGCACCACGCCGACGTGCTGCTGCGGCGAGCGGATGTTGCACGGATCCTTGAAGGTGATCCAGGGATGACCGGTCTCGAATAGCATGGTCAGCATCTTGCGCCACAAGCTGGCCGCCGGAACCTTCTTGAACAGCTTGAGTTCGCCGGTTACTGTTTTCGCTTCATAGGCGATATAGGCACGCTCGAAATCGGCGCCAAACTTGTCGTGCAAATCCGGTACGTTTGATGGCGAGAACAAGGTCCAGTCGCCACCCTCCATGACGCGCTTCATGAACAGGTCAGGTATCCAGTTGGCGGTATTCATGTCGTGAGTGCGACGACGATCATCGCCGGTATTCTTGCGCAGATCCAGAAACTCCTCGACATCCAGATGCCAGGTTTCCAGATAGGCACATACTGCGCCCTTGCGCTTGCCGCCCTGATTCACCGCGACGGCGGTATCGTTCACCACCTTCAGGAATGGCACCACGCCCTGCGATTGGCCATTGGTGCCCTTGATGTGCGCACCCAGCGCGCGCACCGGTGTCCAGTCGTTGCCCAGACCGCCCGCGTATTTGGCGAGCAGCGCGTTTTCCTTGATGGCTTCGTAGATCCCGTCCAAGTCATCTGCCACCGTGGTCAGATAACAAGAGGACAGCTGCGAACGCAGTGAACCAGAATTAAACAATGTCGGCGTCGAACTCATGAAGTCAAAGCTGGACAGCAGACGATAAAATTCCACCGCGCGCGCTTCACGGTCGATCTCGTTCAGTGCCAGCCCCATCGCGACGCGCATAAAGAAGGCTTGCGGCAATTCGATGCGCTTGCCTTCGATATGCAGAAAGTAGCGGTCATACAAGGTTTGCAGGCCGAGATAGCCGAACTGCAAATCGCGCTGCGCATCCAGCTCTTTCGCCAGACGCTTCAGGTCGAACTGCCCCAGGCGTGGATCCAGCAATTCCGCGGCGATACCCTGCTTGATGTATTTCGGGAAATAGGTCGCATAGCGCGTCGCCATATCCCCCGGCGCAATCTCCTCGCCCAGCGTATCGCTGCAAATATTATTCAGCAGCAGGCGCGCCGTGACGAAATTATAGGCCGGCTCTTTCTCGATCAATGAGCGCGCGGACAGTACCAGGCACTTGCGCACCTCATGCAGCGCCACGCCATCATATAAGTCCTTGAGGGTCAGCTTGATGACCGCATCTGCGGACACCACATCGCCCAACCCCTGGCAGGCATCCTGCACCAGCGCGGAAAAACGGTCCAGATCGAGCGGACGCGCCACCCCATCTTCGCCAGTGACATTGATGACCTGAATCTGCTCCTTGGCTCTTGTCTTTGACTGGGCCTTGGCGCGGGAACGCGATCGCTCTTCGCGGTACAGCACATAGGTGCGCGCAACGTCGTGCTCACCGGAACGCATCAAACCCAACTCGACCTGATCCTGGATATCCTCGATGTGCATCGTCCCGCCATGCGGCTGGCGGCGCATCAGCGCGGAAACAACGCCATTGGTCAACTGCTCGACCATTTCACGCACCCGTGCCGATGCCGCACCCTGACCACCGTTCACTGCGATGAACGCCTTGGTCAACGCGATCGAAATCTTGGCCGGTTCAAAGATGACCACCGAACCATTGCGGCGAATGACTTTGTATTGATCGAACTGATTGGAAGAAGATGATGGAGAAGATGAAACGGAGTCAGCGGCGTTATTGGCAAGCATCGGAGAGGTAGGAACGCTATCGGTAGCGGCATGTAACATTAACTTACTCCCTTGAAAATTCTGTTTGCTGTAAAAACCCGAAACCACTATATCTAGTATTTTTTTCTAGCGGCGGAGCTAATTGTAGTAGTTAACAAAAATATTGCAAGCAAAAAATGACACAATTTATTCCAGTTGAATTCATGCGCCAAAATTTGTGAATCTGTATTCGTGAACACGTGACTCAGAAGCAAATCCTTATGCAATACACAGCCCCGCAAGATAGCGCGCCCAGTCAAAACAGGGGCCGGGATCGGTCTTGCGCTGCGGGGCGATGTCGCTGTGGCCGGCGATGCCGCGTATCGAATAGGCTGCGCGCAGCGCCTTGGTCAAACGACCAAGCGCAGCATATTGTTCATCGGTGAACGGCACATCATCACTGCCCTCCAGCTCGATGCCTATGGAAAAATCATTGCAACGGGATACCCCCTGCCAACAAGACTCTCCGGCATGCCACGCCCGCTTCAAACAGGGAACGAACTGCATGATCTGCCCGTCGCGGCGCACAAAGAAATGCGCCGACACCCGCAAACCGGCGATGGTCTGGTAATAAGGATGGGCAGCCGCATCCAGGGTATTGGTGAACAAGCGCTGCACGCCGTCGCCGCCAAACTCCCCCGGCGGCAGACTGATGTTGTGTATCACCAACAATTCAACCACACCGACGGGGCGGTCATCGCAGTTCGGCGACGGCACATATTCGCAGCCGGCCAGCAAGCCTTTGTCATCGACGCGCATGGGCGCATCAACCTTCATCGGCATCTTGCCCATGTGGATCCTTAATCCCGAGCCGCTCCATACGGTAGCGCATGGTCCGGAACGTCAATCCCAACAACTTGGCGGCTGCGGTACGATTGAAACCGGTCTGTTGCAACGCATCCAGCAAGGCCTGCTTCTCGACGCGATCCAGATAATCCGGCAGCGGATATTTATCGCCCGGCGTGGCGCGTTCCGAATGAGGCCGTTCGGCGGGTGAAAGCTGCAAATCCTGTTCCGTTATCGCATTATTCGAGCACAGCGCCAGGGCGCGCTCGATGACATTCTCCAATTCGCGCACATTGCCCGGAAAATCATAACCTTGCAACGCGAGCTTCGCTTCTTCGGATAAATACACCGGTGCGTCACCGCGTAATCGCTCCAGCGTCTGCTGCGCGATGAACGCGATATCCTCGCGCAATTCGCGCAGCGCCGGCATCTGGATCTGGATGACATTCAGCCGGTAATACAAGTCCTGACGGAATTTCCCTTGCTTCACCCGCTCGGCCAAATCGTTATGCGTCGCACTGATGATGCGCATATCTACAACTTCTTCTCCGGTCGCCCCCACCTTGCGCACCCGCTTTTCCTGGATCGCGCGCAACAACTTCACCTGCATCGTCAACGGCAGATCCGCAACTTCATCCAGAAACAATGTCCCGCCGTGCGCCGCCTGGAAAAAACCGTCGCGGTCCTTGTCTGCCCCGGTGAACGCGCCTTTTTTGTAACCGAAAAATTCACTTTCCATCAAGTTCTCGGGGATCGCGCCGCAATTCACCGCAACCATCGCCTGGTCGCGGCGCGCGCCGCTCTGCACGATCAGCCTTGCCGCCAATTCCTTGCCGCTGCCCGATTCGCCGCTGAT
Organism: Gallionella sp.; assembly: GCA_025350405.1. GTDB lineage: Bacteria > Pseudomonadota > Gammaproteobacteria > Burkholderiales > Gallionellaceae > Gallionella. Next base: position 88,156 of record JANXXX010000021.1, read on the forward strand.
ATGCACCGGCGCCTGGCTGCGCGCCACACGGGCTATCAGGTCGCGCACTTTCTGCATCGCCGGGGCCGTGCCCAGCAAAGCTTTTCCGGGCTGCAGGGCCACTGGGGGCAAATTCAGCGCTGATTTCACCAGGGCGCGCAACTGGTCCAGCGAAACCGGTTTGCTCAAATAATCGAACGCGCCCGACTTGAGTGCGGCAACGGCATTTTCCATATTGCCATGCGCGGTGATCACCGCCACCGGCACATCGAGATTACTCTGCGCGATATGTTGCACCACCTGCAAACCATCGCCATCGGGCAAACGCATGTCGGTCAGGCACAAGTCATAGCGCCGCGCCGCCAACATCGTTAACGCCTCGCGCACATTGCCGGCTTTGTCCACTTCCAGCCCCATCTTGCGCAGCGCCAGTTCCAGCAACTCCAGAATGTCCGGCTCATCATCCACCAGCAACACAATAGCAACCTTTTCCCGGTATCTATCCGTCATGCCCCGGTTTTTATCTGTCATACCCAGCCTCCTCGCCATCTCTATTCAGCTTTCCGAACGTTATGCGAAAACACGCGCCCGGCTCTTGGACTACATGATATTCCAGCCGCGCGCCATTTGCCTCGCACAGCTCCTTGGCAATATACAAACCCAAACCAGTGCCCTCGGTCGCCGTGGTAAAAAAAGGTTCGAACAATTTGCCTTGCTGCTCGGCGGGAACACCCTGCCCGTCATCCAGCACATCCAAAACCACATGACCGTCCTCATCACTCATCGCCAAGCGCAAGCTGCCCGTCCGCTTGCGCCCATAACGTAGCGCATTGCGGCACAAATTCCACAATACCTGGCGCAAGTGACCGCGATCGAAGGAAACCTCGATACCGGGCATCCCCGCCAGCACCACGACACCTGGATCGAGCCGCTCCGCCAAATCAAACTCATCGACAAAGGTGCGCAACATGGCATCCAGCTCAAATACTTCGGTTTGGGCGCGGTCGCGCCGGTTCAACTGCATCACATCCTGCACAATCTGATTGATGCGCTGCGTATTGTCCAGCACGATTTGCAACAGGCGCTGCTGCTTGGCATCGCCCTGCTCTTCCTGCAGCAGTTCCGTTGCGTAGCTGATCGCCGATAACGGGTTGCGCACCTCGTGCGCGATATTCGCGGTCAGTCGTCCCAGCGCGGCCAGCTTGATCTGCTGCGCCTCGGCCCGCACCCGCTGCATGTCTTCCAGAAAAATCACCGCACCGTGCGCCACATCGTGTTCGATAGCAACAAAGCGCAATCTGGCTTGCAAGCCCACATCCAACTGCAAGATGTCCCTGCTTGTACTTCCGGTTTGCTTCCACAGCGCATATTGCCCGAACAGGATCGGAAAGGTTTCCGACAAAGGGCTGCCCGCGCTGACGCCTTTGTGCAGCAAGTGCTCGGCACGAAGATTCATTTGCATGACCATGCCTTGCCCGTCCACCACCAGCACGCCATCCTGCATATCGCGCATCACCAGACGATTCGCCTCGGCCAAGCTGACCAGGTCGCGGCCGCGCCGCTGCGCCAACTGTTGACTATCGACGGCATATTTCGCCAGCGTATGCGCCAACCAGGCCACCGCAAAATAGGCCATGCACAACAATCCGACCTGTACATACTGCGCCACATCGGCATCGTGATGCAGCACGGCATAGGTATGCTCCAGCAGCGCGGCAATACTGGCCAGCGCGGCAAAGAGTAAAGTGACTCTGCCGCGACTGATCAATCCGGCTGCGGCCAGCGAAACCAGCAGCAACAGGGCGACATTGCTCTTTATCCCGCCGCTGGCATAAGAAAGCACGGTCAGCCCGACTATATCCCCGCCTATTTGCACCGCCAGCTGCCAGGTAAAACGCGGCCAGCGTAACCGCAGCGGAATGAACGACACCACCACCACTGCCAGATAGACCACGCTTGCGCCAAAGAACAGCAGCAGGTTGTATGCACCCAGCGATAGCGAAGAGCCGAATGTGCCGGTGAGAAATACAAAGAGGCTGACCAGTGTCAGCCGGTAAAAATTGAAATAAAACAGGGAACGCCAGAAATCGACGGGGGGGAAATCTGCGCCGGACTTGTCAGTCATTACACTCAACGCGAATTTAGGCAACACTCATTTGCGATGTTCCGTTCACTTGCGCCATCTTACTTATTATGGGCATCGCGATGTTCCGTGCTGCAAAAGAAATTCCCGCCAGCCTGGATGCTCTCGCCCTTGGGCAAATGCACACCGCAATGCGCGCAACGCACCATATCCTCGGCAACCGTTTTATCTTGATCTTGCCTGGGCGCATTCTTGCGGTAAGACTTGATCAACAGATAAACCACCACCGCGATGGCGAGCAACAATAATAAACGGCTCATTCTAATTTGACTCCCTATGACAACATTCAACCGGCGAACGCATGGAGACCATTATATTACGCAATCAACGCCACGCTCTTCACTTGCGCAAATACTTCCCCGCCCACCGCCAGCACTCGGGTAAGCGATATATGCCGCAGGATGTGTGCCCTTGAACAACCCGACGGTTTCGTCCAACGCAAACTTGAGATCGGCAGCAGCGGCGATGGTGGGCTTTCCTTCTGCATGCGTTGCTTGCCCAAAAGTCAACAGGTATACAAAAATCAGTACGCTCGCTGCAAATTGGCTAACCAAGCGCATCTTGATTTTGGTGTTCGTTAGCTGGTCGATAATATTTTGATCGAATATCCGCTATCGCACCTAGCGGATATTTATTTCAGTTTGGCGTGTGCTGGTCTGAATGACTTGCATTGTTCCGGATCGGATTCCAGATACGCACCCTCAATCAAATCGATGCAATAAGGGATCGCCGGAAACACCGCATTCAGGCAGTCATCGATCGCGGACGGTTTGCCGGGCAGGTTGATGATCAGGCTGTTACCGCGTATCCCGGCGGTCTGGCGTGACAATATCGCAGTCGCCACGAATTTCAGCGAAGCGCTGCGCATCAGTTCGCCGAAGCCGGGCATCATCTTGCTGCATACCGCCTCGGTGGCTTCCGGCGTGACATCGCGCTTTGCAGGGCCGGTGCCGCCGGTAGTGACGATCAGACAACAACCTTTGACATCGCTCAACTCGCGCAGCGCCGCTTCGATCTGCGGTTGCTCGTCGGGGATCACTTTCGCCACCGCCTGCCACGGGCTGGTCAGCACGCGCGTGAACCAGGCGTGGATCGCGGGGCCGCCTTTGTCTTCATACTCGCCGCGGCTGGCGCGGTCCGAGATCGTCAAGATGCCGATGCGGGCAACACTCATATCACTCCTTAAAACCAACATCATCCTGAAACACCGTGCCGTCCAGCAATTGCACGGTCACCATACTGCCTGCTGCCAGTCCGGTGCTGTCGGCGGGCACGGCCATCAAGCCATCCGCCCGCGCCATCGACAGCAGCATACCGCTGCCTTGCGCGCCGGTAGAGGTTGCCGTGTAACCGCCCTCTTCTTTCGCCAGCGTTACGCGGATAAATTCGGTGCGTCCGGCTTGATGCTTTATGTTATGCGTCAACCGCGCTGCTATCGTGCGGCGGTACAAACGCGCATGTCCCGTCATGCGGCGCAATGCCGGTGCAACGAACTCCTCAAAACACACCATGCTGGAAACCGGATTCCCCGGCAGCCCGAAAACAAAAGTGTCTTTTGTTGTGCCGCCACTGTTGCGCTGCAATATCCCGAACGCCAGCGGATGCCCCGGCTTCATCGCAACGCGCCAGAACTTCATCTGCACACCCAAGGCTTCGATGGTCGGACGCACATAATCATGCACGCCGACCGAGGTGCCACCCGACACCAGCAGCACGTCGAAATGCAGGCCACGCTGCAAATACTCCGCCAGCTCGTCGGGATCATCGCGCGCAATGCCGAGCAATGCAGGCGCTATGCCCAGCGCCTGCACCTGCGCCATCAGTGCGTAGCTGTTGGAGTTGGGGATCTTGTTCGGATCGACCGGATCGTCCATGCCTTCCAGCTCATCGCCGGTGGACAGGATCGCCACACGCGGTGAGTGATGTACTTGCACCTGCGCGCATTTTACCGTCGCCAGCACACCGATCACGCCCGGGGTGATTTCCGTACCGGCGGTCAGCACCACTTCGCCGTTGCGCATACTCTCGCCTTGCACGCGTATGTCGTTGCCGCGCTTCACCGCGACATTGATCTGTACTTTGCCTTCAGCCAAGAATTGCGTATCCTCGACCCGTATCACCGCATCCGCGCCCTGCGGCACCGGCGCGCCGGTCATGATGCGCGCGCACTGCCCGGCCTGCACGGTCTTGGTCGGCATATCGCCCGCCTTGATGTCCTCGATGATCTCCAGTGTCGCGGGAACCTTCGCCAGATCCGCGCTGCGCACTGCGTAGCCGTCCATCGCGGACACATCGTAAGGCGGGATATCGCGGTTGGCGCGCACTTCCTCGGCCAGCACGCGACCCAGGGATTGTTCGAGTTTCACCGGCTCTGCACCGAGCGCGGTTACCGATTCAAGGATGCACTGCTGCGCGTTCGTTACGGATAAATATTCCATCGCCATGTTTAACTCGTCACCAGTACTTGGGGTAGCTTGCAGCACGCGTGGCATTAAGATAGATCAGCGCGACGACCACCAGAATGATCGCCCCGGACAAGGTTGGATAAAGCAGGAATCCCCATGCCGGCTTGGTTAAAAATACGATCACCGGATTCGAACCGGCGGGAGGATGGACAGTGCGCGTGATCATCATCACCGCGATCGCGGTGCCGACAGCCAACGCGAGCGACCACCAATGCGGGCCAAACGCTGTCAGAAATACCAGCCCGACCAATGTGCTCAGCACGTGACCTGCGATCACGTTTCTGGGTTGTGAGAAAGGCACATCGGGATAACCGAATATCAGCACGCATGATGCGCCAAACGACCCTAATACCAGGACCAGCGAAAGTGTGTCGGCCAGCCATGCGACGGTTGCGATCGCGACAAAGCCGCCCAGCCACGCCAAGGATATCTGCTGCCATGATGCCATAGCCGGAATGGCTGCGCCGTCGCCTTTTATTTTTTGCAAAAATCCGGGCATATCGTTTCTCCCCCGCTGTCAAAAAGTAAAAACCCGCCCGGCACGACTAACATACCGAACGGGTTTTAATTATCAAACGACTTGATTAGTGGAACAATACCGCTGCTTTGGTGATCGTGATCCACAGCCCGATCGCAAGTGGAATGCCCACAGCGGTCCACGCTAGCGCCGACGCCGCATTAAGCCCGCCATGACCGATGCCGAATGAACCGGTCACGAGCTTTTCGCCGGCGGCCTTTTCATGCTGCGCCTCGATGATGGCCTGCATCTCCTGTTCGGAAATGTGCCATTTCTTGTCCACCGGTTTGATGAACCAGTTGGCGACAAAACCCAGCGCCAGGAAACCCGCCAGAATGTACAAGGTGAAGTCGTACACCATTTGACGCGGCACCCCTGCGGCGATCTGCGCCTCGCGGATGTAGTTCACCACGACCGGTCCGATGATCCCGGCGGTCGCCCACGCAGTCAGCAAGCGTCCATGGATCGCGCCGACGAACTGGGTGCCGAACATGTCCGCAAGATATGCCGGAACCGTAGCGAAACCGCCGCCATACATCGACAGGATGACGCAGACGAAGGCGACGAACAACGCCTGGTTGCCGGAATGTGCTGCCCAGGGCGAGAGTCCATACATCGCGATGCCGAGCGCGAAGAACACGAAGTAGGTGTTCTTGCGCCCGAGCTTGTCCGAAAGCGACGCCCAGAAGAACCGTCCCGCGATATTGAACAGCGAGAGCAATCCGGCAAAGCCTGCGCCCAATGCTGCGATGGCTTTTTTCTGCTCTTCATTCAAATCGGTAAATCCGATCTCGGGATGCCCGATCAAATTGCCGCCGAAGATCTCCTGCAGCATCGGCGAAGCCATGCCGATCACGCCGATACCGGCGCTCACGTTCAGGCACAGCACCGCCCAGATCAGCCAGAACTGCGGAGTCTTGTGGGCGTTCTTCAGATGCACGTTGTAATCGGAGATCAACGCATGTCTCTTTTCCGGCAGCGTCCAGCCTTCCAGCTTCCAGCCGGCCGGTGGAATGCGATAACCGAACGCGCCGCAAGTCATCGCGATGAAATAAACCACGCCCATCACGGCGAAGGTCTGCCACACACCCACACTGGTCGCAGTATGGAAATATTCCATCAGCGAATTCGCCAGCGGCGAACCTATCATCGCGCCGCCGCCGAAACCCATGATGGCCATGCCGGTCGCCATGCCGCGCCGATCCGGGAACCATTTGATCAGCGTGGACACCGGCGAGATATAGCCCAGACCGAGACCGATACCGCCGATGAAGCCGGAGCCCAGCCACATCAGCCACAGTTGATGCGTGTACACGCCGAAGGCAGAGATCAGCAAGCCGCCACCCCAGCACATCGCCGCAGTAAAGCCCGCCTTGCGCGGACCGACGCGCTCCAGCCAGCCGCCCCAGATCGCGGCAGACGATCCCAGCAACAGGAAGAACAAGGTGTACATCCAGCCCAGCTCGCTGATCTTCCAGTCGCAAGCGGAGGTGAACAGGGCATCAAGCAGCCCAGCGTCTGCCGGACAGGCAACCGCTTTCGTAATGCCGATCGCCTTGGACAACGGCAACCAGAACACCGAGAAGCCATACGCCATGCCGATGCACAAATGGATCGCCAATGCGGCGGGCGGCACCAGCCAGCGATTAAAACCCGCTTTGGCGATGGTGCGCTCTTTTGCGAGCAAGCCATACGAGTTTGTTGCGGCTTTGGAACTATTACTACCGGACATAAACAGTCTCCTCAAATTTTAAGGTCGATGGGATTATTAAAGTGGATCTACTCGAAATCAATCAGGCTCATTCTTGTGGCGTGTACCTTAAACGAAAACGCTCAGTGCTGCGACACTAATTTGCTGCGGTAGGTGCGAATCGCGGTGACCACGATCGGCTTCAGGTCCTTGCCGTTTTCGGCATCCACATAGTCCAGCAACTGGCTGCGCATGCGCGGTTCCCAGAAATTATGCAGGTGACCGGCAATACCCAACAACGCCTCCTCGCGATCCGGCATCGCCTCGAAAAAATCGCCAATCTTATTTGCCATGTGTACCAAGTTCTGCATATCCATATTTAGTGCACCCTTTAATCCGTTCCTTCGATTCGATCGCCATGCGCATAAGCGACGAATTCATCGCCGCGCGCAAACGCGACCAGCGTCATGCCTGTTTCTTGCGCGGTCTTGACCGCCAAGGCCGTCGGTGCAGAAATCGCGATCAGGCTGGCAATTCCGACCGTCGCGGCCTTTTGCACCATCTCGACACTGGCACGGCTGGTGATCAGCAAGAAGCCCTGCTGAAAACTCATTCCCCGCCCGGCCATCGTGCCGATCAATTTATCCAGCGCATTGTGTCGGCCGACATCCTCGCACACCTGCTGCAACTTTCCGTCTGGCGCGCTCCATGCCGCCGCATGCATCGCGCCGGTCAGACGATTGAGCGGCTGCAACGTTGCCAATTCCTTGAGCGCGCCGCGCAGCGCTGACACCGAGACGGGCGCGCAGCCTGGCATAGCAGGGAACTCTCTAAACACCTGCTCCAAACTCTCCACGCCGCACAATCCGCAGCCGGTGCGTCCGGTCATGTTGCGCCTGCGCTGCTTGAGTTTCAAAAAGGCATGGCCGGATATTTCGCAATGTACGATGACACCCAGCGGATTCTGCTCCACTTCCGCATGGTGAAACTCGGCACGGCTGTCCACGATGCCTTCGCTGAGCGCAAAGCCCAGCGCAAAACTTTCCAGATCACACGGCGTCGCCAACATCACGGCATGCGAGACCGCATTGAATTCCAGCGCGACCGGCAACTCCACTGCCAGTTGGTCCTGCTCCTGGCTCCAGTGTTGATCGCGCCAGCGTGATATCGCTTGACGGCTGACGCATTCGATTTCCGGCGCGGCCAATTTTATGGCGTCAGGCTTCATGGTGTTAGGCAATAGACTTGCTCTGCCTGGCCTTGCCCAGCAACTCATGCTGCACTTTGCTGAAGCGGGTGTATTTCTTCTGCCATTCTGAAGGCTCCGATACCGGCTTCACCTGCACCGCGGTCACTTTGTATTCAGGACAATTAGTCGCCCAGTCTGAATTCTCCGTGGTGATGACGTTCGCGCCCGATTCGGGAAAGTGAAAAGTGGTATACACCACCCCCGGTTGCATGCGCTCCGACACCTTGGCGCGTAACACCGTCTCGCCCGCGCGGCTGTGGATGCTGACCCAGCCGCCGTCCACAACGCCGCGTTCTTCGGCATCATGCGGATGGATCTCCAGCAGATCCTGTTCATGCCACTGCACGTTCGAGGTGCGCCGCGTCTGTGCGCCGACGTTGTATTGCGACAATATCCGGCCGGTGGTGAGTATCAACGGAAATTTGCGCGTGACTTTTTCGTCGGTCGCCACATACTTGGTGATGATGAAATGACCCTTGCCGCGCACGAAATGATCGACATGCATGATGGGCGTGCCCAGCGGCGCGGCCTCGTTGCACGGCCATTGTATGCTGCCGAGCCGATCTAGTTTTTCGTAGCTCACGCCGTGGAATGTCGGCGTTAAGCGCGCTATCTCGTCCAAGATCTCGGAAGGATGCGCGTAGTGCATCTCATAACCCAGACGCTGCGCCAACTCTATCGTCACTTCCCAGTCCGCATAGCCCGCCTTGGGCGGCATCACTTTGCGCACGCGTGAAATGCGCCGCTCGGCGTTGGTGAAAGTGCCATCCTTTTCCAGGAAAGACGAACCCGGCAAAAACACGTGCGCATACATCGCGGTCTCGTTCATAAAAATATCCTGCACCACGATGCACTCCATCGCCGCAAGCGCGGCGGCGACGTGCTGGATGTTCGGGTCGGATTGCACGATATCTTCGCCCTGGCAATACAGCCCCATGAAACTGCCATCCAGCGCGGCATCGAACATGTTCGGGATGCGCAATCCGGGCTCGGGCTGGATCTCGACTCCCCACGCCTGTTCGAACAAATGGCGGGTGGTCGAATCGGACACATGGCGATAACCCGGCAACTCGTGCGGGAAGGAACCCATGTCGCAGGAACCCTGCACATTGTTTTGTCCGCGCAACGGATTCACGCCCACGCCTTCGCGGCCGATGTTGCCGGTGGCCATCGCCAGGTTTGCGATGCCCATCACCGCGGTCGATCCCTGCGCATGTTCGGTGACACCCAGGCCGTAATAGATTGCGGCATTGCCGCCGGTCGCATACAGGCGCGCCGCACCGCGCACCAGTTCTGCCGACACTCCGGTGATTTCCTGCATCGCCTCGGGGGAATTTTCCGGCAGCGCGACAAAATCTTTCCACTGCTGAAAGGCCTTGTCCTCGCAGCGTTGTGCGATGAATTCTGTCGCCAGCAAACCTTCGCTGACGATCACATGCGCCAGCGCCGAGAGTATGGCCACATTGGTGCCTGGTTTGAGCTGCAAATGAAAATCCGCTGCTACATGCGGCGAGCGCACCAGGTCGATATGGCGCGGGTCGATCACGATCAGTTTGGCGCCTTCGCTCAGGCGCTTTTTCATCCGCGATGCGAATACCGGATGGGCATCGGTCGGGTTGGCGCCCATCACCATGATCACGTCGCTATGCTCGACCGATTTGAACGTCTGCGTCCCGGCGGATTCGCCCAGCGTTTGTTTCAAGCCATAGCCGGTGGGCGAATGGCACACGCGCGCGCAGGTGTCGACGTTGTTGTTGCCGAATACGGTGCGCACCAGCTTCTGCACCAGATAGGCTTCCTCGTTGGTACAGCGCGAAGAGACGATGCCACCGATCGAGTCGCGTCCATATTTTTTCTGGATGCGCTTGAATTCCGCGGCGGCGTAATTGAGCGCCTCGTCCCAGCTCACTTCGCGCCAGGGGTCGGTGATCTTGCTGCGTATCATCGGCTTGAGGATGCGATCCTGGTGCGTCGCATAGCCCCACGCGAAACGGCCTTTCACGCAAGAGTGTCCTTCATTGGCATGGCCGTCCTTGTTCGGAACCATGCGCACCACTTCGTTGCCCTTCATCTCCGCCTTGAAGGAACAGCCCACGCCGCAATAGGCGCAGGTCGTCACCACACTGTGCTCGGCCTGTCCTTTTTCAATCACGGTTTTTTCCTGCAAGGTCGCGGTCGGGCAGACCTGCACGCACGCGCCGCACGACACGCATTCCGAGTCCATGAACGGCTGGTCCTGTCCCGGCGAGACACGCGACTCGAAGCCGCGCCCGGAAATCGTCAGCGCATAAGTGCCCTGCGTTTCCTCGCAGGCGCGCACGCAGCGGTTGCACACGATGCACTTGGCAGGGTCGTAAGTGAAATAGGGATTCGATTCGTCCTTGTTGCTGACCAGATGGTTCTCGCCGTCGTAACCGTAGCGCACTTCGCGCAGCCCGGTGACTCCGGCCATGTCCTGCAATTCGCAATTGCCATTGGCCGCACAGGTCAGGCAGTCCAGCGGGTGGTCGGAAATGTACAGTTCCATTACGCCCTTGCGCAGCGTCTGCAACTTGGGCGATTGGGTACGCACCTTCATGCCCGCTTCCACGGGCGTGGTGCATGACGCGGGATAACCCTTGCGCCCCTCTATTTCCACCAGACACAGCCTGCATGAGCCGAACGGCTCCAGGCTGTCGGTCGCGCACAGTTTGGGCACGTTCACACCGCCCTCGGCAGCCGCGCGCATGATCGAAGTCCCCGCCGCAACGGTCACCTGCATGCCGTCTATCTCCAGCGTGACTTCCTGCCCGGAGGTGCGTCTGGGTGTGCCAAAATCTTTTTCGCCGGAATTTGTTTTCCCTGAATTGATATTACGGGGTGACTCAAGCATGATGACCTCCTGTGGCCGCGTATTTATTTAACGACACCAAAATCTTTAGCAAAATGATTCAGCGCGGACAGCACCGGATAAGGTGTCATTCCACCCATCGCGCACATCGAGCCGTTCAGCATCGTGTCGCACAAGTCACGCAATAATTCGACCTGAGCAGGCCGGTCCTGATTGGCGATGATCTTGTCCATCACCTCGACGCCGCGCGTCGCACCTATCCGGCACGGCGTGCATTTGCCGCAAGATTCGATCGCGCAGAACTTCATCGCGTAGCGCGCCAGCTTGGCCAGATCGGCGCGATCGTCATGCACCACGATGCCGCCGTGGCCGAGCACCGCCCATAAATTTGTATACGCCTCGTAATCCAGTGGTGTGTCCCATTGCGATTCGGGCAAATACGATCCGAGCGGCCCGCCCACCTGCACAGCCTTGATAGGCCGGCCCGATGCCGAGCCGCCGCCGAACTCATACAGCAGCTCGCGCAACGTGACACCGAAGGCTTTCTCGATCAGGCCGCCGTGCCTGATATTGCCCGCCAGCTGGAACGGCAAGGTGCCACGCGAACACCCCATGCCATAGTCCTTGTAGAAGGCCGCACCCTTGTCCAGGATGATAGGCATGCTGGCCAGCGAGATGACGTTGTTGATCACGGTAGGCTTGCCGAACAGCCCGCTGATTGCGGGCAGCGGCGGTTTGGCGCGCACGATGCCGCGCTTGCCTTCCAGGCTTTCCAGCAGCGCAGTCTCCTCGCCGCACACATAAGAGCCGGCGCCTTTGCGCACTTCCAGCTGAAAACCTTTTCCCGACTGCAATATATTCGCACCGAGGTAGCCAGCTTTGCGCGCAATTTCTATCGCCTCATTCAACACCGTGATCGCATACGGATATTCAGAGCGCACATAGATATAGCCTTGCGTCGCACCCACCGCCAGCGCGGCGATGGTCATGCCCTCGATCAGCACAAAGGGGTCGCCCTCCATCAGCATACGGTCGGCGAACGTGCCGGAGTCGCCCTCATCGGCATTGCACACGATATATTTTTGCGCCGCCGCTGTGTTCAGCACCGTCTGCCATTTGATGCCGGTCGGGAAAGCCGCGCCGCCGCGTCCGCGCAAACCAGACTCGGTCACCTGCTGCACAATGGCCGCAGCTGGCATGGTCAGCGCCTTGTGCAAACCCTGGTAACCGTCGTGCGCAAGGTAGTCCTCCAAAGAGACAGGATCGGTGATGCCGACGCGCGCAAAAGTCAGCCGCTCCTGGCGCTTCAAATATGGAATCTCTTCGGTCAGCCCCAAGCCCAGCGCATGCTTGTCACCCTGATCGAATTTTGCGTCGAACAAACCAGCCACATCATCTGCGCTCACTGGGCCATAAGCCACGCGCCCTTTGGCGGTCTGCACTTCGACCAGCGGCTCCAGCCACAACATGCCGCGCGAACCGTTGCGCACCAGGTTCACGGCTATGTTGCGCCGCGCGGCTTCAGCCAATATGGCGCGCGTAACGGCATCGGCGCCGAGCGCCAGTGCTGCGGAATCTCCGGGCACGAAAATCTTTATGCTCATGACCCGCCTCCAATCTTCTTGATCAGACGATCGAATTTTTCCGTCGTGACGCGCGCGTGCAACTGGTCGTCTACCATCATCGCCGGCGAGGTCGCGCACAGCCCTAAGCAATACACCGGCTGCACTGTGCAGTCTCCCTGCTTGCGGACCGCTATTTTTTGCTCGGCATGCGCAACCAGATGCTCCGCCCCCATGCTCTGGCACGCCTCGGCGCAACATATCTGTATCGTATGTTTTGCAGGTGGAGTGGTGCGGAAATGGTGATAGAAAGTGATCACGCCATGCACTTCTGCGCGGGACAAATTTAACGCGGATGCGATCTGTGCGACCGAATCGGGCGGAATGTATCCAAGCGCATCCTGGATATCATGCAATATCGGCAGCAACGCGCCGGGGCGGTCTTGCTGTGTCGCGATGATCGCGGCGATCTGTTCATGGTTGTAGGCCTGACTCATTCTGTTTTATCTCCTGCGCCCGAATCGTTTAGTTAAACAGGACCGGTGAACTGAATATGCAATCTTGAACATAAATGTACTTTATAATCTTGGACACCATTTCATTACCAGCAAGTTATCACAGCGGCCCCATGCCCTCAATAGGTTATATATTGCATATATGAGTTTCGAAATTCATCCCGAATGGAGTTTGAAAAAACGCAAGGGAAGCGCGGTCTCCTTGCCGCTGTTGTTGCAACTGCTCACCGCGATACGCGACCAGGGCAGCATCAGCAGTGCGGCAGCACAGGCCAACCTCTCCTATCGGCACGCGTGGGGGATGTTGCGCGCTTTCGAACTGGAGTTTTCCGCGCCGTTATTGCAGAAATCCAGAGGCAAAGGCACGTCGCTGACACCGCTGGCGGAAAAATTGATCTGGGCCGACAAGCGCATCAATGCCCGCCTGACGCCGATACTGGAAAGTTTCGCCTCCGAACTCGAGGCCATCCTGACCAGTGTATCGACCGCGTTGCGCATCACCGCCTCGCACGGCTTTGCCGTCGATGCGCTGATCAAGCAATTCAACGCGGACAACATTCCCGTTGAGATCAATTACCGCAGCAGCCTCGAAGCCGTGGCGGCACTTTCCCGCAACGAATGCGACCTGGCCGGATTCCATGTGCCGGTCGGTGAGTTCAAGCATGCCGCCAAACCCTATCTGAAATGGCTGGATCCGCAACAACATGCACTGATCCATCTGGCGTATCGCAACCAGGGGCTGTTCATCGCCAAAGGCAACCCGAAGCACATACAGGGCCTGGCAGATTTGCAACGCAAAGATGTGCGCTTCGTTAACCGGCAAACCGGATCGGGCACCAAGATATTGCTCGAACTGCTGCTCGCCAAAGAAAAGATCAACACCAAAAACATAGCCGACTATGGCAGCGCCGAATACACCCATTCAGCCGTGGCCGCTTACGTCGCCAGCAATATGGCTGACGTGGGCTTTGGCGTTGAAACCGCAGCCAGGCGATTTGACCTGGACTTCATTCCGATAGCGCGCGAAAATTATTTCTTCGCCTGCAAAGCCAGCGCTCTGGATCAGAGCCTGCTGAAATCAACGCGCGATATCATGCAGAGCGCAACATTCCGTAACACAGTTAACGCGCTGGCCGGGTACGATGGCACGCAATCCGGTTCGATCGCCGCATTTGCAGAAACATTTTCCTGAAGTAACATTTATAATTGCTTTTATGGTTCGACGCAGTGACGTGCCATTCTTATTCAAGAAGTTTGGCATCCCCCATGAGAATGACCCATGCGGCGACATCAATTTGTGTTGAACGAAACATCATAGAGAAATAAAGATGAAAAAAAGAAGCCCGCTTCGCATCCCCGTTACACAGGGCCTGAAAGACATCTATTCAATGGATATGCGTCTCGCATATCAGGCTGCCCGCGCCGGGCAATTCAGCGTTGTAGCGTTTGGCCGTTTAGCGGCGGCCATCTCGGTGGTCCGTTCCGCCCTCGAGCAAAACCAGACAAAACTTCCGCTCGCCATTGAAACACTGGATGCAACCATTGAGACCTTGCTCACCATACGAAAAAGGGGCGATGAAACCAACGTGTGGGAGATCACCGCGAACGAGCTTCCTTCTGTCCTGGACGGGATCGATATGACAGAACAGTGTATCGGCACGCTGGATGTCGCACTGCTTGAACGAACTGCGACAGCATTGCTTAAGCATATGCACGGCGGACAGGACGGCAAGTAATCGGGTCCTGTCCCGGTGATGAAGTATTTGTAATTGGCTATAGATGGCGAATACCTGTCCAACTACTTTTGCGCGGCGCATCGGCAAACTGCTTCGCCGCATCGTGCCCGGCTTGCTGATCATCACATTGTCCGGCGCCATCGCGCAGGCGCAGAGCGAAGAACTGCCTCAGCGCATCGACGGGGATATCGGACTGGGCAGCTACTACACGCGCAGCATTATCCGCGGCAAGACCGACCAGGTCGCTGTGCTGCCTTATGGCTATTTCGACTACGGCAGGATGTTCATGCGGATAGACACGCTCGGCATCAAAACGATAAAGGTGGGCTACGGTTATCTGGAGATCGCAGGACGAATCCGCCAGGATGGGTTTAACGCCGACGTAACTTCCCTGCAGGGCTTGGCAAACAGGCAGACCTCGATTCCACTAGGCCTGGGTACTATGCAAGTAACACCGCTAGGCGCATTTTTCATCAACGCCTTTCACGATTTCAATAAATCCAACGGCAACTTGTTCGAAGTGATCTATGTCGGCAAACTGGAGACTCCACAGCTGACGTTTTATCCGCTGGCCGGTGGCGAATATCAGTCCGGTGAATTTTTGCGTTATTACTACGGCATCTCGGCTCAAGAAGCCGCGATCAGCCAGTACCCCGCCTACCAGCCAAGCGGCGCACTCAATCCGCTCATCGGCCTGATGATCGATGCCAAGTTGACCGAGGAATACCACCTCAATTTATACCTGCGCCGCAAATGGCTGGGCAATGCCATACAGTCCAGCCCCATCGTCGAACAAGGAATCATGGATACCGGTTTTGTCGCGCTGAGCTACCGTTTCAAATAAAAAACCGCCACTACGTTTTCACATTCCCGCTCATTGCGAGTGCGACATCCTGCGGCGTATCCAGATCGAAGAAACTTCTTAGCGCAGGATCGGCCTGCGACAGTTCTGTCTCATCCACATAGCGCACCTGCAACTGCTCGAGGACAGCGCGCAAACTATTTTTTTCGCCCGATAAAAAATGTGCGCGTATCGTGTCCAGGCAACTGCGCGCATAAAATGCCGCGAGCGGTTGCGGATGACCCTGCACCACCGGCACGACCGCCTGATAGTGGGAACGATACTTGGCCAGCAGCTCGACCATCGCCGGCGCCACGAACGGCATATCGCATGCCACCACAAAAGCCCATGGCGTGGTGATGTGACCCAGACCGGCGCTCAATCCCGCCAATGGTCCGGCAACCGCCAACGGCCCGGCCCCCGGTATTCCTTCATAGGCTTGCTCGTCGCAGACTTGCGGCAAATCGATTTCAGGACGCAGTTGACGGACGCTGACGATGGTCCGCGGGAATATTTTCTGCATCGTCGCGATCACGTGCTGCAACAGTGTCTGGTCGCCCAACAACAAGCTCGCCTTGTCGCTGCCCATGCGCTGCGAGTCACCGCCCGCCAGGATGATCGCTGTGCAGTCCTTTATCATGCTAAAACTCCTAACCAGCCACAGAGTTCACCCACAGATAACGCATAGTTCACAGAGAAAACCAGCGCATTCTCTGTGAACTCTGTGTTCTCTGTGGCATGTGCTTTTTCTAGCATCATCCGGCGGCTGCCCGTTCCAACATGAATTGAACGATGCCGCTGATATCGTCGAGCGCGAAATGCGGCAACTGCGGATGCGCCTCATCGACATCGGTAACCATCGCAATCAAACCGTCCGCGACAACACAGCGCGGAACCGTGGAACACTCGCGGCGCAGCACCTCGATCTTCACGCCGGAGGCATGCGAAAAACCCTCCGCCAGCACCAGATCGGCCTCACCCATAAAACGCTGCGCCAACTGCTCCGGCTCGCGCCGGTCAACCGCATCGGCGACCAGCTGCAACTCGTTGGACGTGACCAGCATGCTCATCACCGCACCCGCCTGCTTGTAGCGCCAGCTATCCTTGCCGGGCGTATCCAGCACCACCTTGTGATGCGCGTGCTTGATCGTTGCGACGCGCAGCCCACGTCCGCTCAGCTCGCGCAACAATTTTTCAATCAGCGTGGTCTTGCCGGAACCAGAGTGGCCAACGAAAATAAATACCTTAGGCATGATCACATCAGGGGTGAGGTGTAACCCATGCCTCGCCCTGCGGCGTGATCTCCTTCTTCCAGATCGGCACGCGCTGCTTCAGTTCATCGATCAGCCAATGGCAGGCTTGCAATGCAGGCGCGCGGTGTTCGGCACCCGCCGCGATAAACACGATCTGCTCGCCCGCGCGAACCATGCCGACACGGTGCACGATGCGCGCATCCAGCAGCGCGAATTTCGCGATTGCCTCGTCGCGCAACTTGTTCATCTCCGCCAGCGCCATGCTGCCGTAGGCATCGAAACTGATCTGCGTCACTTTGCGGCCTTCCGAGAAATCGCGCGCGCAGCCGATGAAGGTGGCGATGCCGCCCATGCGCTTCGAACTGGCGCGCAGCGCTGCAACTTCCTCGTCCAGGGAAAAATCTTCCTGCTGGAGTCGAACTGGATCTCTCATGAGGGCCTCAAAAATTCAGAGTTCGCACAAATGCAAGGCGCGGAACAAATTTCGCAGCGCCGCATATGAATTATATGTAAGCAAGAAATTTTTTACGCAACGCAGCAGTTGGGATGAAATCTGGATTTTAGGGGCCCTCATTTCAGCCGCCCGAAAACTTGGACATGAACACCACCTCGCTGCCTTCTTGCAGCGGCAGCGACATATCCCGCACATGTTCGCCGTTTACTGCCGCAAAGCAAACGATCTCGAACGCCGCTGGGTATTTCGTTTTCAGTTGCTCGCGTACATCCTGCAAGCGCATCCCAGCCTTGAACGCCACCTGCACTTCGCACGCGCCAACACGCTCCGCGACTGGGCCAAAAAATTGCACTCTTATCATTTTAATTTTTCCTGAAAACAACGATTGAATCCGCAGATTACGCAGATTTCCCCAGCCATGGTCTTTAATCTTGGGTAATCCGTGTAATCTGCGTAATCTGCGGACAATCACTTTCTTGGGAATCTATTCGCTACTTCCGCGTTTCCAGACCCCGCTCTTGCCGCCGCGCTTTTCTTCGAGCTGGATACACTCGATGCGCATCCCCCGGTCTATCGCCTTGCACATGTCGTAGATGGTGAGCAGCGCCACGCTGGCGGCGCACAAGGCCTCCATCTCGACCCCGGTCTGCCCGACACAGTTGGCCGTCGTGACCACCTTGATGCCCACGCAACCGCTGGCATCGGGTTCGGCCACGTCGCTGAAAACCACCTCCACGCCGGTGAGCGCCAGGCTATGGCACATCGGGATGATGTCGGCAGTGCGCTTAGCCGCCATCACCGCACCGACATCCGCCACGGTCAGCACATCGCCCTTGGCGATGCTGCCAGTGCGGATGCGCGCCAGTGTCGCAACTTGCATGCGCAAGACGCCGCTGGCGATTGCGACACGCTTGGTGTCGGGTTTTTCCGAGACATCCACCATGCGCGCCCGGCCTGCGTCGGTGAAATGAGTGAGCTTGTTCATGCGTTATCCATCCTTCAGGAAATTGAACTGCCACAAGCATTGCACGCAGGATCTTTGCTCAACATACTGCGCGTGATATTCATGTCCAGCGCATTGATCGTCAGCAGCTTGCCGCTCAAACCGCGCTCGATGCCGATCAACAGCTTGAGCGTCTCTGCCGCCTGCAAGGTGCCGATGATACCCGTCAACGGCGCGAATACGCCAGTGGTTGCGCAGCGCAACTCTGCGGCCACGCTGTCCTCGGGGAACAGGCAGTTGTAGCAGGGCGCATCCGTCCGGCGGAAATCGAATACCGCAACCTGCCCGTCGAACTGGATCGCCGCACCCGACACCAGCGGTTTGCGCTGGATCAGGCAGGCATGATTGACTGCGTAGCGCGTGGCGAAAGTATCGCTGCAATCCAGCACCACATCGGCCTTGCCGACCAGCTCGCGCAGTTGCGCCGCATCGGCGCGGATGTTCAGCGCGATGCACGCCACTTCGGGATTGATGTCGTGCAGCGCAACCTGCGCCGATGCAACTTTCGTCTGGTTCACCGTAGAAGTGCGGTGGATGATCTGGCGTTGCAGGTTGCCGAGCTCCACCGTGTCGTGGTCGCACAAAATCAGTTGCCCGACCCCGCTGGCGGCCAGATACAGCGCGGCGGGCGAGCCCAGCCCGCCCAGGCCGATAATCAGCACACGGGCTGCGAGCAAGCGTTGCTGCCCCTCGATGCCGATCTCATTCAACAGGATGTGGCGGCTATAGCGCAGCAGTTGTTGGTCGTTCATGCCATTGTTGGTCGCACAAGCGGGAGCAAGTTTAAGCCCGATGCGCTACAGCGCGCGATACCTTCGGTCGCTTATTTTTTGCAGCATGCCACAAATCGTAAGCAGCCTGTCCGCGCAACCAACTCTCCGCGCTCGGACCACCTTCCGGTGTTGCCAGCCACGCCTCCAGCCGCAACGCCAGGTCCGCCGAAATACCTGACCGCTGGTTGACCACCCGCGACAACTGCACACGCGAGATACCCAGCTGCCGCGCCGCTTCTGCAACCGAGAGCCCGAGCGCAGGCAACACGTCCTCGCGCAACGTCTCCGCCGGATGCGGCGGATTAAACATTCGTGCCATTTCTGTCTCCTTAATGATAATCCTGATAATCCACAAGAATGGCATCTTCGCCCTCAAAAGCGAACGTCAATCGCCAATTGCCATTCACCCATACCGACCAATGCCCATCCAGATCGCCCCCGAGTGCATGCCATTTCCAGCCCGGCATATTCATATCGGCGGGCACGCGTGCATCGTTCAACTGCCGCAGCTGACGCGCCAACTTGGCCGCGTGTGCAGGCTGGATGCCTGCCTTGCTGCCCTCGGCAAAAAACCTCTGCATGCCTTTGTGCCGGAAAGTTTTGATCATGGCGAAAGTGTATCCACATTAGATACACTTTGCAACTTGAAAGTAGCTGTGAATTAATCCGCTGCTTTTAGCAATAAAAAAACGGGCATCCGAAGATGCCCGTTTGGTGTTTCAGATGTCAGCTCAGCTTAGGTAGCAAACCCTAAACTTGCACTAAACAATTTAGAACGAGTGCTTCATACCGAGCGACAGAACAGTAGGAGCTGCTCCCGCTACACCTGCAACGTTCTGAGTCAGCTTGGAGTACAAAGCGTACACAGTGGTGGTCTTGCTCATGGCGTGGTCATAACCAACAGAGATTTGCGTTGCATCGTTCAATTGATCAACGCCAGTAATAGTTACCGTACCGCGCTTGGTATAAGCCAGTTTCGCTGCGTCGGTGCTGCTGACGTTAAATTTACCAGCGACGTAGATGTTCGTGGAACTTGAATCACCACCAGCATTGAAAGTGGCTGACAATCTTTCGTAAACCAGATTGACCGCGAACTGATCCATCGAGTAACTACCGCCCAACTTGAAAGCCGTACCTTTGTCGCTCGGTGCCGCTCCAAACGCCTTTCCAATTGTGTCATTTGCGGCCAAGTCGCCAGTGCCGTTGCTACCGAACGTAACGGTTTGGTAAGCCAAAGCTGCGTAGATCGGGCCTTGTTCGTATGTACCAGACAGGGACGTTCCACTACCCTTTGTCAGGGCAGGTCCAGCTCCTTGAGCAGAAGTTTCAGCACCAAACATGGTGGCTGCTATTACAGTCACGCCGCTGAAAGACGGGCTGACGTAAGCGATGAGGTTTCCCAAGCGTGCATCGTGACCGCCACCCATCATGGTACCAGCAGAAAAGTATGAGGCAGCTCCAGCAGTATTGGTAGAGCTAGATTGATTGCCACGGTTATCGGCGATGCCGTCACCAAACAGGTCCAGCTTGCGAGTGGCCATCTTGTATGGCGTGTCATGTTGACCCAAAACCAAAGTACCCATGCTGTCATTCTTCAAGCCGACAAAGGTATCACGGTCAAACGCGAAGGCATTGCCTTTATCCATATTGACTTTGCCTTCCATTTGATACATGAAGGAATTGCCGCCGCCCAGGTCTTCGGAACCCTTCAGGCCGAGGCGCGAGGTGTTGCTGTTCAGCTGGTTAACGGAGCTGCTGTTAGTAACAGCACCATCATTGACCATGTCTACGGACAGGTTCGCTTGACCGTATAAGGTGGCAGCATTGTCAGCCAATGCCAATGCTGGTGTAGTCAGAGCAGCGGCGATTGCCAGAACGATAATTTTCTTTTGCATGTAAAACTCCTTAAAAGTAAGTTTTTATATTATTCAAGTTACGTCGACAGCCGAAGCCGGCGACCCTTTGAAAATCCCCAAGGTTCAGAGAATTCAAGGGGGCATTATCCATACCCCCCCAGACGGTGCAAGGGAAACCGCAGATTGTGTGGTTTTTTTGCAACAAGCGAAGTAACGGGGCTGTCATGAATAAATGATAGGGCGATGAGATGAAGCTCAACGATGGTGGGCAAGCCTCATCTGCCCACCCTTAGTTTTATCCGGCATACCAAAATTCACCCCCCGATATACGACATCTCTATTTTCTTTTGGCTGGGTGACATCGTGGTCGCGGCTTGGCGCAGTTGCGAGTAGCGGTCGTTGCGTTGTTGCCAGCGGTCTGCGATCAGCGTGGTCAAGGCCTGCTCGGTAGCGCCCTCGCGCAACGGGGCGCGTAGATCCAGGCCATTGGTGGCGAACAAGCAGGTGTATAGCTTGCCATCGGTGGAGAGCCGGGCGCGGGTGCAGGTCTGGCAGAACGCCTGGGTGATGGAGGCGATCACACCGATCTCGCCGCTGCCGTCCGCATAGCTCCAGCGCTCGGCCACTTCGCTGCTGTAATTGGGATCGATCTGGCGAATGGGGAAATGGCTGGCGATCCGTTCCAGTATCTCCTTTGCCGTGACCACGTCGTCCATGCGCCAGCCGTTGGTGCTGCCGACATCCATGTATTCGATGAAGCGCAGCACGATGCCGCTATTTCTAAAGTGTGTGGCCATCGCGATGATCTCGTGATCGTTCACACCGCGCTTGACCACCATGTTGACCTTGATCGGCGCCAGCCCGACACGCTGCGCGGCGGCAATGCCATCCAGCACGGTCTTGACCGGCACATCCGAATCGCTCATGCGACGAAAGGTCTCATCGCTCAGCCCGTCCAGACTGACAGAGAGCCGCGCCAAGCCCGCGTCTTTAAGCGACTGGGCTTGCCGGGACAGCAGCACGGCATTGGTGGTAAGCGTGATTTCCACCGGCTGGCCTTCTGCTGTGTGTAGCCTGGCGAGCTTTTCGATGAGTTGTTCGAGGTTGCGGCGCAACAGCGGCTCGCCGCCGGTCAGGCGTATCTTGTGCACGCCCAGCGCGATGAACGACTTGGTCAGCCGCGCTATCTCCTCGAAGCTGAGCAGCTCGGCGCGCGGCAGGAAAACATGGTTCCTGTCGAAGACTGCACGCGGCATGCAATAGGTGCAGCGCAGATTGCAACGGTCGGTGACGGAGATGCGCAAGTCGCTCAAGGGGCGTTGCAGGGTGTCGGTGGTTGGAACGATTTTGGATAAGTCAGTCATGGGCGGCGGGTAATTTCATCCGGTTCATTATTCCATTGCCATTTTAGAACAACGGCAATCATGCAGGGTGCTTTTTACACACACTGCAATCGGGCAATCGCCTACTCTTACATCACCAACCCGCGCAGCGCAGCCATCGCCATCGCCGTGGCCAACGCGCCCACCACCCACTTGTTGCCCTGCGGCTGCATGCTGAAATAACTTTTGGTCGCCAGCATGAAGGGCAGCACCTGCAAACAAGCCAGGCGCCCCGCCTCGACCACAGTCGCCGAAAAATGCAGCTCCTGGAACAACACGAACGGCAGAAACCAGGACAAGAACACCATCAGCAACTCGGAACCGGATGTCATCAAGATCACGGTATTTTTCCGGAAGAGAATCTTGATCAACACCCACACTGCGGCCAGCACAGAAATCGTCGTCAGATAATCACGCGACCAGTGCCCCCCGGCATCTGCTCCCAGGTTGTACAAAAAGAACAAGACAAAAATCGAAATATAAATCGAGCCGTGCAACATGCCCTTGTAAGTTTGCACCCGATGCGCGCTGTAGAACACCACCACGCCGGCCAATATGGATAGCGCCAATGCCTCGTGCCGATTCAATACCGGCAGGGGAAAAAACAACGCCGGCAAACACAGGAGGGATAACAAGAACACGCTGATGGAAACTGTATTCGACACGATCCATCTTGAAAACTTCCGGAATAGCGGCCACTGCCTCACTGTCGAATAAGCCCGCTGTCGACGCCGCTCATTGAACTTGATTCCCGTATGCTGCAAACCGGCAACGCCGCCAAACACGATTATCGCCGTCAAGCACAAGGCCGCAAACGTATACCAATCGGGGAATTCGTGCAGTAGCAGTGCCATTGTCCCAAACATGGCCATCACCGTATACATCACCGCCACAACAGCCGGATGCGCCAAACCAAGCGCCATCAAGCGATGGTGCAAATGTGTGCGGTCGGGCAAAAACGGACTGTGGCCATAGCGCACGCGCCGCGTCATCACAAGCAGCGTATCCAGCAACGGCAGCGCCACCACCATTACCCAGGTCGCGAGCGAAAGGTGATATCCAACACGCTGGCTCCCGCTCACCAGTATGGCCGCCAACACGTATCCCAACGTCAGGCTGCCGCTATCACCCATGAATAATTTCGCCGGATAACTGTTGTAGCGCAAGAATCCCATCACTGCACCCAGTAATGCCACACTCACCAGCAACAAATCCGGTGCCCCTACATGCCAGGCGAAATAAGCGAAAAACACTGCCGCGATCGTCGCCGTCCCACCCGCCAAACCATCCAGCCCGTCAGACAGATTGAACGCATTCATCCCGCCGACCATGCAAAATATCGTGAACGGGACAGCGAAAGTATCTAACGTGATTGCGCCACGCCCCAGAAAATCCCCCAGATTTACCAGCGTGCCGCCGCCCAACAGAACAAAAGTGGCTGCCGCGGCAATCTGCCCGACGAATTTCCAGCGCGGCCCGATATTCGCAATATCATCAATCAACCCGGTGACAATGATCACCAGCAGACCAGTCAAAAAAGCCCATGCAAAAGTATTGAACGGCAAAAACATCAGGCAAGACAGCACCACACTAGCCGCAATGCCCAAGCCGCCCAAACGCGTGGTCGGAGTTGAGTGGGAACTGCGGTCTTTGGGAACATCCACAGCACCCACTTTGCGCGCCAGAACAATAGTGGCAGGGACGATGAACAGGGAAAGGAATAATGCGGTAAAGAAAACCAGTCCGAGAATGTTCAGGTTGAGGGATTCAGTCATGGAAGGATTGTAGCAAGAATTTCATTCCACATTGTTCGGCAACCACGGCTCCGAAGCCAGACAAGCTGCAGGAACAGCCGTCACCCCTTGCGCCAACGGCCAAGTCTCGCCATCGCCGTGACACATCACATACAAATGGTCCAGCCCCAAAGTTTGCTTTGCAGAGCGCATCGAAGCAGTCACTTGCAGCGACTTCGTCAATTTGATTTTAAATCCCAAGCGACGGCCTTCCTGAAGGATCAGCAAATCCAACTCGGCTCCAGCATGCACACCCCAGAAAAATGCCTCTCCGCGTCTGGTAGAGAGACTCAGTCATGCTTCTGTCGACCCGCCAGCGCCTACATTTTTGGACGGTCACAAAGCTCAGCAATAGTCTCCAGATACTTCACGATAACAATTTGTTCATCGAACTCCGACTCAATTTTCACCCTCCCGTGACGTCCCATCTTTGCACGTTCCTCAGGAGAAAGAGAAATCATCAGCTCCATTTTCGTCGCCAGATCCACCGCATCCCTAGGCTGACATAAATAGCCATTCACACCATCATCCACCACTTCACGGCAACCAACAGCATCAGTGGTGATAATTGGTCTACCCATGGCAGCCGCCTCCAACAATGTGCGAGGCACCCCTTCTCGATACGATGGCAGCACCACGCAATCCACCGTAGAGATTTCCGCACGAACATCATCGCTGACACCCAGATAACGCACCACCCCTTCCGTTACCCACTGATCCATCTGCGCCCGTGATATCGCAGTTGGGTTTTGCACATCCAGAAACCCAAGCAACAAGAAATCTGCATTGGCAAAACGGCGCTTCACAATACGCGCAGCTTCCACATACTCGCCCACACCCTTATCCCAGAGCATGCGAGCAACCAACAGAAACCGAATCCGCTCCTCGAATATTGGAAGAGGTACAAGCGCAAACCGCCCAAGATCCACTCCCGAACCCGGAACCCTACCGGTCACCTCCCGACGAACCAGCCCTCCCTCAACAAACAACCGCCGATCATCCTCGTTCTGAAAAAACACACGGGCCGAGCGCGATAATGCAAGCCAGTACAAACCTCGAACCAATCTCGTCAACCAACTATCATTGATGAACACCACCCCCAGCCCGGCGATATTGTTCACCACAGGAATCCGTAATGCATGAGCGGCCAGCGACCCATACACATTCGGCTTCACCGTATAACCGAGGAACACGTCCGGGCGCTCCCGCCGAAGCAATCGATAAAATCTCCACAGCAACAGCAAATCTCGCCCTGGGTGTGTACCCTTGTTGTCCATCGGCAGTGCAACAAACCGGCAGCCCAACTCAACCAAGCGCTGGGCATACTCATCAGTCGGAGCAACTGCCACGACTTCATAACCCGCCGCCACCAAAGCGCGGATCAACCCAGCACGAAAATTGACCAAATTCCAAGCCGTATTGAGAGATATGAGTACTTTCATAAAATCTTATGGGTCTTAGGGGGTGCAGGTCAAAAGCACATCATTACCCATTTCCGCAAGACAAGTACCCGTCACCAAGCCAACATATCCAGTACCAATTACACTAACTTTCATTCATATTTCCTCAATAACACATCAAAACCATAGACACACAAATCATCTTCCGAACACAATTGAAACTCACGTACTGGACTTCCCCGACTTTCATAGACGTTTTTCAGCTTCCGGTTTGTAACTTTTCGAACGCCATCGGACTCAACTGATCAACATGGCTGTGCCGACGCTTTCGATTGTAAAATACCTCGATGTAATCAAATAT
>JANXXX010000053.1 GCA_025350405.1 Gallionella sp.
ATCGCAGCCTTGCAATGATCCGAAGGGAGCAGCTTGGTGAGAAAAGTCACCCAAAAGTCACCATCAATAGAAAAATGGGTTAGACCATTTCTGATCTAACCCACTGAATTCTTTGGTAGGCACGATTGGACTCGAACCAACGACCCCTTGGATGTCGACCAAGTGCTCTAACCAGCTGAGCTACGCGCCTATTACAAGTATCGCATTGTATCCGAAAGGCTATCCCACCTCAAACGAAAACGTGCGCAGTTAAAATAAATTTGCCGATTCTCTACCCCTCATTGCTTAAAAATAGCCTGCTTTTACTCATCTATTTAGGCTTTGCCATGCTGGTTGAAGTGTTACCGTAGTATTGCATCAGTCCGTATAGCGCCCAAGGGAAGTCCTATCCGCACAAATTGTCCGGGTGGTTGCCGTTCTGGCTGAACAAATCTTGCCATGACAAATGCAATCCTGGAAATGCGCAAGGTTGCCAAGGTAAGGTATAGCCAACAATTTCAGGGAAATGCCGGGCGACCCGGTATGGTGCGCAGGAAAATAAAAAATGAATGTTCTGTTAGTTGAAAATGAATTTGAAATACGGTCCTTACTCAAGACCACCCTCGAGAGTCGCGGCCATCAGGTTGCAGATTATGAGGATGGCGAGAGCGGCTGGGCGGCCTACCAGACGCAAAGCTTTCCCATGGTTATTGTGGATTGTTCATTGCCGGGAATGGCCGGACTGGAGCTGTGCCAGAAGATTCGGAGTATGCCGAAAGGCTATGGAAGCCTGATTCTGGTGGTGACTGCCCGCACCAGATTTGGAACCCTTGGGCAGGTATTGGCCGCAGGTGCGGATGACTATCTGGAAATCCCCATCGACCTGCAACACCTGAACATCCGGCTTGCCATTGCAGAACAGCGTATCAATACCTTATTGAAACAGGTTGCCCATATCGAATCACTGCGCGAGAAAGTGCAGCGCTGGAATCACGCGCTGGAAGGCGGTGGATACAGTGTGTGGGACTGGAACCTCCAGACAGGCGAGGTGACCTATTCCATGGCCGGCAAGGCGATAATCGGCTTTGCCGATGATGAGTTCGGCAACAACATAACCGAGTGGGAAGAACTGATCAATCCAGATGACAAGCCACATTGGACAGATGCGCTGAGCAGCTTTTTTCATGACAAGGCAAACAAGCTTTCCATTGAATATCGGGTGCGCTGCAAAGATGGCAGCTGGAAATGGATACTCACGCAGGGCACCGTGGCAAGCCGCGCTGACAATGGTCTGGTATTGCGTGTGATCGGCATGCACTCTGACATCACTGCGCAAAAGAATTCCTCGCAAGAACTGCAATTCGCAGACTTGGTATATCAGGCCATCGGTGAAGCAGTCATGATCACGGATAACTGTGACCGCATCATTGCCGTCAATCAGGCATTCACAAAGTTATCCGGTTATGCGCCCGACGAAGTGATCGGAAATCCTGCCAATTTCATGTGCTCCGAACGTCATGGAGAGTCGTTCAACCCCTTGGTAGGACATAAGCTCAACACCACCGGCATCTGGGAAGGAGAAATATGGAATCGGCGCAAAGATGGCGAAGAATACGCCGTGTGGCAGTTGATTCACACCATCTATGACGACAATGGCAATGTGCTAAAGCGTGTGGCGCTGTTTTCCAAAGTCACCGAGCAGAAACGGACAGAAGAAAATATTAGGCGCCAAGCCTACTATGATCTCCTCACCGGGCTGCCCAACCGGCGCCTTTTCCATGATCGCCTCGGACTGGAAATCAGGAAGGCAAATCGCGCCAACCTGCCCATCGCGCTGCTGTTTATTGACCTCGATTATTTCAAGGAGGTGAATGACACACTTGGACATGATGTGGGTGACATCCTGTTGCAGGAAATCGCGCGCCGCATCAGTGCCTGTGTACGCGAATCGGATACAGTGGCGCGTTTGGGGGGCGATGAATTCACGGTCATCCTGCCTGAACTTCCCGATGCCCGTCACATCGATGATGTCGCCAAAAAAATCGTCACCAGACTGGCGGAGCCTTATCAGATAGGTGAAAAAACCGTTCATGTATCGGCCAGCATCGGCATCACCCGGTACCCGAACGATGCCAATGGCATCAGTGCCTTGATGAAAAATGCCGACCAGGCAATGTATGTTGCCAAGAGCAAAGGGCGTAACCAGTACAGTCATTTCAGCGCTTCGTTGCCGCCAGCAGAACAAACCCGCGGGCGCCTCATTAACGACTTGCGTGGCGCTTTATCTGCTAGGCAGCTCTGCGTCTATTTTCAACCGATTGTTGAGTTGTCTACTGGCCATATCCATAAGGCTGAAGCGCTGCTGAGATGGCAGCATCCCAAACAAGGAATAATCAGCCCGATGGAATTTATTCCGCTCGCAGAGGATAGCGGCCTGATTAATAAAATCGGAGATTGGGTATTCAAAGAGTCTGCCCGATATGCAAAGCATTGGAGCCAGAAATTTGCCAATGATTTTCAGGTGAGTATAAATATGTCGCCGGTGCAATTCAAAGCCGACCATAAATATTTTTCAGCAGAATGGCTACGGCATTTGCAGGAGACCGGACTTCCCGGAAAGAATATGGCGATTGAGATTTGCGAGAAGCTGCTGAATGCAGAGCTGGACATCATCGACAAGCTGCGTGCATTTCACGAGGTAGGCATTCAAATCTCGATTGATGATTTTGGCACGGACTATTCGTCACTTTCCAAATATAAAAGATTTAATGTCGATTATCTGAAAATCGATCAATCATTCATACTTGATTTTGCGACTGACCCGAACGACCTCGCACTATCCGAGATTATCGTAATGGCACATAAGTTCGGCTTTAAAGTAATCGCCGAAGGCGTGGAAACAGAGGGGCAGCGCGACCTGCTGGCCGCTGCCGGATGTGATTACGCGCAGGGGAACCTATACTCCGAACCCGTGCTTCCCGATAAGTTCGAAGCCTTGTTGCAGCATGGAATTAACGCGCAGCCCCAAGCCGGAGATCGCACAATGAATGTACCCCCTGAGCATTCTCTCCTGACAGTTCAGGAGGCCGCTGTCTTTCTGCAACCTCATATACCCAGCAAATCCGTCAATGCCTGGCTCGCCCATGACCGCCAGCATGATCCCATCATTCCATTTTTTCTGGTGCGGGGACAGCCTTGCTACCTCGAGTCCGATTTGGCAAATTTTGTAAGCCGTAGACTGAACACCTCGGCGCGCTTTATACGGCTCGACAATCGCCTCCACCTCGAACGTCGAATTTCTCCAGAGCGGCGCAAACAGGGTGATCGCAGACCGTTGACTGAGGGTACCTCACCGCAAGGAATCAAACGCCGCAGATGGGACGATCTGGGACTGCGCCTGCACGCCGGTCTTGAACGCCGCGCAAACGACGGCCTGGATCGACGTGCCCGATCCAAGCAGTCTGTGCACTAAAAAACAGGGGCAGTTCACCCGCCAGCAGTCAATCTGCGACAGCTCGATCACATAGTCGTGTAGTGGCTGCGGCGTCTCATGGCTGCGTCAAATGAGAGCAAGTACGGCTTGATGGCACAACAAGAAGTTGCCCTTTATGTCTCGTAATACCCCAAAAAAAACCGATGCTCGCAAAAACCTTGTGCATTGCCGCAAAGCTGAAGGTGGTAACCGGCAGTTCACAACGCATAGCCCACCTTCGATTTCCAGGTCCGTCAGCAACAAAAAGCCAAGCCTGATATGCTTAACCTCCCCTTTTGAATCCAGAATTGGTACATGCCAAAGAAGTTGCAGACGGAATGCAAGCGGATGAATTCCCAGCCTAACGATTATTGATAACTAAGCTTTCATTTCGCTTCAGCTTGGTCGAAATAGCTGTTGGCAGCCCATCCTATCGCTTCAGTGAGTGCTGCTGCCGTTGAATCATTAACGGCGTTATCAATTCCAGGTAGCCATCCGGCCATTGCCTGGCGACTAATAGGTACCTGACGGCCCCGCACAGTTGCCGAAAACGTATGCAGCAAATCAGCGGCGGCGGCATTGGTAATCTCGATACCGTGTGCTGATGCGATAGCTATTATCATGGCGGTTTGGATCGGATCAAGTGCCACTGAATCTGATTCAGGCACTTGCGCTAAACCTCCGTCAATTCCAGCACAAGCAATTGATGCAGCTTGGATAATTTCGTTAACTTTTTGTTTCGTCGATGCCATGAAAAACTCTCCAGTTATATTGGCAATTAATAACAAACAAAACCAAGGTTAACGATATTAGATTCGCTAGTTACAGTTGAATCAATCATGGGCGCTTGTTCCGATTTCGGTCATCGACCGGCCCTCTGATTTTGCTCTCTGACGCTCTTTGGCATTTTGCAGCATAACAAGGCGCTCTTGGTTGCTGACATGATTCCAGCGATCGTTGTCTTTCGACGAAAGGAAGCAGCTGAGGCAAATACCTTCATTGTTCGGGTTGCAATCGCCCAAGCAAGGGGATTTTGCAATAACTTCCAAATCTGCCATTTCTAGTTCTCCATTTCTGTTGTTGATAAGCCCGCAATAAGTTTGAAACTGAGGTTCCGAATATGGTTTTTTCGAATTCAAACTTAGGCTGGTTCCGCAGTTGGCATCCTGCCGTGAATCAAATGACAAATCAAGTTGAAGTTCCGCTTGTGTATATTTGCCAGACAACCTTGGCTAATACACTGCCAGACAGCGGATGCACGTGAAGGGCAATGACTGGCATATTCCTGAGCCAGCAGCAGTCCTATGAACAATTAGATCAATAACTGCCCGATGCCAGATTATCAAAGCGCGTATATTCGCCGCGGAAGGCCAGTTCGACTTTGCCGATCGGGCCGTTACGCTGCTTGCCGATGATGATTTCGGCCTTGCCTTTGTCGGGCGAGTCGCTGTTGTAGACTTCATCGCGGTAGATGAACAAGATCAGATCGGCATCTTGTTCGATCGCTCCAGATTCGCGCAGGTCGGACATCACCGGACGTTTGTTGGGACGCTGTTCCAGGCTGCGGTTCAACTGCGACAGCGCGATCACCGGCACGTGCAGTTCCTTCGCCAGCGCCTTTAGCGAGCGGGAGATTTCCGAGATTTCGGTGGCGCGGTTCTCGCTGGCTTTACCCGCGTTCGAGCTCATCAGTTGCAAATAGTCGACGACGATCAGGCCCAGCCCGTTGCTCTGGCGATGCAGACGTCGCGACCGCGCGCGCAGATCCAGCGCAGACAGCGCCGCACTTTCGTCGATGTGGATCGGCGCGTCATTCAGCCTGCCGAGCGCGTGCGTCAAGCGTCCCCAGTCGTCGTCCTGTAAACGTCCGGTGCGCAGGTCGTGCTGATTGAGTTTGCCGACCGAACCGAGCATACGCATCGCCAATTGCGTCGCACCCATTTCCATACTGAAGATCGCTACCGGCAATTTGCTGTCCATCGCGACGTTCTCGGCGATGTTGATCGAGAACGCGGTCTTGCCCATACTGGGGCGGCCCGCGACGATCACCAGGTCGCCGGGCTGCAAGCCGGAGGTCATGCGATCCAGATCGGTGAAGCCGGTCGCGGTGCCTGTGATGTCGCTGGGATTGTCGCGCGCATACAAGGTCTCGATGCGCTCCACCACTTGCGACAACAACGGCGGCATGGACACAAATCCCTGCTTGCCCTTCGAGCCCGCCTCGGCGATCTCGAACACTTTGGTTTCCGCCTCGTCAAGCAACTGCGCGGCATCGCGTCCGGTCGGATTGTAGGCGCTGCTGGCGATATCGGTGCCGACTTCGGCCAGCTTGCGCATGATGGAGCGTTCGCGCACGATCTCGCCATAGCGGCGAATGTTGGCGGCGGACGGCACGTTCTGCGCCAGACCGCCCAAATAAGGCAGGCCTCCCACTTTCTCCAGTTCACCGGCGATCTCCAATGCCTCGGCTACGGTGATCACATCCACCGGTTTCGCCTGCTCGCTCAGGCGCACGATCTGGCGGTAGATCAACCGATGCTCATTACGGTAAAAATCGTCCGGAGTCACCAGGTCGGTGATCTTGTCCAGCGCGCTCGCTTCCAGCAACAAACCGCCCAGCACCGATTGCTCGGCTTCCACCGAATGGGGCGGCAATTTGATCTGGTCGAGTTGTGTGTCCTGATTGGAAAAGTTTTGCATGGAATTAAATCACGGGGCTTTTAAGCGGAGAGTATTTTACCTTGTTGCCGGACGTAGGGGCGAGATTCATCGCACCCAAAATTTATCGCACCTAAATAAGAAAGGGCGCGATGAATCGCGCCCCTCCGTGTCTTGCGTTGATGCGAAGGTTTACTGCTCGCCGAGCACCGATACGGTGATGCCCACAACCACATCGGTATGCAGCGCGATGTCGATGGGGTGGTCGCCGATCTGCTTGAGGTGACCTGTAGGCATGCGCACTTGCGACTTTTCAATTTCAAAGCCTTGCGCAACCAGCGCGTCCACGATGTCAGCGTTGGTAACGGAGCCGAACAGCTTGCCATCCACGCCGGCCTTTTGCACGATCTGCACGGTCAGGCCCGCCAGCTTCTCGCCGCGAGTTTTCGCTTCGGCCAGCTTGGCCTTGTCGGCTGCCTCGAGTTCGGCGCGGCGTACTTCAAACTCAGCCTTGTTGGCATCGGTAGCGCGCTTGGCCTTGCCCTGCGGGATCAGAAAATTGCGTGCGAAGCCGTTCTTGACCTTGACTATCTCACCCAATTGGCCGAGGTTGGTCACTTTTTCCATCAAAATAATTTGCATGTCCGGGCTCCTTAGTGCAGGTCAGTGTAAGGCATCAAAGCCAGGAAGCGCGCGCGTTTCACGGCGGTGCTCAATTGGCGCTGAAAGCGTGTTCGAGTGCCGGTGATGCGCGCCGGGATCAGCTTGCCGTTTTCGGAAATGAATTCCTTGAGGATGTTGATATCCTTGTAATCCACTTCGGCGATCTTCTCGACTGTGAAGCGGCAGAACTTGCGGCGCTTGAACAGATTGTTGCGGGAAGAACGTTTATTCTTGTCATCTTTCTTTTTGTCTAGACGGGCCATGATGTTTCCTTAATTCCAAAATTATGTCGTTTATATGCAAAACCAGATGCCGATTGCGCGCCAATTATGCAGCTACCGCGCCTTCTTCAACCTGTACCGGTGCGGCACTAAAGCCACCTTCAGTCGGCATGGAGCGGGATTTTTCTTCCTTCATCATCGCAGACGGTTCGACGACAGCAGCCTTGGTCTTGACGGTCAGATGTCGCAGTACCGCATCATTGAAGCGGAACGCGTGTTCCAGTTCGTCCAGTGTTTCCTGGTTGCATTCGATATTCATCAGCACGTAATGTGCCTTGTGAATCTTTTGGATAGGGTAAGCCAACTGGCGGCGGCCCCAATCTTCCAGACGGTGGATGTAACCACCCTTGGATGTGACCAGTGTGCGGTAGCGCTCGATCATCGCGGGCACTTGCTCGCTCTGGTCGGGATGCACAATAAAAACGATTTCGTAGTGTCGCATTACATCTCCTTATGGTTAAAGCCCCCCGCTTGCGTTGCGGTGGAGCAAGGTAAGGAACTGACCATCAGCTTGACAGGCACAGTCCCATGAGGGCGCGCATTATAGCGAAATAGGCTAATAGGTCAAGGAATTTAATGCGTTTTTGCCGTGCAAGCCCGCATAGCAGGAAAACACTCTACGGGATCAGACCATGCCTTTCCGCGATGCCCGTATTTCCTCGTGCGTTATAAAGGCGTAGTCACATGCATAACCAGCTGAAAATTAGCCCGAATTAGCCAGATGACTTAACAAGTCTCATTGTTTTTCCAGCATGTAGCCCAAACCGCGCATCGTACGGATGTTGACGCCTCCTGATTTGAGATTTTTGCGTAAGCGATACATATACACTTCAATGGCGTTTTCGCTTATCTCCTCTCCAAGACCGGATAGCTGCTTGATCAGCTGTTCTTTACTGACCACACTGTCGATGCGCAGCATTAATATCTCCAGCACACTCAACTCACGTGCAGTCAATTCCAGAGGATGGCCACCCAGGGTAGCGCGGTGACCGACCGTATCCAGGAGCAATTCACCGAACTGCAATAACGCGCTGCTCGCAGACACACCGCGCCGTAACAACGATCTGACCCGCGCTTCCAGTTCGGGCAAATCAAAAGGCTTGGTCAGGTAATCGTCGGCACCCATATCCAGCCCCAGCACGCGATCCTGCACATTGTCGCGTGCCGTCAAGATCAACACAGGAACTTTATTTTTACGCTGGCGCAAACGGCTCAGAATTTCCGCCCCATCCATATCCGGCAGACCCATGTCCAGAATCACCAAATCAAATTCCTGCTCAGCCAGCAAGCTATCGGCCCGCTTGCCATTGTTTTCGTGCGTAACGATATATTTCGACCGGCGCAGAACATGGAGCAAGCCATCGGCCAAAACCGGATCATCTTCAACAACAAGAATACGCATATTTGTAATTCGTTAAGGTTAGCGGATGGATAGGGATCCAAGCTTTAATTAGTGGCATTTTTTCACAACATAGTTCAACAATAAAACAAGGAAATCAACATGCACACAAAGGCAATATAAGCGGGGCATTGACATAATGCAGCGCTACACGAGGGACTTTCATGCGCGATCCGGTTCTGCCACACTCGCGTTCAGGTAATCCCTGATCAGCACGACCA
This sequence comes from Gallionella sp., assembly GCA_025350405.1. Lineage (GTDB taxonomy): Bacteria > Pseudomonadota > Gammaproteobacteria > Burkholderiales > Gallionellaceae > Gallionella. The sequence goes on from JANXXX010000053.1 coordinate 8,674, forward strand.
CCCGCGACAACTCTGCGTCCATACTCGCCAGCAATCTTGCATATTCCCCGCCATCCCTGGCAGCAATGGCAGTCTCCAACTGCCAGGCAATTCCTGACAAGCCTGCGGCACCAATAGTTGCAGCGGCTCCCTTCAGCATATGCGCTGATCGCTCTGCCAACTGTAAGTCCGCAATTTCGAGCGCAGCCTGTATCGGCTGCACTGCTTGGCTATAATGTAATTCGAACTTGCCGAGCATACTGAGAAAAACCTCTTTGCTTCCCACGCGTGAGATTGCCATGTCGGGATCGAACGCCGCCTTTGTTCCGTCCGTATGCTTGGTAGCAGCTACACCCTGTTGCGGCGGCGGCATACTGATATGAGTACAGCGGATCAGCGTATCGTATAACGTTTCATAATGTATCGGCTTGGAAATATATTCGTTCATGCCTGCAACCATATAGCTTTCGCGGTCACCCCGCATGGCATTGGCTGTCATAGCAATGATGGGCAACTCCTCAGGAGAGAATTCTTCCCTGATCTTGCGCGTTGCTTCCATGCCATCCATTTCCGGCATCTGGATGTCCATCAGGACAGCATCGAACCACTCAAGCCGCACCGCCCTGACCGCTTCAATTCCATTACCGGCAATGCTGACCCGCACCCCGGCACGGTTTAACAAGGTTTGTGCCAGCAGTTGGTTAAATTGATTGTCCTCCACCAGCAAAACATGCAAACCGGACAGGTCCGGAATTACAGGTCCAGATAGTGCCGCTATCGGCGCATCATTGTGGCCGGCATCACAAACGTTGATCGCTTCAAGCAGGCTGAATGCCGTGACAGGTTTATTGACGACCGCATCCAGCAGCTTCTGGCTCTCCGACTCAAATAGCGTGTCGGCATGTTGTCGCCTGGAAAAATAAATGACTCTCGGCCGCAGCCGTAAAGGCAGTTTCAGTTTGATGCATTCAACCACGTGCAAACCGCTTGCATCCGGCAAATTCGAATCCAATGCCACAAGGTTAAACGGATGACCCGACTCATCGGCACGCTGGATCGCAGCCATTCCTTCGGCACTATCGGAAACCGCCAACACATCGGCACCGAAAGACACAAAATAAGTTTTCATCAAACGGCGCGCGCTTTCGTTTCCCTCCATCACCAGCACGTTGAGTCCGCTTAAACATGCCTCACCAGAAATTTCATTCTGCAAACATGTGAAAGGGAGCTCGAACGAAAACAAGCTTCCCTTGCCCGGTTTACTTTCAACCCAGATTCGCCCGCCCATCAATTCTACAAGATGCTTGGATATTGCCAACCCCAGTCCGGTCCCGCCATATTTTCGTGTGGTGGATAGATCAGCCTGCGAGAAGGATAGGAACAGCTTGCCTATTTGCTCATCCGACATGCCTATGCCAGTATCCCTTACCGAAAAGCGCAACACCACCTGACCGTGTGCCAACCTTTGCGCTACAACTTTAACCTCAACCTCACCGGCCTCGGTAAACTTTACCGCGTTGCTAGCCAGATTACTCAGCACCTGCCCCAAACGCAGCGAATCGCCAAGCAGGGACTGCGGAATCCCTATCCCGTTGTCGATCAGGAATTCCAGGTTTTTTTCACCCGCTTGCAAACCGACATTGAAAGACACATTGCTTAACACTTCGTTGAGAGTGAACGGCGCTTTTTCAATATCCAGCTTGCCGGACTCGATCTTGGAATAATCCAGCGTGTCATTGAGAATACCCAGCAGCGACAGCGCCGACACATAAACTTTTTCCAGATAATCACGTTGAATGACACCCAACCCTGTTTGCAAACACAGGTGCGAGAAACCGATGATCGCATTCATCGGCGTACGGATTTCATGGCTCATGTTGGCGAGGAATTCGCCCTTGGCTTTATTGGCCGCGTCTGCCTCTTGTTTGGCGGAGATCAACTCCTGTTGAATCTTTACCCATCTTGAGATGTCCCGCACCATACAAGTGTAGTAACGCCGATCACCCAATTGCATTTCGCTCACCGCCAAATCCATTGGAAAGAGGCTGCCGTCTTTATGCCGCCCCTCGATATCATGAACACCGTCGATAGCCAGCGTATCCCGGTTAGGGCGGGAATACCAAGACGGATCGTCCTTCAAGCTATCACGGATCTTCGGTATCAACATGCTGATATTTTTCCCGACCACCTCGTCGGCAACATAGCCGAAAACATGTTGAGCATTGGCCGCAAATTCTTCGATGGCACCTTCCTCATCGAAGGTGATGATGCCATCCGCAACGGTATTCAGGATCGCATATCTGCGCGCCTCCACATCGCGCGTGGCGATCTGTTTTTCGTGTTCCCTTGCCGCCGACTCAAGCTCGCTTTGGGCCTTGAATTGGGACACCCGCATTTTGGCGAAATACCAGGATCCCATCAGCAATAGCAGCAAAGCAGCGACCGACTCGATTGCTGTATTTCTCAATATGCCGGAATTGATATTCAGAATTTGATTTCGAGGCGTGTGCGACACCACTGTCCAATAATATTGGTCGGCATTGTTTTTGATGCGAAGTGGGGCAGCGTATTCAGCTATTCTGCTCTTGCCCGCCCTCAACGGATAGACATTTTCGAAACTCCACAACCCGTCGCCATCCTCAAACTGCCCGCGCTCTGATGCTGATATCTTCTCCCATGCGGAAGGATATTTGGCAGCCAGCGTCTTGGGCTGATTAAACATGAATCCCCATTCGTCTTCATGATTGCCGTTTTTCAACCAATAGCCATCCTTATTCAGCAACATGGCCTCCAAGCGGGAAGGTGCCGTATTTGAATTCACACGAGACAACAGATCTCTGGCATTCATGGTAATCACCAGTACACCATGACGACGCTGCCTCTCATCAAGAACGGGGGTAGAGATTCGAATGACCGGCATATATGGCTCGATAATTTTGCCATGCTCGACATCCAGATCCAGCGGGGACACATATGCCTCGCCTGGCTTCAAGCTCATGCTCTCCTGGAAGTAATAACGGTTGCGTTTATTCTCAAGCTCGCCTTTATCGACCAGAGCGATTTGGCCTTCCATGTTCCTGATGACCAGCAACTCCATACCCAGCTCATCGATCCAGCGTATCTTGAAATAAGTCGGATGCGCCAAGGAAAACCGCACATAGCTCGCGGCCAGCTTTTTGAGATTTGCGGCAGTAGGCGGTTTATCCGCTGCTGCCTTCAACTCCGGATCGGAAGCCAGATACATCGCATTCCTGACGTTTCCCGCCAGAAAGCGCTCTATTGAACGGCTATTGGATGTCGCATCGATTGAGCTATCGGCTTTGAGGATTTCTTTCTGGTCGTCAACTTCCTGATAAAAAAGATATCCCGCCACCAGCATGGACAGGAACGACAGTGGAATAAACGTCGCCCAAAAAGTGCGCAGAAATTGATGTTGTGCCGGGGCTTTTTTCAGGAACATGAAAATTACTTCCTTAATAATTCTGAACGGCAATAATCAAACTACTCTAGCCTTTCAAACATCGGCGGAACGTTGGCGCACCGCTTCAAATAAACAAATCGCCGCCGCCGCAGCCGCATTCAGCGATTCGATTTTACCGGGCATCGGGATGGCGAATTTTTGGGTGGCAAGGTTCGATAAATCTGCTGACAGCCCTGCTCCTTCGTTGCCAATCAGGAATGCGACCTTGCCGCGCAGGTCGCAGTCATACAGGTTGCGTGTGGCTTGCAAGCTGGCTGCCAGCAATGTGCCAGAAAATTCTTTTGCCACGCCCGGCAAATCCTGTAGCTCGTATATACGCAACGCAAAATGCCCGCCCATCGCAGCGCGCAGCACTTTCGGCGACCAGGCATCGGCACAACCTGAGGACAGAAACACCGCATCGCATCCCGCAGCGGCGGCAGAACGCAGCATCGAACCGAGATTGCCGGGGTCTTGGATGTCTTCCAGCAACAAGGCAAATCTGCTTTGCATGGCCTTGGGCTGGGGAATATCGACAAACGCAAGCATGCCGGTGGGTGTTTTCAGTTCGCTGAGTTCCGCGAACAATTTATCATCCAGCTGGGTGATGGGTACATCGCCAGCACGCTTGAGCAACGCAGCTATTTCTGCATCATGCAATGCAGCAGTGTTCAACAAGATATGTTTCGGCAGCATTCCTGCATCCAGATATGCCGCCAGCAAATGCGCGCCGTCCAGCAAGGTCTGATTGGATTTGTTGCGTTGCCGCGCCGAACCGGTAAGCTTGACGAGCTCCTTGTAGAAAGGATTGTCGCGGGATTGAATCGACTTCATTCCTCAGGCTCTCATGCCCAAGTGACTTTCATGCCGACGCAGGCGTATCCTGCTCCAGCAATGCACCAATTTCCTGCAGTGATGGCAATTCTTGCAGGGCGCGCAGATTGAGGTCATCGAGTAGCTGTTTGGTGGTAGCGAATAATTCCGGTTTACCGGGGGCGTCGCGTGTACCGACCACTTCAATCCAGCCGCGCGTTTCCAGCGTTTTAAGAACTTGCGAGGAAACTGCCACGCCGCGTATTTCCTCGATATCGCCGCGCGTGACCGGCTGATGGTAAGCGATGATGGCGAGTGTTTCCAGCACGGCACGCGAGTAGCGCGGCGGTTTTTGCGGGTTGAGCCTATCCAGATATGGCTGCATTTCCGCCTTGGCGCAAAACCGCCAGCCGCTCGCCACATGGGTCAGTTCCACACCGCGTCCTTGCCAATCCTGGGCTATCTCTTCGAGCAGCCCTTCAATTTGGCGATTGTCCAACGACACATCGCTGAGTTTTTTCATCTCGGCCAGTGACAGCGGTTCGGATGAGGTCATTAGTGCAGTTTCAAGCACGCGCTTGAGTTGCTGGGTATCAGCCAGCACCACTTCCGGCGCTGACGATTCACTCTGCGGTAACAACTCGACTTGTTCTGACATAAATACTCCCTAATGTTTCGCTTTGTTGGATTTCAACCAGATATTCCTTGGCCAACTCCAGGATGGCGATAAAGGTGACTACCATTTTCGACACGCCATTGTCCACATCGAACAGTTTACCGAACTCGACGAACTCGCCGCCCTGTAAACAGCGCAGGATGTGGGTCATCTGTTCGCGCACCGACAGTTGTTCGCGCCGCACCTTGTGATGCGTGTTGATCTTGGCGCGCGCCAGCAGCCCCATCCAGGCCAATCTTAAATCTTCCACACTGACTTCAGGCAGACGTTCGCGCACGGTGTTTTCGATCAACACTTCTACGATCTCGAAATCACGCCCGGCTTGCGGCAGCTCATTGAGTTTTTGCGCGGCAAGTTTCATTTGTTCGTATTCCAGCAAACGGCGCATCAATTCGGCACGCGGGTCTTCGCCATCTTCTTCGCCAACCTTGGGCGGACGCGGCAACAACATGCGCGACTTGATCTCGATCAACACTGCCGCCATCAGCAAATAATCCGCCGCCAGCTCCAGGCGATGCTTCTTCATCATCTCGATGTAGCTCATGTATTGGCGGGTCAATTCCGCCATCGGAATATCCAGCACATCGAGATTGTGCTTGCGGATCAGATACAGCAATAGATCCAGCGGCCCCTGAAAGGTGTCCAGCACCAGCTCCAGCGCATCCGGCGGGATATACAAATCCCGCGGCAACTCCAGCATCGGCTCACCGTGGATACGGGCGAAAGGAATAAGTTGTGCTTGCGTTTCCATCATTTCGTGGCCAGGAAGTCCGTAGTCGAGTTTGTCATGGTCAGGTATAACTTATTCCCATTGCCTCGCGCACCTCGCGCATGGTCTCGCTTGCCAGCTTGCGCGCCTTCTCGCAGCCGTCGGCGATGATGTTGCGCACCAGCGCCGGATCGTCAAGATATAGTTGCGCACGCTCGCGCATCGGGCGTTGTTCCGCCAGCACAGCGTCGATCACCGGCTGTTTGCATTCGATACAACCGATACCGGCACTCTTGCAGCCCTGCATGGCCCATTGCTTGGTTTGCTCGCTGGAGTACACCTGATGCAACTGCCACACCGGGCATTTATCGGGATTACCGACATCGGTGCGGCGGATACGCGCCGGGTCGGTCGGCATGGTGCGGATCTTCTTGCTCACACTGGCTTCATCTTCACGTAAAGTAAGAGTGTTGTTGTAGGACTTGGACATTTTTTGCCCATCCAAGCCGGGCATTTTCGAAGCAGCAGTGAGCATCGCCCGCGGCTCGGACAAAATCATCTTGCCGCCGCCCTCCAGAAAGCCAAACAGCCGTTCGCGGTCGCCGTGACTCAGGCTCTGCTGCTCATCCAGCAAGGATTTGGCGGACTCCAGTGCTGCATCATCGCCCTGTTCCTGAAAGCGGATGCGCAGTTCGTGATACAGCTTGGCTTTTTTCCCGCCAAGTTTTTTTACGGCGGCCTCGGCTTTCTCTTCGAAGCCCGCTTCGCGCCCGTAGATGTGATTGAAGCGACGCGCGATCTCGCGGGTAAATTCGATATGCGGCACTTGGTCTTCACCGACCGGCACTTGCGTGGCGCGGTAGATCAGGATATCTGCGCTTTGCAACAGCGGATAGCCGAGAAACCCGTATGTGCTCAGGTCTTTTTCGACCAGTTTTTCCTGTTGATCCTTGTAGGTCGGCACGCGCTCAAGCCAGCCCAGCGGCGTGATCATCGATAGCAGCAAATGCAACTCGGCATGTTCCGGCACCCTGGATTGAATGAACAGCGTGGCGCGTGCCGGATTGACACCTGCGGCGAGCCAGTCCACCACCATGTCCCACACGCTTTGCTCGATGAGTTGCGGCGTGTCGTAATGCGTGGTCAGCGCGTGCCAGTCCGCCACGAAAAACAGGCATTCGTATTCGTTCTGCATCTGCACCCAGTTTTTCAGCACCCCGTGGTAATGCCCCAGATGCAAACTTCCGGTGGGACGCATACCCGATAACACACGATCAGCAAACATTGTTTCCTCAAAGCCCGAATAACAACACAATCAATTTAAATGCAAAATTTACCAACGGCGACAAGATCAAGTTTAACACTGGAGTGATCGCCAAAAAAATCAGGATGAACATACCGTAAGGCTCGATCTTCGTTAGTTGAAATGCCTGACGATGCGGCAACAGACTGACCGCGACGCGTCCACCGTCCAGCGGCGGCAACGGCAACAGGTTCAGCGCCATCAGCACGATATTTATTTCAATCCCAATTTTCGCCATGCCCAACAATGGCGCAGCAAAATAATTCTCAGTATATGACAACGCAATTTTATAGAGCAAAGCCCAGCCCAGTGCCATCACCAGATTCGAAGCCGGCCCGGCAATCGCAACCCAGAGCATATCTTTTTTAGGATTACGCAGCGCAGCAAAATTGACCGGCACCGGTTTGGCCCATCCGAACAGGATACCGCCCATCCACAGCGTAAGCAACGGCAACAATATCGTACCGACCATATCAATATGGCGCAGCGGATTGAGGCTGATGCGCCCCGCCTGATAGGCGGTCATATCACCGAAATGTCGCGCCACATAACCATGCGCCGCTTCGTGCAAGGTGATGGCGAATAACACCGGTAGGGCTGCAAGGGCAACGGTTTGTATCAGCTGATCAATATTCATTTTACTTTCTCTGTATAGCTTGACTTGTTCATTTAACGACTTGCCGTTGCGTAGGAAAATTTTATTGATACATCGACAGTCTGGCTGTCCAGTGTCCCACTCAACGATTTGATACGACCCTCGCTCAGACGCAGTGTAAACAGATCGCTAAGCTGCCAGTCAAGATATGCATTGGGTGAGATGATCGCCCCGCTGCTGCTATCAACTCCACCACCTCCTGCTGCACCGATCAACATTTCCGCTCCCAGCGAAAGTCCGCCTAGCAATTTCGGTGTATGCAAGCCTGCGCCGAACAAACCTGCGGAATATCCGCCCTCCTTGCCCAGAAATGCGCTGTGCGCGTGGCCGCTAAGGTAGATTGTATCGTTAATATGACGGTTCACCCTCATGGTCACCACTTCCATCGGGCTCACGCTGCCATCTTTGTGCGCAGTTGCAACATAACGACACACCCCGATCAACCCTTCGTATTGGTCGACTTGCGCATAAGTTGCAGGAGCAAAGGGATGGTCCAGATCCATCGTCAAATTGGTGCTGACATAACGCGCGCGGAACAAGCCATCGGGGGCCGAAGCATACCCTCCTTCCAGCGACAAATGGGCATTGCGGCTCAGACTGACGGTCGCTTCCCCGCCCAGTTTGTATAACTCCCCCCCCCCCACCGAGACGGCACCGCCGCCGCCCATCCCCGCTGCAAGACGGGCACCGATGCGAGCGTAATGGTCAAACACGGGCATTTCCACGCCCACAGTACCAAGAAATTCGGCATATCCAGCCACACCGCCACTTGCTGCGCCTGCCGCTTCGATTCCCCAATAACTTGTCTCCGACTGCATCTGCTCCATGCGAAAACCCACATATCCGACTGTGCCGTTCACGCCTGGTTGTGCAGATATCTGCCCATGATAATTTCCGAACACCGCGCGCACCCGATCGAATCCGACGCCGCCACGCTGATTGCCAGTCAATGGGTCACCCAGTTGAAGCGGATCAAGCTGCACGAATTGCGCATCGGCAGAAAGCACAAAACCAAACTGGCTGCTGGAAATCTGCCCGGATGGAAAATGCACTCGGGAAGCCGACAGGCCGGCCCGATACGCGCCAAAATTCCACAGCAAATCCACATGCGGACGCAACATCAAGCCGCCCCCGACCAATGTTGTCGAGCCACCACCGGCGCCCGTATACAAACCGGTTTCCCACTCCCAGCGCGACTGCAATTTCTGGTGCCACGCAACTTCTGCACCCGCCGTAAAAAATCCGCCTCTCTGTCCGGTGAGCGCACCATAGGCAGCACCGCCGAAATAAAGATTGGGTACGGTCTCGACCAGGTAATTTACGCCCACCATCCCCATCGCCTCATTCGCTGGCAGCGTGATCTGTTCAAAGCCACCCCGGAACATGGCCGGGCGGTGAATGAACCCGTCGGACTCGGAAGCAACGGCCTGCCCGGCCAACATACTGGCCAAAAAAACAACGATGGTCCTATTCATTTACTGGTCATTTACTGGTCATTTATTTGGAACGGACTGACTGCGCCCTTGCCACGCCGCAGCAACACCGGCACATCGCCGGTCAAATCTATCACGGTGGTGAAATCCAGACCCACCGCCCCGCCATCGATTACCAGGTCAACCTGTTTTTCCAGCAAGTCGCGTATATATTCGGCGTCGTTCATTGGTCCTTCTTCCTCCGGCAAGATCAGTGTGGAACTGGACATCGGCTCACCCAATTCTTCCAGCAAAGCCAACGCCACCGGATGATCCGGAATGCGAATGCCGACCGTGCTGCGCTTGGGATGCTGCAAGCGTTTCGGCACTTCCTTGGTCGCCTCCAGGATAAAGGTATAGCTGCCCGGCGTGTTGCTTTTCAGCAAGCGGAATTTCACATTATCCACTTTTGCATAGCGCGAGATTTCCGACAGGTCGCGGCACATCAAAGTCAGGTAATGCTGCTCGTCCAACTGGCGTATCTGGCGGATGCGCGTCACGGCATCCTTGTCGTCGAGATGACAGCCCAGCGCGTAGCAGGAATCGGTGGGATACACCACGACACCGCCGTTACGCAGCACTTCAGCCGCTTGGCGTATCAGGCGAGGGTTGGGATTGTCAGGGTGTATCGTGAAATACTGAGACATCAGGCAGCCTTCAAAACGGTCGCCAACTCCCTGCTTTCCCACACTGGACGGCAGCCCAACGGCAAATCCGGTAAGCGCCCCATATCGCGCCAACTCTCTCCGGGGCCGTGAAAATCCGAACCGCACGATGCCAGTAAATTGAATTCCTCGGCGTAGCGCGCAAACTCGGCATATTGTTCCGGTGTATGGCTGCCGGTCACCACTTCTAGCGCCTGCCCGCCGAGCTCGACGAACTCGGTCAGCAATTCATGCATGGTCTTCTTGCCCATGCCGACACGCCCGCTCATATAGCGTCCGGGATGCGCCAGCACCACCACCCCGCCGCTACCGCGTATCCAGCCGACCGCATCCGCCAACGTCGCCCATTGATGTGGCACGTAACCGGGCTTGCCCTTGACCAGATAGCGGTTGAACACGCTCTTCACGTCCTTGCAGTGCCCGGACTCCACCAGATAGCGCGCGAAATGGGTGCGGCCTATCATGTTGGGATTTCCTGCGAATTGATACGCGCCTTCGAGCACACCACCGATGCCGGCCTTGGCCAACTCGTCGGACATTTTTTTCGCACGTGCGCCGCGACCGCTGCGCACGATGCTCAACCCTGATACCAGCGGCGGGTAGTCTGGGTCGATGCCCAAACCGACGATGTGCAGGGTATGGCTGCGCCAGGTCACGGAGATTTCCACACCATTGACGAAACGCATGCCATGCCGCTCGGCAGCGGCGCGCGCCTCATCCAGCCCGTCCATGTCATCGTGGTCGGTCAGCGCCAACACCTTCACGCCGCGCCCGGCGGCGCGATCCACCAACTCGGTGGGAGTCAGCGTCCCGTCGGAGATATTGGAGTGGCAATGAAAATCGTAATCTAACATCTGGTTCCGATCAAGCCAAAGACAATACCTTTAATCCGCAGATTACACAGATTCACGCAGATTTTCAGGTTCATGTCGATGACAGCGCCCCAATCCAAAGAGCTATCAAATTCAGCTTGAATACTTGGTGTTTAATCTTGGTTAATCTGCGGACACATGTTTTTTCTGGATTCATGCGTCACCGCCACCCTTCTTCATTACCTTGCCCTCTTCGGCACGCTTGCGGCGTACCTCCTTGGGATCGGCGATCAGCGGACGATATATCTCGATGCGGTCCTTGTCGCGCAGCACAGCATCGGCCTTGGTCAGCTTGCCGAAGATGCCCAGCTTGTTGCTGGCCAAGTCGATCTCGGGATGCTTGGCCAGCACACCGCTGGCCTTAATGGCATCGGCCACGGACGTCCCCGCCGGCACGGATCGCTTGAGCAGGATTTGCTCGTCGGGCAGGGCGTACACTACTTCGATGTTGATCTGGTGGTTCATATGTTCAAATAAACTTTCTCTGCGCGATGGATGAAAGCATCCACGAAACTGTTGGCGATGTAATGAAACACCGGCCCGACCATTTTCTCCAGCAGCTTGCTGGAAAATTCATAATGCAGACGGAACTCTATTTTACAGGCAGATGGACTCAACGGGATAAAACGCCAGCAACCGTCCAGATGTTTAAACGGCCCATCCTTCAAAGCAATGTCGATCTGATGCGGCGGCGTGCGCACATTCTCGGTGGTGAAACTCTGCTTGATATGGTGATAATCGATGTGCAGCGTGGCGCGAACCATCGTGTCCGTCAGCGCGGTGACACTGCCACCGCCGCACCAGGGCAAAAACTTTGGATAATCTTCGACGCGATCCACCAGATCGAACATCTGCTCCGCGCTATACGGAACCAATACTGTTTTTTCAACCAAACCCATTGCTTATCGAAAGTTGCAATTCCAAAGGCTGGTAGAATAGCCGAACACACCGCAAAACACATCTAGTTCCAATTCTATTTCGAAGGTCAAACAAGGCGATGACGAGAGAACGAGGCGGGCAGTGCTCATAGCACGACTAGGAGTGTGGGAGGAAATCAACGCCGTTTCACCGATGAAATTGGATTGGAATAATGAGCATTATCCAGAATAAAAAGGCCTATCACGAATACTTCATAGAAGATAAATATGAAGCCGGCATCATGCTGGAAGGCTGGGAAGTCAAGGCCATCCGCGCCGGACGGGCGCAACTCAAGGAAGCCTACGTCACCGTAAAGGACGGTGCGCTATATTTGTTCGGTTCGCACATCAGCCCGTTGTTGAATGCTTCCACACACATCCATCCCGATCCGACACGCACCCGCAAGCTGCTGCTGCACAAACAGGAGATCGACAAGATCATCGGCAAAGTGCAACGAGCCGGTTACACGCTGATGCCGCTGGGCATGCACTACAAGAATGGCCGCGTCAAACTCGAGATCGGCCTCGCCAAAGGCAAGAAGCAACACGACAAGCGCGCAACCGAAAAAGAGCGCGAAGGCAAGATGGAAGCACAGCAGGCGATGAAAAAATTACGCCGCGAATAGCCATGAACCTAACAACTTCAATTCAGGCCACAGAGATCACAGAGAACACAGAGCTGAAGCAGGTTCCACACATTTTCCCGGTTTACCTGATGGGTGATGCCAATATTTACGGCAACCAATTGTTTCTCCTCTGTGATTTCTGAGTTCTCTGTGGCTAACTGACTTTTTCAGTATGATGCCTACTGACCTCACCAAACCGCAAACCGCCTACCTCGCAGGAGGTTGCTTCTGGGGCATGGAAGAACTGGTGCGCCAAATCCCCGGCGTGCTGGCAACCGAAGTCGGCTATAGCGGTGGCGACACACCGGATGCACGCTACGAGCAAGTGAAGACCGGTAAGACCGGCCATGCCGAGTCGCTCAAGGTCGTGTTCGACCCGCAGCAACTCAGCTACCGCCACCTGTTGTTCGAATTCTTCCGCATGCACAATCCTGCCACCCGCAACCAGCAAGGCAACGACATCGGCACGCAATACCGCTCGGCGATCTTTTATCTCGACGAAGAACAGAAACACATTGCCGAAGAAGTCATCAACACCGTGGATGCCTCTGGTGAGTGGGGAGCAAAAGTCATCACCGAGGTCGTGCCGTTCAAGGAGTTTTACCGCGCCGAGGAATATCACCAGAAGTATCTGGTCAAGAATCGCGGCGGGTATACCTGCCACTACATCAGGCGGATGAATCTGGGAGAAAAGCCGTAGTGGTTAGTTTCAAGATGATATAGACAAGGGGAATTCGGGAATTCCTGCAAGGAATCCATCCTGTTAGTTATTCTCCAACGGCACTCGCCTGCTGAGCCCAAGCCAAAGCTTCAGTCATCGTGCCGGTGACCACCCTCGCATCCAGACTACACTGCGCAGCGGCAGTCGCCATTTCAACAGTCGTACCAGATTCAACGGCAATGACCAACAACAACGCATCGCGCATCGGCCCCGGTTCGCCTTTCAGTGTAGACGCAACCGATTCGGGCAGCGATACCTGCTTCAGAACATCCGTGAGGGACTGATCCATCATCACATCCAACAGGGAAAAAAGTCCTGTCATGAACAGATGGTCGGCCTCTGCCGGGACACGTCCCTGCCCGGCAAGCATTTCCAAAAATCGTGCGCGTGCCAGCACTTGCTCATTCAGGACATGCTCATGATAGTCAGGATGATTGGAATCGAACAGCAACAGTGACAGCCAGCGGTAGAAACGATCTCTGCCCAGAACCAGCAGTGCCTGCGGGATTCCACCAATTTTTTGCTGCAAGCCGATGCCGGGTGAGTTGATGTAGCGCAACAGTTTGAAGGTCAGCACAGATTCGGTTCTGAGGCTGTCGGCAATGGCGTCGAATTCGGCGCCGGAACGAATCATGTTGAGCACTTGAATAACACGCAGGCGGTTGATCTCGCTTTTCGCCGGGTGCCAACCCTCGCGGCTGGAAATGAACGGCCCCATGAAATGGTCGAAACCGCAGTGATAGCAGAGTTTGAATTCGTCCGAGGTTTGCATTCCGCTGGCGATCAGTTTCGGATGTTTGGAAATTGCTCGAAACTCGCGGTACATTTCTTTCAGTTGATTGCCATCAAAGGCCGCTGATTCAACCTCGATGAAATCCGCCTCGAACAAGATTTCATTGATGTCGGGGTGAGACTGGTTCAATGTCCATCCATATTTGATGCCCATGTCCCTGAGTCGCTGCAGGTTCTTTCGCATCTCCGCCAGATCAGTCGCAATCAATGCATGCGGGGAGATCATCACAACCATGTTCATCCCGGCAAATTTCTCCAGCAGAGGGTTTTTCAATGAAGCGGGTGAAAGATAGATGAATGCATGGCGCTGGGCCAACAAGGACATCACGCCGAGCAGAGCCAGATTACTCAATATGGCATCATCTTGCACACGCTGCACCAGCACGCTTTTTTCCAGCATACGCGATGGCAGGCGCCGGTTCAGGGAAAACAAATAGCCGCCGATACGTTCGCCGCGATCCAGTACTGCCTCGCGGCAAATAAAGGAATGCTTTCCGTCTGCCCCGGCGATTCCACCCTGTCCGGACTTCAACGGTGCCGCCACATCGAGTTGATTCAAAGCTTCTTGGGGTTCGGCACTATGGGTCGGGGCAATACCCAGCGAGCGACGGATCATTTCAAACATGGCAGAAACCGATCAAGGGTAAATGTGGATAGAACAAGGCAATGTAGAATCACTGTACATAGCACCCCGGATTTCTGCAACCATTATCACGCCAGAGGTACCGCCAACGTCGTGAAGGCGCATTTCAGCAGCCCCTCAAACAGGGTAACGCCATAGCGCCAACACCATTCAGCCTGGCGATCCCGCCCAATACAGATGTGCAACCGTTCGCGGCTGCCTCCCCCGCGTCAGCTTCTTCACTACCCCTTCATCACCAGCAATTGGCCTCGACATTCGAAACTATGGCATGGTGAGTTTTTACTATTGAAGGACTAGCTGGCCAACGCCGAAGTTTCCTGCAGCAATTCACGCGCCTTGGCAGCTACTTCATGATTTGGATTGGCAGCCAGCAGTTGTTGCCAGGCAGCGCGAGCCTCCGTGACATTATTTTTTGCACGGTGCAATAACAGACCAAGATTCACGTAGGCATGACCGAAACTGGGGTCACGGGCAATCACATCACGGAAGGCTTGCTCGGCCAAACTGATGTCGTCATTGCGCCAATACATCGTGCCTAGATCGGTGCGCACGCCGGACAGATCCGGATTGATAGCGAGAGCACGCTGATAATAAAGTATGGATTGCCCAGCCTCGCCATTGTCATAATAAATATTACCCAAGGATATCGCGGCATCGATATCGCTGCCATCTTTATTCAGACGCTCTTTAAGTTGAGCGACAGTATTGTTTTCGTTCATTGCTTCATTCTCCAAGCTGAAAGTTAAAAAATTCCTGTGCCATTTATGCACCGGAAATATGAAATGCCATAAACCAAACGCTATTATACCTAAGTGGCCGACTTCATTTACACCACACCTTAATTATCGCAAACCAACCTACGCCCAAGCCGTGCCGATCACGGCCACGCTCACGGTCAGCAACCCCAATATTAGATTAACAGCGATCAATTTGCGTATCTTGCCCAACGTCTCTCCCGCCTCCTTCCAGCGCTGTTTGCCGACATGCACGCTGAACAGCACATAGCAGGCAAAGAACACGTAGCCGTAGATCACCATCATCGCCAGCCCCATGGCCAGCATGATGTGGATATGGCGCGCCACATGGGCGATGCCGCCATACAAGTAAACCAGATACAAACCGCTGACCAAGAGTGTGGCGACCGCACCCCACACCCAACCGAAGAAGCGGCGAAACACCGCATCCCACATGCAAAGACGCTGCGGCGGTTCAAGCACCTCCACCGCAGCCGGACGCAGCACCACATAGGCGAAGAACATGCCACCCACCCAGATCAGGGCAGCAAGCAGATGGATTAGTTTGAACAGGGCCATGGGGTTATTGTCAGCTGGTTACCAGATGGGCATACGATACATCAAAAAAGACTCCGCCCCCAGGTCACTGCCGGCAATGTTTAAGCATAGAAATAAATTTACCGTTGGCCAACCGGCAATAACTCGCGCACCGGCCTGAAGCTTTTGCGGTGCACGATCGATACGCCATGTTCGCGCAACGCGGCGAGATGCGCGGCGGTGGGATAACCTTTGTGGTCGGCAAAGCCGTAGTGCGGATAGGTTGCATGCAATTCCAGCATCAGCGCGTCGCGCGCGGTCTTGGCCAGGATCGACGCGGCGGAAATCGCGGCGATCTTGCTATCACCTTTCACGATGGCCTGACTGGGAATGCCGGTTTGCGGGCAATACAGGCCATCCACCAGCACTTGCTGTGGCTGGATGTGCAAGGCCAGCACGGCACGGCGCATCGCCAGCAGCGTGGCTTGCAGGATGTTGAGCTGGTCGATTTCATCGACCTCCGCGTAGGCCACCGCCCACGCCAGTGCACGTTCGCGGATGATGGGAGCGAGCTGGTCGCGCTGCCGCTCGGAAAGTTTTTTGGAATCGGCCAAACCGGCGATGGGATTGTTCGGGTCGAGTATCACCGCTGCCGCGCTGACCGGGCCAGCCAACGGGCCTCGCCCGGCTTCATCCACACCGCACACGAAGATGAAATTGGACATTCGGCAATCAAGCCTTTGCCAGATAAGGCAGGATGGCTGCAGCCGCTTTCTGCGCGGTGTTCTGGCGCAAAGATTGATGCAGCGCGGTGAAGGTTTCTTCAAGCTGCGCCACGGCTTCCTTGTTGTTGACCAGATTGAGCAATGCCTGGGTGAGATTCTCCGGTGTGGCATCTTCCTGCATCAGCTCCGGTACCACAAAGCGTCCGCACAAAATATTTGGTAAGCCAAAATAAGGCTGGTAACCCTTGGGCCGCATCAATTTCCATGTCCACGCATTCAGGCGGTAAGTGATCACCATCGGGCGCTTGAGCAATGCAGCCTCCAGCGTCGCGGTTCCCGATGCGACCAGCACGCCGTCTGCTGCGATCATTGCGTCCTGCGCATGACCGAACAGCAAGGTGATCGGCAGCTCCTGCGCCTCGCAATCATACAGCGCCTGTTCAAAGATCCCGCGCGTTTCGCGGCTGATCAAGGGCACCAGAAAACGCGCATCAGGATGTTTCTTCAGTATCAGCTTGGCCGTTTCGATGAATATGTGCGCCAACCGCTTGACTTCGCCCTGACGGCTGCCGGGAAGAAAAGCGAACACCTTTACGTGCAACGGAATACGCATGGTCTCGCGCATCACGGCCCGCTTCGGATAATCCGGCAACATATCGGCAAGCGGGTGGCCGACATAAGCCACCGGCACGCCAGCTTGCTGATAGAGCTTGGGTTCATGCGGAAACAACGCGAGCATGTGCGTGACTGCGCGCTTGATCTTGTGAATACGCTCGCCACGCCACGCCCATATCGACGGGCTGACATAGTGAACAGTGGGGATGCCGCGCTGCTTGAGCGACAGCTCCAGGCCGAGATTGAAATCAGGCGCGTCTATGCCGATGAACAGATTAGGGCGATTTTTCAGGAAATATTTGCGCAATTTGCGGCGTATGCCAACTATTTCGAAATAGTGGCGCAGCACTTCGACATAACCGTTCACTGCGAGCTTTTCCATCGGGAACAATACTTCCATACCGGTGGATTGCATCTTGGGTCCGCCGACGCCGATGAACTCTATATCCGGGCGGGCTTCTTTCAAAGCTTCCATTAAATGGCTGCCGAGCAGATCGCCCGAGGCTTCGCCCGCGACTATACCTATCACAATTTTTTGTGTCATAAACTAAACAATATCAACGAATGATGCCGCGTGTCGAGGCGGCGAGAAAATCTACCAACGGCTGCAACTCGGCGTGCGCCACTGCTTGCGACTGGATCGCGGCTTTGGCTTCCTCCAGATTGAGACCGGATTTATAAAGTGTCTTGTAAGCGTGTTTGATCGCCATGATGGCATCGCTGGAAAATCCGCGCCGCTTCAAACCTTCCGAGTTGATGCCGTGTGCCGCAGCCGGGTTGTCGGCAGCGGTGACATATGGCGGCAGATCCTGGGACAAGCGCGTTTGAAAGCCGGTCATCGCGTGCGCGCCGATGCGCACGAATTGATGCACGCCGGACAGCCCGCCCAGGAAAACCCAGTCGCCCACATGCACATGGCCGCCCAAAGTCGCGCCGTTCGCCATGATGGTGTGGCTGCCGATCTGGCAGTCGTGCGCCACATGCACGTAAGCCATGATCCAGTTGTCGTTGCCGATGCGGGTGGCGCCGGCATCCTGCACCGTGCCGGTGTTGAGGGTGCAAAATTCACGGATGGTGTTGTTATCGCCTATCTCCAGGCGCGTCGGTTCGCCCGCATATTTCTTGTCCTGCGGGATCGCGCCTACCGAACAGAACTGAAAGATGTTGTTGTTTTTACCGATGCGGGTGTGCCCCTCGACAACCACATGCGGGCCTATCTTTGTACCTGCGCCGACCTCGACATGCTCGCCGATGATGGAATATGCGCCCACCTCGACATCGCTGGCAAGCTTGGCACCGGGGTGGATGATCGCGGTTGAGTGACGCATCATGACACCGCTTTTACCGTGCACATCAGTTCCGCTTCGGCAGCCAACTTGCCATCCACTTCGGCAGTCGCGCTAAACTTGAACAGCCCGCGCTTGCTGCCCATCAGTGTGGCCTTGATGATTAACTGATCGCCCGGACCGACCGGCAGCCTGAAGCGCGCCCCGTCGATACCGGCAAAGTAATACACCGATTTTTCACTTGCGCCCGCCCCCATGGACTTGAACGACAACAACGCGGCGGCTTGAGCCATCGCCTCGATGATCAGCACACCCGGCATCACCGGAAAGTGCGGATAATGTCCGGGGAAGAACGGCTCGTTGATGGTCACATTTTTCAGCGCCACGATGCTTTTGTCCGGCTCCATGGACAGCACGCGGTCTATCAGCAGGAACGGATAGCGGTGCGGCAGCAGCGCGATAATTTCGTTTATGTCCATTTGTATACTCATCAGCTTTTCCTTTTTACGAATTTCGTTTCTAAGATTCCGCGCTTAAAGATTTAAGCTGCTTTTCCAATGTCTTGATGCGTTCCGCCAGTTCATCGAGATGACGAATATGCACGCTATGCTTGCGCCAGTCCTCGGCCTTGGAAAACGGGAATATCCCCGCGTAGGAACCGGCCTCGCGTATGGATTTCCCGATCAGCGTGAACGCCGCGATCTCCACGTGATCCGCGATGTGCAGATGCCCCAGTATCCCCGCGCTGCCACCGATCCGGCAATATCGTCCAATGGTAGTGCTGCCCGCGATGCCGACACAGCCGGCGATTGCGGTGTGCGCGCCGATGTGCACGTTATGCGCAATCTGAATCTGGTTGTCCAGCTTCACGCCATCTTCGATCACCGTGTCATTCAACGCACCGCGATCGATGCTGGTGTTGGCACCGATCTCGACATCATTGCCGATCACCACCCGACCGATTTGCGGAACCTTGATCCAATGCCCCTCATCCATCGCAAAGCCGAATCCATCCGCACCGATCACCCCCCCGGAATGCGCGACCAGATTATCGCCCAGCACACAGTCGCGATATATCACCACTCGTGGATAGAGGCGTGCATGGCTGCCAATAACCACATTCTCGCCGATGCAGCAGCCTTCGCCGACCATGCTGAACGCGCCTATCGTTGCACCCGCGCCAATCACGGCGGTCGCTGCGATGCTGGCAGTCGCTTCAATTTTCGCACCCGCGCCGATGACCGCACTGGGATGTATACCGGGGCTGGCTGCCGGCAAAGGATTCAGCAAAGCCGAAACCTTGGCGAAATACGCGTAAGGGTTATCCGAGATGATGCGCGGCAAGCCGGTTGCGTCCGCCTCTGCCTCGGACAGGATCACCGCACCCGCTTGAGTACTGGCAAGCTGAGCGCGATATTTGCTGTTGGTGAGGAAACTGATTTGATCCAGCTGGGCGTTTTCCAGCGTTGCGATTTGAGCTATGCGCACACTTGCATCACCCAATACGCGACCACCCAACTGCGCTACGATTTCAGATAATCGGTAGGAAACGGTCATACGGGCGATATCGCTTATTTGCCGACCTTGCTATCAACCTTGCTGTCGGCAAGATGCTTGATCACCATGTCGGTGATGTCTATTTTTGGATTACGATACACCGCTTCCTGCAAGATCAAGTCGAACTTCTCCGCCTCGGCAATCGCCTGTATTGCCTTGTTGGCCTGCTCCAGCACGATGGCCAGCTCTTCGTTCTTGCGCAAATTCAAATCCTCGCGGAACTCGCGCTGCATGCGTTGCAAGTCCACATTCATCGCAGTCAATTCGCGCTCCTTGTTGCGCCGATCAGTATCTGAAAGCTTACTGTCTTCTTTGTCCAGCGAGGCTTGTAATTCTTTCGCCTGTTTAATCAATTTCTTGATTTCCTGGTCGCGTCCGGAAAATTCCTTCTCAATTTTGCTTTCCGCCTTCATCGCGGGAGCAGACTCACGCAACACGCGCTCGGTATCCACTACGCCCACCTTGAAATCTGCGGCCAGCAACACTCCCGCACTCAACAACACGGCCAACATACCTGCTTTGATCATTGCCTTCATTATCCACTCCCTCCACGTCATAATCTGCCACTTGGAGCAGTCTTTTCGCAGCTCAATTAGATGGCTAAATAATTCTTTAGAACACCGAACCCAAAGTAAACTGGAACCTTTGCAACCTGTCCTCCGGCTGTTCATGGATCGGCACGGCATAACTAAATTTAAGCGGTCCCACCGGCGATATCCAAGTAAGCGCCAAGCCTGTAGAATAGCGCATTCCTGCACTGCCCGGCAGATCGCCAGTCCCATAAATCGCTCCCGCATCGATAAATCCGCTCAAGCGCACAGACTTTTCATTGCCCGTCCCCGGGAATGGCATCAACAACTCTGCTCCACCAAGCACTCGGCGCGGGCCTCCCAATATTGCATTCGACGAATCGCGCGGACCCAGCGAATTGGCATCATAGCCGCGCACCGAGCCGGGGCCGCCGGCATAAAAATTCTTGAAGAACGGCAACTGCTTGCTACCATACCCCCCTGCAATACCACCCTCGCCATGCAGCAACAGGGTAACATCCTTGCTCAGTGGATGAAACCATTGATGCTGGTAATTCAATTTGTAGTAACGCATATCGAACACCGGCAACGCAATTTCCGCAAACGCGCGTTGCAGCGTCCCGTCGGTGGTATAAATTGCGCTGTCGAGGCTATCCCTGCCCCATCCGATCGTTCCCAACAAATTGTTACTGGACATACCGTTATTGTTGACGTAATCAATCAATCGCGACGGGCTGGTTTGGAACAACCCCAACTCAGTTCTTTCTACTGCCAAGCCATAGCTGATCGTTTGATCCTCGGCAATTGGCACGCCAAATCGCACCCCGCCGCCAAATGTGTGCGATGAATATTGGCTGATCGCCGTGCTTTGCGAATCGGTGTTGCGCTTGTAAATATCGAAACCGCGACTTACCCCATTATCGGTGTAATAGGGATTGGTGTAGGAAACCGAATAGACCTGATTAATTTTCCCGGTATTGATTTGCGTGGAAAGGTGATTGCCCGTACCGAACAAATTAGCCTGTGTCACACTCCCCGTCAACACGAGGCCTTCTCCGCTTGAATAGCCCGCACCCACTGAAATATTTCCGGTTGATTTTTCCTTGACCGACATGTTCACATCTACCTGGTCTGCCGCCCCCTGCACTGCCGGAGTTTCAATATTAACTTCGGAAAAGAAATCCAGTTTGTCGACGCGCTGTTTGGATTTTTTGATTTTTTCCACGTCGAACCACTCGCCTTCGGTCTGGCGAAACTCGCGGCGTATGACCTCATCGCGGGTTTTGTTATTACCGGCAACGTTAATACGGCGAATATACACACGCTGGCCAATATCCACCACAAAATTAAAAGAAACCTGGTGCTTCTCCTTGTCGATTTCCGGGATCGCATTCACATTGGCGAAGGCATAACCCTCATGCCCCAAACGCTCTCCGATTTTCTTGCTGGTTTCGGTCATATCCTTGCGTGAAAAAATATCACCGGTTTTCACTTGCACAAGTTTCTCGATTTCTTCTTTGGGTATCAGCATATCACCTGACACCCCCACCTTGGCAATGGTATATTTCTCGCCCTCGGTGAAATTGATGGTGATGTATATATCTCTCTTGTTTGGCGTAATCGAAACCTGGGTCGAGTCAATATTAAATTCAAGATAGCCACTATCCATATAAAACGAACGCAGCGTTTCCAGGTCGGCAGACAATTTTTGTTTGGAATACTGGTCACTGCTGCTGAACCAGGCAAACCAGCCCGGCGTACCGAGGCTCATCTTTTCCAGCAGCTCAGCTTCCGAGTAGGCATGATTGCCGATCAGATTGATTTGCTTGATTTTGGAAACTTCGCCTTCCACCACATTAAACACGATGCTAACCCGGTTGCGTTCCAGCTCAGTGACGGTGGTCGATACCTTAACGGCATATTTGCCACGCGCAACGTACTGGCGTTTCAGTTCCTGGGTGGCTTTATCCAGTGCGCCTTTGTCGAAAATTCGTGCTTCGGCAAGCCCTGCATATTTCATGCTCTCCTTGAGTTTATCCTTGGGGAAATCCTTGACTCCGTTAACCTCAATGCTTGCAATCGAAGGCCGTTCCCGCACCTGCACAATCAACACGCCCTGCTCGACTTTCAGTTTCACATCCTTAAAAAATCCCGTGGCATACAGGCTGTGGATCGCCGCAGCAGATTTTTCATTATCCATCGTGTCGCCGACCTTGACCGGCAGATAGCTGAACACCGTGCCGGCCTCGGTACGCTGGATGCCCTCGACACGGATATCTTTGACGGTGAACGGTTCGATTGCCCAAACAGGAGAGATACAGCCGGAAGAAACACAGATCAGTAAGATTATTCCGGCCAGTTTTTTTTTGTTCATTATTTAGCCTGAAACAAAGCGATTAATATCGTTATAAATAGCAAAGACCATCAGCGTGCCCAGCAGCGCAATGCCTATTTTCTGGCCGATTTCCCAAGCCAGTTCTGAGACCGGACTACCCTTGGCAAATTCGGCGACATAATACAGCAAGTGTCCGCCATCCAATAAGGGAATGGGCAATAAATTCAACACCCCGAGACTGATGCTGATCAACGCCAGAAAGCTCAGATATGCCACTACGCCCATTTTCGCCGACTGCCCGGCATAATCGGCAATCGTGATCGGACCGCTCAGGTTTTTCATCGACACCTCGCCCATCACCATCTTGCCCATCATCTTCAGACTGATGACGGAGGTTTCCCAGGTCTTGCGCAACGAATGCGACATCGCTTCCAGTGGGCCGTAACTCACCTCGGTGAACATCGCTTGCCAGGCAGCCTCATCTGTTTTTGGACCCGCACCGATCTTGCCCACTGTTTTGCCGGACTCTATATCTGAGCGCGGAACCACTGATATGGACAGCGTCATATCGCTGCGCTGCCCGTCTTTGCGAAGTATCTCAAACTGAATAGTTTGTCCGGGGCGCGCTCGTATTATCTCCACCACCTCCATCCAGCGTTGCATCGGAACGCCATTGGCACGCAGGATACGATCCCCCGCTTGCAGCCCGGCGCGTTGCGCCACATCACCTTCGGTCAAGCTGCCAATGACGGGCAAGACTACCGGTTGATACAGATGCAGGCCGAGCTTATCGAGAAACTCGCCATCCAGATCTTTCACCGCCAGGCCGCTCATGTCCAGCACATGTATGGCCGATGTGCCGTCGGCAGCTTGCGCCTCTATTCTCACCTCGTCCTGCTTCAATGCCAAATCCAATAACGTCCAATGCAATTCCTGCCAGCTTGGAACAGCATCTCCGTTGATACTGAGTATCGTCTCGCCCGCTTGCATCTGCGCGTTGGCCGCAGGCGTGCCTTGCGGCACATCGCCCAGTTTCGGCTTCAACCCCGGCACACCGTGCATGAACAAAGCCCAGTACAAAACAATGGCCAGCAGAAAATTCGCCAGCGGCCCAGCCGCCACGATCGCCATGCGCTGCAATACCGGCTTGCGGTTGAACGCATACGGCAAATCTTCCGGCGCAACTTCCTCTTCGCGTTCGTCCACCATCTTGACGTAGCCTCCCAATGGAACCGAGCAAATCACCCATTCGGTATCGTTGCCGGCAAAGCGTTTTCTGTATATCACATTGCCGAAGCCCAGAGAAAAACGCAGCACTTTCACACCGCAACGGCGCGCCACCCAATAGTGTCCATATTCATGAAACAACACCAGCAGCGCGATTGCGCCGACAAATGCGAGCAAATAGATCATTTTAAAACCTCAATTCTAGCCACAGAGTACACAGAGAGTACAGAGAATGCGCAGGTTTTTCTCTGTGTACTCTGTGGCAAAAGTTTTTTTGTGGTTCATCTGAAAATTTTGTGAATTTGCTGTTGCGCAATACGGCGCGCTTCGGCATCCGCGCCCAGTACATCGTCCAGGCAGTTGACCATACTAACAGGCAACGCATCCAGCACCGTCTCGATGATGCGCGGAATATGCAGGAAAGATATCTGCTTATCGAGAAATGCCGCCACCGCCACTTCGTTTGCAGCGTTCAATACTGCCGGTGCCGTGCCTGCTGCACGCAGAGCCTGGTAGGCCAAAGCCAGACAAGAGAAGCGCTCGAAATCAGGCGCAACAAAATTCATCGTCGCCACCTTGAACAGATCCAGCGGTGCTACGCCGGCGTCAATGCGCTCGGGATAGGCCAAGCCATAGGCGATCGGCGTGCGCATATCGGGATTGCCGAGCTGCGCCAGCACCGAGCCGTCTACATACTCAACCAGCGAGTGGATCACGCTCTGCGGATGCACCACCACCTGGATATCATCGGCACTCGCGTTGAACAGCCAGTGCGCCTCGATGACCTCCAGACCCTTGTTCATCATGCTGGCCGAGTCCACCGAGATCTTGCGCCCCATCACCCAATTGGGATGCGCGCAGGCTTGCTCAGGCGTGACATTGTGCAGTTCGCTTAACGGGGTGTTGCGGAACGGGCCGCCTGATGCAGTCAGCAAAATTCTGCGCACACCACTCGCTGCAAGATCGCCGTTATAGCCGCGCGGCAAGGCTTGAAAGATCGCGTTGTGCTCGCTGTCGATCGGCAACAGCGTAGCACCGCTGGCGCTCACCGCATCCATAAACACATTACCCGCCATCACCAGCGTCTCTTTGTTCGCCAGCAAAATCTTCTTGCCCGCTTGTGCCGCTGCCAGCGTGGGGCGCAAGCCAGCCGCTCCGACAATGGCCGCCATCACCGTATCCACTTCCGGCAACACCACGACATGCTCCAGCGCGGCATCTCCGCTTAACACCTCGGTGCTCAAGCCCGCAACACTTACGCGCTGGCGCAACAATTTGGCGGCTGCTCCATCCAGCATCACCGCATAGCGCGGCTTGAATTGCTGGCATTGCCGGAACAATAAATCGACCTGGCTGTTCGCCGTCAACGCAACGATCTGGAATTTATCGGGATGGCGTGCCACCACGTCCAGCGTGCTGGTGCCGATGCTGCCGGTGGAACCCAAAATCGAAATGTGCTGCATCGTGATCTGTTGCCTGGCTGGTCAGCTGAGATGTTGCAACAAAACCGCCAGTGCGGCGAGCGGCAGGGTCGAGGTCAACGCATCAATGCGATCCAATAATCCGCCGTGGCCGGGCAGCAATGCGCCGCTGTCTTTGACACCCGCCTGGCGCTTGATCGCGGATTCGAATAAATCACCAATGACCGCCAGTCCAACCCAGCACCAGGAAGCCACCAGCAATATCGGCAGTAACGCATGTCGATTGACATAAGGGCTGAAGCTCCAGGCAATCACGATATAAATCGACACAGCGATAATTGCACCTGCCACACCTTCCCAAGTCTTGCCCGGACTGATGCTGGGTGCGAGTTTGTTTTTTCCGAACCTGCGTCCGGTGAAGTAAGCGGCAATATCCGCAATCCACACCAGACACATCATGCCCAACAGCCACCATGGATGGTCACCGCGCAAATCCAGCATCGCCAAACCGGTCGGGATCAGCACCGCCCAGCCGACCAATGCCATCAGCAATGGTTGCTTCACCTTCCAGCCTGCCATCAGCCAGGCCGGCACGATCACCAGCCACAGCAGGGCGGATACGACATAAACTGACCCATGCGGGAAGAGCAACTGTTCGGGAGTGTGCGTCGCATCAAACCAAATCAAAGCCAACATCATCAACAGCGTCAGGCCCCAGAAAAGATTCGCTTTTTTGCCGCTGAATCTGGCTAATCTTGACCATTCCGCAGCACCCTGCACCACCATCACGGTCACCAATGCAGCCCAGCCAGCATTGGGCAAGGCAAACAATGCCGACAAAAGCAGTAGCAGCAAAATAACAGCGGTAATCACCCGCGACCTAAGCATCAAATCTTTCCCTTGGCACTATTGCCTTGAACCTGTTGAGCATACTGATCTCCTTCATGCCGGCCTTGCACCTGTTCACTGGTTCGGCCAAAACGCCGCTCGCGCTTGTGATACGAGGCGATCGCCTTATTCAATTCGCCGGGATCAAAGGCCGGCCACAGCGTGTCGGTAAAATATAATTCGGTATATGCCAATTGCCACAGCATGAAGTTGCTGATGCGCTGTTCGCCCCCGGTGCGGATGAACAGATCCGGTTCGGGCGCATCGCTCATCGACAGGTAGGGTTGCAAGTCGGCTTCGGAGAAGGTTTGCGCAAGGTGCGGATGCGCGTTGAGCATATGCTGCACCGCGTTAATCACGTCCCAGCGTCCGCCATAGTTCGCGGCGATGGTCAACGTCAGTGCAGTATTGTTCGCGGTAAGCTGCTCGGCATCGTGCATGGTCTGCTTGAGCTTGTCGTCGAAGCGGCTACGGTCGCCGATGATTTTCAGGCGGATATTATTTTGGTGCAACTTGGTGACTTCGCGTTCCAGCATTCTCAAGAATAGCGACATCAGAAAGGAAACTTCTTCGGCAGGACGCCGCCAGTTTTCGCTGCTGAATGCGAACACGGTCAGATATTCCACACCCAGTTCGCGACAGCTTTTTACCACTTCTCGCAACGCTTCCACACCGCGCTGATGTCCCATCACGCGCGGCATGAAACGCTGTTTCGCCCAGCGTCCGTTGCCATCCATGATGATGGCGATATGGCGCGGCACACTGGCAACCTCGGGTATATTTCGGGTGGAGCTGGGCGGGGAATGGACCATTATTCCAGATTCATAACTTGAATCAGACTGCCATCAAATCGGCTTCTTTGGCGGCCAGAGCCTTGTCGATTTCAGTGACGAAGCGATCGGTCAACTTTTGTACTTCGTCCTGCAAACGGCGCTCATCATCTTCAGCGACCTCTTTATTCTTGAGCGCTTCTTTCAGCGTGTGATTGGCATCGCGGCGTATGTTGCGCACCGCCACCTTGGCGGTCTCGCCTTCAGCCTTGATCACCTTGATCAGATCGCGGCGGCGCTCCTCGGTCAGCATCGGCATCGGCACACGGATCATGTCGCCGTTGGTGGCCGGATTCAGCCCCAGGTCCGCATCGCGTATCGCGCGCTCGACCGGGCCAACCATGTTTTTTTCCCAGGGTTGCACGCCGATGGTGCGCGCATCGACCAGGGTAACGTTGGCGACTTGGGTAATTAGAGTCGGATTGCCGTAATATTCCACCATCACATGGTCCAGCAGACCGGTATGCGCACGCCCGGTGCGCACCTTGCCCAAGTCGGCTTTCAATGCATCCAGCGACTTTTGCATTTTTTGTTCGGTAGTCTTCTTGATTTCAGCAACCATGCTTTCTCCTGAGTTAATTAATGCGCACCTTAAGCTACGCGAACCCTAATCAACACGCACCCCAATCCACGCGAACTTAATCAATACGCACCAGGGTGCCCTCACCCTCGCCCATCACCACGCGCTTCAGCGCGCCAAGCTTGAATATACTGAACACGATGATCGGCAATTTCTGGTCGCGGCATAACGTCAGCGCCGTCGCATCCATGATCTTGAGATTCTTGCTGATCGCCTCGTCGAAGCTCAGGCTCTGATAGCGGATAGCGTGCGGGTCTTTCTTCGGATCGGCAGTATAAACACCATCCACTTTGGTGGCCTTGATCACTACCTCGGCGGACATTTCCACACCGCGCAACGCCGCAGCGGTGTCGGTGGTAAAGAACGGGCTGCCGATGCCCGCTGCGAAGATCACCACCTTGCCGTCTTCCAGATAACGCAGCGCCTTGCCGCGAATGAACGGCTCGGCGACCTGCTCCAGGTTCAAGGCAGACTGCACGCGGCAATCCAGACCCGCGCGCGTCATCGCATCCTGCAACGCCATCGAATTCATCACCGTGGCCAGCATGCCCATGTAATCCGCAGTGGCACGATCCATCCCCGCCGCAGCCGGAGCCACGCCACGGAAGATGTTGCCGCCGCCGATCACGATCGCCACTTGCACACCCAGACCCACCACTTCCGCGATCTCGGCCACGATGCGCGCTATCACCTCGCGGTTGATGCCATAGCTGTCGTCGCCCATCAGGGCTTCGCCGCTGAGCTTGAGCAGGATGCGTTTGTAGGCGGGTTTGCTCATGGCAATTATCCTTTTGCTGCGGCTATAGTGGCAGCCACTTCCGCCGCGTAATCTTCCACCTTCTTCTCGATGCCCTCGCCCACGACGAACATCTGGAACGCGGTCACCGAGGCACCTTTGCTCTTCAACAACTGCTCGATGGTTTGCTTGCCGTCTTCGGCTTTGACGAACACCTGGCCCAGCAGTGTCACTTCCTTGAGGAATTTCTGCACCGTACCATCGGCGATCTTCTCCAGCATCGCTTCCGGCTTACCGCCTTCGCGCGCCTTCTCGATCGCGATACGGCGTTCGGTTTCGATGTCGGCCGGATTCACGCCGGAAGCATCAACAGACTTGGGCTTGCTCGCCGCGATATGCATACACAGGTCGCGGCCCAGTACATCATCACCGCCGGTGAAATTCAACAGCACGCCGATCTTGCTGCCGTGCAGATAGCTGGACAGCTTGCCGCTTGTGGTCGCATAACGCTCGATACGGCGGATGCTGACGTTCTCGCCCAGCTTCATGATCAGCGCCTTGCGTGTTTCTTCTACACTGCCGGAGCCGTTGACGATCGCCATACCGGACAACGCAGCGATGTCAGCCGGACTATTCTTCGCCACAGTCTCGGCCACATTTTTTGCGAAAGTGACAAAGTCATCGTTCTTGGCAACAAAATCGGTTTCGCAGTTAACTTCCACCAGCGCGCCAACCTTGCCGTCTTTCGCGATAAAGGTGCTCACTACACCTTCCGCAGTCACGCGGCTGGCCGCTTTGCTTGCCTTGGCGCCGCTCTTGATACGCATCTGCTCTTCAGCCGCCTTGATATCGCCATTGGATTCAACCAAGGCCTTTTTGCATTCCATCATACCGAGACCCGTCATCTCGCGCAGTTCCTTGACCATACTTGCTGTAATTTCTGACATCTTCTACTCCGTAATAAATAATATATTTCGATAAAAATCTTCAATTCAAAAACTGTTCAGTCCACAGATTACGCAGATTCATTCAGGCGGGAAATTGGCTTCATCACCCAACAGATCATAACTTTCATCTTCATTCATCCTGCTTTTAATCTGTTTAATCTGCGTAATCTGCGGAAAAAAAGCTTTTCACAAACTAATCCGTTACCGCACCCTTGCTTGCCGTCGACACCAGCTTGGCGTATTTCGCCAGCACACCGCGCGTATAGCGCGGCGCGGGCGGTTGCCATGCGGCACGACGACGCGCCAGTTCCGCATCATTCACATTGAGTTGCAGCAAACGTAACTCCGCATCTATGGTCACCGAGTCGCCTTCATTGACCAGCGCGATCGTGCCACCCACTGCTGCTTCAGGCGCGACATGCCCGACCACCATGCCGTAAGTACCGCCGGAGAAACGGCCATCGGTAATCAGGCCGACCGAATCGCCCAGGCCTTCGCCGATGATCGCCGAGGTCGGTGACAACATCTCGCGCATGCCGGGGCCGCCCTTGGGGCCTTCGTAACGGATGATGACCACGTCGCCCGCTTTGATCTTCCGCGCAAGGATGGCGGCCATGCACTCTTCTTCGGATTCAAATACGCGTGCCGGGCCGGTGATCTTCGCCAGCTTGACACCGGTGATCTTGGCCACCGCGCCTTCTGTCGCGAGATTGCCCTTCAGGATTGCAAGGTGCCCCTGCGCATAGATCGGATTGTTCCACGGACGGATAACATCCTGATCCTTGCGCGGTTCGGCTGGCACATCCTTCAGTACTTCCGCAATGGTCTGCCCGGTAATGGTCATCGCATCGCCATGCAACACGCCATGCTCCAGCAATATCTTCATCACCTGCGGAATACCGCCGGCCTGATGCAAGTCGGTCGCGACATACTGGCCGGATGGTTTCAGATCGCACAGCACGGGTACTTTCGCGCGGATGGTTTCGATGTCGTCTATGGTCAATGTCACCTGCGCGGCATGTGCAATCGCGAGCAGGTGCAGCACCGCGTTGGTGGAGCCGCCCACCGCCATCGTCACCGCGATCGCATTCTCGAATGCCTTGCGCGTCAGTATCTGGCGCGGCAAAATTTGTTTCCTGATCGCATTCACCAGCACCTCGGCAGACTTCGCGGTACTCTCCGCTTTTTCCAGGTCTTCCGCCGCCATCGTGGAGGAATACATCAGGCTCAGCCCCATCGCCTCGGCGTTGGAAGACATCGTATTCGCGGTGTACATGCCGCCGCACGAACCCGCGCCGGGGCAAGCGTGGCGCTCGATCTCGGTCAGCTCGGTCTCGTCGATCTTGTGGGCGGTGTATTGCCCCACCGCCTCGAACGCGCTCACGATGGTGAGATCGCGACCTTTGTAATGACCGGGCTTGGTGGTTCCACCGTAAACGAAAATGGACGGGATATTCAAACGCGCGATCGCGATCATCGCGCCGGGTATGTTCTTGTCGCAGCCGCCGATGGCGAGTACGCCGTCCATGCTCTGGCCGTTGCACACGGTCTCGATCGAATCGGCGATCACCTCGCGCGACACCAGCGAAAATTTCATCCCTTCGGTGCCCATCGAGATGCCGTCCGAGATCGTGATCGTGCCGAACATCTGCGGCATCGCGCCAGCTTTTTTCAATGCAGCTTCGGCACGCACGGCCAATGCGCCGATGCCCATATTGCACGGCGTGATGGTGCTGTGCGCATTCGCGACACCGACGATAGGCTTTTCAAAATCCTTGTCGCCAAAACCCACCGCGCGCAGCATCGCGCGATTGGGCGAACGTTGCACGCCTTGGGTGACGGTTTTGCTTCTGCGGTTGTCTGACATGGTTATCGCTTATAAAAATTGCTTATAAAAAAAAGGGGCTCGCGCCCCTTGATTGCGCCTTATTTAAAACTAGGCCGCTTGCTCGGCAACCTGCTCGACCAATTCATTCAGCGCCTGCGCACGACCTTCCAGCACTGCGTCGGCAATAGCGCGGGCATACAGACGGATCGCCTGGGTAGAGTCATCATTGCCGGGAATGATGTAGTCCACGCCCAGCGGCGAGTTGTTGGTGTCGACGATGCCGATCACCGGGATGCCCAGCTTCTGCGCCTCGACGATTGCGCCCTTCTGGTAGCCCACGTCGATCACGAACAGTGCGTCCGGCAA
This sequence comes from Gallionella sp., assembly GCA_025350405.1. Lineage (GTDB taxonomy): Bacteria > Pseudomonadota > Gammaproteobacteria > Burkholderiales > Gallionellaceae > Gallionella. The sequence goes on from JANXXX010000053.1 coordinate 40,119, forward strand.
ACCTTTCATATCCTTGATGCCGCCCAAGCTGCGATCCAGCTTTTCCAATTCGCGCTTCATCATCAGCGCTTCTTTCTTGGAAACTTTTTCATTCGCGCCATCGGCAGTCATCTGCTCCAGCTCGCGCAGGCGCTTGATGGATTCCTGCACAGTCTTGTAATTGGTCAGCATGCCGCCCAACCAGCGATGATTCACGAACGGGGATTCTGCGCGTATCGCCTCTTCCTGCAAAATGTCGCGCGCCTGACGCTTGGTCGCCACGAACAGGATAGAGCCTTTTTTCGCGGACAACTTGCGCACGAAGTTCTCCGCCTCGGCGAACATCGCGACCGTCTTTTCCAGATTGATGATGTGAATTTTGTTGCGATGTCCGAAGATGAACGGCGCCATCTTGGGATTCCAGAAACGTGTCTGGTGTCCGAAATGCACACCAGCTTCCAACATTTGACGCATAGTTACAGCCATGATTAATACTCCAATGTAAGGGTTAATTTCAAACCGCATTTGAAACGATAACTACGTTGGCTTCGTCTTCAGCTCCTAGCCGCACTATGTGTGCTGTCTTCGTCGCTTCATCCTCGCCGCCTTGTTCTCGATTTCAAATGCGAATTGAAATATGAACTACCGATCGCTAGCCTGACCCAATCAAAAATTGGGCACCCCAACTTGTGCGAACGGGAAATTTGCTCCGGACTATTCCGAAGCGGCGCGCATTCTATCATCAATGCGGCATTTAGCTCAACTTAAACTGATACTTAATTAAGCCGACTGGTTTACTCGCGCAATATCGCCAGCGGCGGCATCCGCACTACTTGGCGCGTAGCCAGCCATCCGGCCAGCGTCACCACCGTCATCCCGCCCAAACAGCCTATCAGCCAGATCACGATGCCCGGACGGTAAGGAATCTCCAGAACGAAACGCGCCAGCACCCAGCCCAGCAATACAGCGCCTGCGGCGGAGAACAGGCCGCTCAACAATCCCAGCACGGCGAACTCGCTCAGGTGCAGCCGCCGCAGATAGCGGCTGTCCGCCCCCAGCGTGCGCAGGATCGCGGCTTCATGGATGCGCTCGTCCTGCGTCGCCAGCAGCGCCGCATACAGCACGGCCAAGCCGCTCAGCAGCGTGAACATGAACACCGCGCTCATGGTTTGCGAGATCTGGTCCATGATGTGGCGCACCTGCTCGATCATCGCCTCGGTATCTATCATCAGCAGATTGGTGAAACTCTTGATCAGTGCGTTCGCCGCCGACGCCTTATCAGCGGGCAGATAAAAGCTCGTGATGTAACTGGCCGGATAATCTTCCAGCATGCCGGGTGCGGCGATCACGAAAAAATTCACCTGCATCGAATCCCACTGCACCTTGCGCAGATTCACCACCTTCGCGCTGAACTGGCTTCCTGCAACATCATAGGTCAGCGTATCGCCCATGTGTATGTTCAAGGTTTTGGCAATGCCCTCCTCCACCGACAAGGCAGATGTTGCGCCTTTGGGAAACCATTCCCCTTGCACCAACTCATTACCTTTAGGCACATGATCCAACCAGGACAGGTTGGTCTCGCGCTCCACCAGCCCGCGCGCGCGCGGGTCGGGGTAATCGTCGCCGCTGATCGCGTGCTGGTTGATCGCAACCAGACGGCCGCGCACCATCGGGAATAATTCCGGCGGAGATAATTTTTGTTTCGCAAAAAAATCCAGCACCGCCGCACGCTGGTCGGGCTGCATATTAACGATGAAACGGTTGGGCGCATCCGGCGGCAGGCGCGAACGCCAGCTGTCCATCAGGTCGGCGCGAACGAAAGTCAGCAGCAGCAAGGCCATGCCGCCCAGACTGAGCGCGACGATCTGCACCGCGTTGCTGCGCCCGTGCCGCGCCAGATTCGCAAAAGCATGCTGAGCCTTGAAAGGCAATCTGGGCAAGGTGCGCACGATTAACCATGCCAGCAAACCGAACAGCAGCAAGCCCGCCAGCAATCCAACTAGCACGGTCAGTCCCAGCTTGAGCGAACCGGCCTGCCACAGGAACAGGCCGCACAGCACAGCACCGCCCGAGGCGTACAACAAACCGGTGCCCGCTTCCGGCGCGCCCAGTTCGCGGCGGATCACGCGCAATGGCGAAACGCTTTTCAATTGCCACAGCGGCAGGAAGGCGAAGCCCAGCAAAAGCGCCATACCGCTCGCGGCAGCCTGCCACATCGGCGTCCAGCCGGGTGCGGGCAACGCGGCGTCACGCATCGTGGCGATGGATTCCACCAGCACAGCCTGCGAAAGATAGCCTAGCAGCTCACCCAACAGCACGGCGCAGAAGCCGAGCAGCAGGAACTGGTAAAGGAAAATGCGCAGCACCTGCGATTGATTTGCGCCCAGGTAGCGCATCATCGCGCAGGTATCAAGATGGCGCGAAATGAAATGCCGCGCGGCCAGCGCGAGTGCAACGCCCGCCAGCACCACGGCGGTGAGCGCGGCCAAGCCGAGGAAATGTTCGGCACGTTCCAGTGCGGTGCGTATCTCCGGACGCGCATCGCGCACATCCTCGATCTTCTCGCCCACTGTTAGCCGCCCTTGTAACCAGCTTCGCAAGTCGGCCACCTGCTTCGCCTCGCCCGCCACCAGCAAACGATAATTGATGCGGCTTCCTTCCTGCACCAACCCGCTGGCAGGCAAGTCTTCTGAATTCAATATCACGCGCGGAGCGAAACTGGCGAAGCCGACCGACTGATCCACATCGCGCACCACTTCAGCGGCCAAGCGCAAATGCAGCGCGCCTATGCCCACCTCATCGCCCAGTTGCACACCCAGCCGCTGCATCAGCCGCGCATCCGCCCACAGCGTTGCGCGCGCAGGAATCCTCCCCTCGCCCGCAAGCGGGAGAGGGGCCGGGGGAGAGGGTGCGCGACTCCCACCACCGTCATCAATAACAATCTTCCCTCGTAGCGGATAGCCTTCTTCCACCGCCAGGATTTCAGCCAGCACGCTATCCGTCTTGCCCGCCGCCATACTCGGAAAGCTTGCCGTCTCCA
>JANXXX010000056.1 GCA_025350405.1 Gallionella sp.
CCAGGATTTTTCAATTTTTCATACCCTGAATGAACGCACTGCCCTGGTCTATCAGGCGAGCGTGCTTGGTACCAATAATCCGAGGCTGGAAGAAACGGCCTATGTTTTGCTGATGCGTTATCGCTACAAGTTGCATAAGGAATGGATGTTTTTTGAAGTCACTCCACAGTTGAATTTCCCCAGGACAGACGAGTTTAATCTTAATGCGCTGCTTCTGTTTCGCCTGGAGATGCTCTTCGGGGCAATAAAATAAGCGATGGATTGATTTGCTTGCAGAGTGCGCCAGCAAATATATTAAATCCGAGTTTTTCAATGGCGCAAACAAATTTACTATCGTGTTTTATATGGGATATGAACTCAGCCCTGATTTTGCTGAGAGCTGATTGGCTGATCAAAATGATAAGAAGTGCCTGTCGAAATGAAGCGTCTGTCTGCCGCGCGTGATAAACTGCAATTGAAGCTGGCTAGACAGTCGCCGCGCGCGCAAGCTTGCTTGAGTGCGGGGAGGAAAGTCCGGGCTCCATAGAGCAGGATGCCGGTTAATGGCCGGACACCGTGAGGTGATGAACAGTGCCACAGAAAATAAACTGCCGATGGCTGCGCAAGCAGATCAGGTGAGGGTGAAACGGCGGGGTAAGAGCCCACCGCGGACGTGGTAACACGGACGGCACGGTAAACTCCATTCGGAGCAAGATCAAATAGGCTGACTATGACGCTGCTCGCGTCGTCAGCGGGTAGATTGCTTGAGCGTCAGGTAACGAAACGCCTAGAGGAATGACTGTCCACGACAGAACCCGGCTTATCGGCCAGCTTCACTTTATATTCGGCAATTCGATTTCAATGTGATCGGGCGGGCTTGCGTTGAGAGCGATTTGCTGTGGGTTTAACTAGGGTCGCGGAAGAATGACGATAAATAACACAGTCTGTTTCTGATTATTTCCGGTCAAAAACCGGGCGATAATTAATTTGGATGGCGCACATGAAGCTTGGAAGAAACGACCCGTGTAGTTGCGGAAGTGGAAAGAAATACAAAAACTGTTGCTTGGGGAAGGAGGCATTTCACCTGCCCTATTCGTTGGAGCCAACACCTGACGAATTAAACCTGCTTGGCGCGCTGTTCAACACTGGCCGATATGTGGAGCTGGAAAACTGGGCGCGTTCACTGCTTAAGCTGTATCCGGATGCCGGGATAGTCTGGAAGTTGCTCGGCTTGTCCCTTCAAATGCAAGGCAAGGATGCGCTAACTGCTTTGCAAAAGTCTGCGCAACTTTTGCCCAATGATGCTGAAGCTCACGGCAATCTGGCCGCTGCACTGAGAGCCCGCGGACAACTTGAAGCTGCGGTGGCTAGTGGTCTCCGTGCGTTGCAGATCAGGCCTGATTTCGCCGAGGCCTATGTCAATCTCGGCGTCGCCTTGCAAGACCTCGGTCAACTTGATGAAGCGGTGGCAAGTTACCGGCGCGCGTTGCAGATCAAACCCGATTTTGTTGAGGCACTCAACAATCTGGGTGGAGCCTTGAAAGAGTTGGGGCAACTTGATGACGCAGTGGCAAGCTATCGCCGCGCACTGGACATCAAACCAGATTTCGCCAAGGCGCACAGCAACCTGGGTGTTGTCCTGCGAGAACTTGGGCAACACAGCGGCGAGAAGGAGTGTTACCACCGTGCGCTGGAGATCGACCCAGCGTGCAGTGAGGCTATGCTCGGCTTGGGGCAGTTGTGCATGGCAAGCGGTGAGATGGCAGAAGCCGAAATCCTGTTTCGAAAGGCATTGGAGATTAAGCCAGACGACCTCGAGACACGCTTACTGCTCGCACAAGTAAACAAAGTGAAAGCCGGCGACGAAAACCTTGCTGCGCTGGTGGCAGTGGCAGATGCGGCACGGCGCAGCAAGTCGCCCCTGCCGTATAAAAAAGCGATCTTTATGCATTTTGCATTGGGCAAATGCCTTGACGATATTGGCGATTATGATCATGCATTTCCGCATTTTATTGAAGGGTGCAAACTAAAGCGCGCGACTTTCGCCTATGACGCAGAGCAAACGACGCTGCACTTCCGTAACATCATACAGATCTTTAATCAGGCAACGATGAAACGTCTACAAGGCGGAGGCGATCCATCCCGACTGCCTGTTTTTGTGCTGGGCATGCCTCGTTCCGGCACAACGCTGGTCGAACAGATCATTGCCAGCCATCCTGATGCGCATGGAGCGGGGGAGCTGCCTGACCTGATGGAAATTGCGCAGCGCGATGTTGCCGGGACGGGGGCGCTCTTCCCGGATAACATTCCTGCACTGGATCAGTCGGGCCTTTCCATATGGGCCGCAGACTATGTTGCAGGGCTACAACGATGTGCACCGGATGCAAAGCGCATCACCGACAAGATGCCGGCCAATTTTCTTGCCATTGGTCTGATACACATGATGCTGCCCAATGCGAAGATCATCCACGTCAATCGTAATCCGGTGGATACCTGCCTTTCCTGTTTTATGCAGTTGTTCAGTAATGGGCAGGAGTATTCCTACGACTTATCGGAATTGGGGCGGTATTATGTCGATTACGCACGGCTTATGGCGCATTGGCGCAGAGTGTTGCCGGCCGGGGCTTTTCTGGATGTGCAGTATGAAGATATCGTCGCTGACCAAGCAGCTCAGGCGCGACGCATGATCGACTTCTGCGGTCTGGATTGGAACGACGCCTGCATTGATTTTCACGAGAGTAAACGTTCAATCCATACCGCCAGCGTGACGCAAGTTCGTCAGCCGATTTACAATTCTTCGGTAGAACGCTGGCGGCCTTATGCAAAATTTCTCGGCCCGTTACTGGATGCGCTAGGCGATTTGGCGCCGAAGTGGAGTTAAAAAAAGCTCCATTAGTGTCGGAGTTGCGATTATTTTTCCGATCAACTTAAGTCATCTTTTTATTCGGTTTTCCCGCCTTCCTGCCCTTCCCACCTTCATTTTCTCTAAACACCAAAGCTGCGCATAATAAACAGCTTTAGCTTGATGGCGTAATCTATTCTTTTTTAAGCATATTTACTTTTCATTAGCTTCCCGCGCTAACTCATTGTCCTGTAAAGATAAATCTCATTTTTAACTTGACCAAGCGGTATTTTTTAAATATAGTGGGATCTAGTGGTAAAAAGTGGGTAAAAGTGGGGGTTAAGGGATGTTTCAGGGGGCGGCACAACTCAATCTGGATAGCAAGGGCAGACTCGCAATACCGGCGCGGTATCGCGACATGCTGCTCGCGCATTGCGCGGGTAGTCTGGTGCTAACCGCCGATGCCGATGGTTGTTTGCTGGTCTATCCGCAACCGGACTGGCAACCGATACGCGAAAAGCTGCTCAAGCTTTCTGCACTCAATCCCAAAATTCGAGCTCTGCAACGTCGCCTGATCGGGTATGCCGAGGATGTGGTGATGGATGGTGCCGGGCGCGTGCTGATCTCGCCGACGTTGCGCGGCTACGCCGTGTTGGACAAGCACGTGATGCTGGTCGGACAGGGCAATAAATTCGAGCTGTGGGATGAGGCGAAGTGGCAGTCACAGCAGCAGGCTGGTTTGTCATTCATGGATGGAGAGCTGCCTCCAGAGCTTGAAGGTTTTTCTTTGTGAAAACTTATGCAGAACGTAGCGAGCGAAGCTGAGGCAAGGGAAAGAATAGAGAGAAACCGGAAAGTGCGATTTGCACGTGAGGATTTTGAGCTATTTTTTAACGCGGCATCAGCGAGCGCAGTAGTTATGCAGAGGTTTTTATGAGTGAGGGCTTGGCCCACACCACAGTTCTGTTGCGCGAAGCAGTTGAAGCACTCGCAATCAAGCCGGATGGCACTTATGTGGACGGCACATTTGGACGCGGCGGGCACAGTGCGCAAATCCTGAAGCGGCTAGGCGCTGGCGGTAAGCTGATTGCAATGGACAAGGATCCAGCAGCGGTGGCAGTTGGTAAGGGATGGAGCGATGCGCGATTTTGCATGGTGCATCGCAGTTTCGCACAAATGGCGGAAGTGTTGCGCGAACAGAGTGTAGCGAGGGTGGACGGCATTCTACTTGATCTGGGTGTGTCATCACCGCAATTGGATGAGGCGGCGCGCGGTTTCAGTTTTCGCTTTGATGCGCCGCTGGATATGCGCATGGATGTCAGCAGCGGCATGACCGCAGCGCAGTGGCTGGCGACGGTGGATGAAAATTTATTGAGGGAGGTGATACGTGATTACGGCGAAGAACGGTTTGCTAAGCAGATTGCAAGAGCGATTGTTGCGGCGCGCACAATCGAACCCATACACACAACGCGGCAACTCGTCGAGCTGGTTAGTAAAGCGGTTCGTACCCGTGAGGCAGGGCAGAACCCGGCGACACGCACCTTTCAGGCTATACGGATTTATCTCAACCAGGAACTCGAAGAGCTTGCGCGGGTCTTGCCAGAGTGCGTGACGCATCTCAAGACTGGCGGGCGACTGGTGGTGATCAGCTTTCATTCGCTGGAAGACCGCATCGTGAAGCATTTCATGCGTGAGATGGCGGAGGGGGATAAATTGCCGCGCAATGTGCCGATACGCGCCAGCGAAGTGCCGCAGGGAAAATTGAACTTGATCGGCAGAGCCGTGCACGTTAGCGGGGCAGAACTGCAAGCTAATCCTCGCGCACGCAGTGCAGTGATGCGCGTTGCAGAGCGCAGTGATGTCGCGTAATAGTGGCTTGGGCTGAGTGCGCATGAAGGGCGACATGGTGAGTATCCGCAAGCAAGTAATAGGCAAAATCGATGGAATCAGCCCAGCCTCTCAGGGCTTACTACTAGTGGCGGTGGTGTTGTGTGCGTTGAGCGTGGTCACCTCGCAGCACAAGGCGCGGAAGCTGTTCATGGAGCTGCAAAGAGAAAAAGAGCAGGCGCAGCAAATGGATGTGGAGTGGGGGCAGTTGAAACTAGAGCAAAGCACTTGGGCTACGCCGGCACGGGTAGAAGAAGTTGCTGTGAAAAAGTTGCAAATGCAGTTGCCCAAAAACGGGCAGGTTCAATTTATATGGGTGAAGCCTAACGGCGGAACAAAGCTACGACAATGAATTACGCGGCCAGCGCACATCCCGACATCACGGCGAAATTGCCAGGATGGCGCGCCACCGCACTATTCATAATAATGCTGGTTGGACTGGCCGGGCTGCTGGGGCGCGGGGTGTATTTGCAAGGAATACACAATGACTTTCTGCAGGAAAAAGGCAAAGCGCGTTATAGCCGCGTGATCGAGGTAAGTGCGCATCGCGGAGTGATTTCCGACCGCAACGGCGAGCCACTCGCAGTCAGCACCCCGGTCGAATCGGTGTGGGCTAGCCCTCCTGACGTGGAAGCCGACAGGCACCAAGTAAAAAAACTGGCACAAATTCTGGGTATGGACATAGAGGAAGTGAAGAGTCGTCTGTTTGATACTTCACGTGATTTTGTCTATCTCAAGCGACTGTTGCCCCCGGATCAGATTGAGAGGGTGGTGGGATTGAATCTTCCGGGAGTTTCATTGCAACGCGAATATCGTCGCTATTATCCAGCGGGTGAGGAGGCTGCGCAGACGCTGGGTTTTACCGGGCAAGATGATAACGGGCAAGAGGGGATGGAGCTGGCCTTGCAGGAACAGCTCGCTGGAAAGCCTGGCAGCCAGCGCGTCATCAAGGATAACCATGGCTATATTGTCGAAGATGCCGGTAGTCTCCTCGCGTCCAAGCCGGGCGGCGATGTCGTGCTTAGCCTGGACAGCAATTTGCAACATATCGCATATCGCGAACTGGAAAATGCTGTCAAGCAGCATCGAGCCAAGGCCGGTGCGGTAGTGGTTCTCGATGCGCGCAGCGGCGAAGTGTTGGCTCTCGCAAACTATCCTGGTTTCAACCCGAACAACCGCAATAATACCAACAGCAAAGGGATGCGCAACCGCGCGATTACCGATCTGTTTGAGCCCGGTTCGACACTGAAACCATTCACGGTGGCGATGGCGATCGAAACGAGAAAGGTGCGCTCAAATACCGTCATCAATACCGAGCATGGTGTGTTTACGGTGAGCAACAGAAAGATTCACGACGCGCATCCTCAGGCTATGTTGACCGTGGCACAAGTCATCCAGCAATCCAGCAATGTGGGTGCCGCCAAAATAGCCTTGATGCTGAAATCCGAAACGATGTGGCAGGGCTTGGCGGATAGCGGATTCGGCGCGCAGACCGGCAGCAACTTCCCGGGCGAGGCGCCGGGTAAATTGCGCGATTCAAAAACCTGGCGGCCCATTGAGCAAGCCACCATGGCTTATGGGCATGGGATCTCGGTGAATCTGCTGCAACTGGCACGGGCTTATACCATTTTTGCCAACGATGGAGAATTGAAGCCGATATCACTGCTCAAGATGGATGTTCCGGCGACAGGGAAGAGAGTATTTTCCGAGCGCACCGCGCGTGAGATGCTTAACATGATGGAAATGGTAGTACTGCCAGGCGGCACCGCCCCGTTGGCGCAAGTGGCCGGTTATCGTGTGGCGGGCAAGACGGGCACCGCGCATAAACTGGAGGATGGTCGTTATGTCGATCACTATGTCGCATCTTTTGTCGGAATCGCGCCGGCATCGAATCCGCGTCTGGTGGTGGCGGTGATGATAGATGATCCGGCGGGCACGCAGTATTACGGAGGAGAAGTTGCCGCGCCGGTGTTCAGCAAGGTAACGGGTGCGGCGTTGCATGCACTCAGTGTGCCGAATGATGCGCCGCTGGACAACGTTATCGCGCCGCCGGCTGATATCGTGAAGGAGGAAGTGTGAGTCCTGCCCTGCATCAGTGGGCTCTCGATCAATTGGCTACCTTAAAAGCGCCGGTCACACGCCTGATGACGGATAGCCGCTCAATTCGGAGCGGAGACACTTTTGTTGCCTATCCCGGTGAAAAATCTGATGGCCGGCAGTTCATCGCGTCAGCGATAGCACAAGGCGCAAATGCGGTGATCTGGGAGGCGCAACATTTTGTCTGGGACTATGCATGGCAAGTGCCCAATCTCGCTGTAACCGATTTGCGCCACAGGGCCGGATGGCTGGCCGATGCGGTATATGACACACCATCGGAAAAATTGTGGATGGTGGGTATCACCGGAACCAATGGCAAGACTTCAACCTGTCATTGGATAGCACGGGCATTGAATGAGACGGGAAAGCGGTGCGCAGTGATTGGCACACTGGGAAATGGTTTTGTCGACGCGTTGCAACCCAGCGCGAATACCACGCCAGATGCGATTAGCGTGCATGGCTTGTTGGCCGGATATGTGAGCGCAGGCGCGCAGGCAGTAGCGATGGAAGTCTCTTCGCACGCGCTGTCGCAGGGGCGGGTCAATGCGGTGCATTTCGATGTGGCGATGCTCACCAACTTGAGCCGCGATCATCTCGATTATCACGGTGACATGCAACGTTACGCGGATGCCAAGCGCAAACTGTTCGATTGGCAGCAGCTTAAATATGTGGTGCTCAATCTCGACGATGCATATGGCGTCGAGCTGGCTGGGCAACTGCAAGATGAAGATGCGGAAGTCATTGGCTACGGCTTGAGCGATGCAGCGTTGCAACTCGCCGAGCGCTTGGGCTTGCGCATGGTCTATGGCAATTTGCTGGAAATGACCGGGCAGGGATTGCGGCTGGCAGTACACTCCAGCTGGGGAGCGGCGGAGTTGAATAGCGCGTTGGTCGGGCGATTCAACGCCGCGAATCTTCTGGGTGCATTGGCGGTATTGCTGGTAAGCGGGATAGTCTTGAGCGATGCAGTGCGCTCGTTGAGCAAGGTGCAGCCGGTTGCCGGACGCATGCAACGTCTGGGTGGCGTGCAACAACCGACGGTAATCGTGGATTATGCACACACCCCGGACGCATTGGAAAAAGTACTGCAGGCATTGCGCGAAGTCAGCGAGGCAGCAGGCGGAAAGGTGTTGTGCGTATTCGGCTGTGGCGGAGATCGGGATCGGGGTAAGCGCGCCATGATGGGCCGGGTCGCGGAAAAGTTCTCCGATTTTTGCATTGTCACCTCCGATAACCCGCGCAGCGAAAATCCGCGCGACATCATCGCGGAAATTGTCGGCGGCATGAGTGAAGGCAACCATGAAATCATAGTGGATCGCGCCGCCGCAATTAAGCGTGCCATCGGGCATGCGCGGCAAAGCGATACTGTCTTGATCGCAGGCAAGGGGCACGAGGATTATCAAGAGATCAACGGCATCAAGCATCCGTTCAATGATGTACTGGTCGTGCAGCAGGCATTGCGGGACAGTCATCAGGAGGGGGGCGCATGATGCTGTTGTCGCAAGCCGCGCAGGCCACTGATGGCAAACTGGTCGGAACCGATGTGCGTTTCCGTGCGGTATCCAGCGACAGCCGTAAAATTGCGCCAGGTGATTTGTTCGTAGCGTTGCGCGGTGAAAATTTCGACGGCTACAATTTTGTTGAAACTGCTGCGCAAGCGGGAGCGGTCGCGGCGCTGGTGAATGCTGACAGCTATGCGGAGCGGGGGCCAAGTGGCAAGAAGCTGAGTACAAGGTCTGCCCCGGGCATCCCGCTCCTGGTTGTAGACGATACACGCTTGGCGTTGGGGCGGTTGGCTGGGTGGTGGCGCAGGCAGTTCAACATTCCACTGGTGGCGATTACTGGCAGCAACGGCAAGACCACGGTAAAGGAAATGCTCGCCAGCATTCTGCGCGAGGCGGCAGGCAGTCCAGACGCAGTGCTGGCAACTCAGGGCAATTTAAACAACGACATCGGCATGCCGCTGACGTTGCTGCAACTGAATGCAAGGCACCGTTATGCCGTGATAGAAATGGGCATGAATCATCCGGGTGAGATTGAATATCTGACACGTATCGCCAGACCAGATATTGCACTGATCAACAACGCCAGCGGCGCGCATCTGGAAGGGCTGGGTTCAGTGGAGGCGGTCGCGCAAGCCAAGGGTGAGATCTTCGCGGGTCTGAAGCATCATGGCACGGCGGTGATCAACGCTGATGATGCACATGCCCCATTATGGCGCTCGCTGGTGGGTGTCAACCCCTTGATTGAATTTGGCCTGAATCCAGACGCAGATGTTTGTGGCACGTGGTTGCCGCAAGGCTATGGCTTGCGGCTCGATGTGACTGCGCCGCAAGGGATGTTTGCTGCGGATTTGCAGGTTCCCGGTGCGCACAATGCGCGCAATGCGCTGGCGGCAACAGCTGCAGCAATCGTGCTGAATATCTCCTTGGAAACCATAGTCGCAGGGCTGGAAAAATTCAGCGGTGTGGCCGGGCGCATGCAGCGCAAGGCTGCTTTGCATGGCGCCAACCTGATAGACGATACCTACAACGCCAATCCGGCTTCGATGCGTGCTGCAATCAGCGTACTTGCGCAGGCAACGGGCAAGCGTATTTTGGTATTGGGCGACATGGGCGAATTGGGCGGGGATGCCGCAGTCTTTCATGCCGAGATCGGTAGCGAAGCGCGCCGGGCCGGAATTGAAAAGCTATATGCGCTGGGCGATTTGAGTCGCTACGCGGTACGTGAATTTGGCAGTGGCGCGCAACACTTCGGGCGCATCGAAGATTTGCAGCAGGCACTGGAAAAGGAACTGGACGCGAACACCATGGTGCTGGTGAAGGGTTCGCGATTTATGAAAATGGAACGCGTAGTGCAATTTTGCACAGCGACAAGGGAATAACGATGCTGCTCGCGCTCGCTCAATGGTTGGCTCAGGACGTAAGGTTTTTCAGCGTGTTCAATTACATCACGCTGCGTACCGTGCTGGCGGCGATGACGGCGTTGCTCATCTCGTTTATGGTCGGCCCGCTGATGATACGCAAATTGGCTGCATACAAGATCGGCCAATCGGTGCGCAGCGACGGGCCGCAGACACACTTGGTCAAGGCTGGTACGCCGACCATGGGCGGTGCGCTGATCCTGACCTCAATCGCGATCACTACCTTGCTGTGGGGTGACTTGCACAACCATTATGTGTGGGTGGTGTTGCTGACGACCTTGAGTTTCGGGGTGATCGGCTGGGTGGATGATTATCGCAAGGTGGTGCACCGTAACCCCAAGGGCCTGTCGGCCAGGACAAAGATGGGTTGGCAGTCCATCATCGCGCTGGTGGTTGGCATCTATTTGTGGAAAACCGCCAGCTTGCCGGCGAACACCGAACTCATCGTGCCCTTTCTGAAGTTCTTTGTGTTTCCGCTAGGGGCATTCCTGTTCATTGTGGTGACTTATCTGGTCATAGTCGGCACCAGCAACGCCGTGAATTTGACCGACGGACTGGATGGCCTGGCTATCATGCCCACGGTGATGGTGAGTGGCGCGCTGGCGATATTCGCCTATGTGGCCGGTCATGCGGTGTTTTCAAAATATCTTGGTGTCCCTTATATCCCGGGTGCGGGTGAGTTGGCGGTGTTTTGCGGCGGTATCACCGGAGCCGGCTTGGCTTTCCTGTGGTTCAACGCATATCCCGCCGAAGTGTTCATGGGCGATGTGGGCGCACTCGCGCTCGGGGCCGCACTCGGCACGGTGGCTGTGATCGTGCGTCAGGAATTGGCGCTGTTCATCATGGGCGGTGTGTTCGTCGTCGAGGCGGTTTCGGTGATTATCCAGGTGGTCTCGTTCAAGCTCACTGGCAAACGCGTGTTCCGCATGGCTCCGTTACATCATCACTATGAATTGAAGGGCTGGAAAGAGACCCAAGTGGTAGTGCGCTTCTGGATCATCACGATGATGCTGGTTTTGCTGGGTCTGGCGACCCTTAAGTTGAGATGAAGCAACATAAAAACAAATCGGTGCTGGTGCTTGGCCTGGGCGAGACCGGGCTATCCATGGTGCGTTGGCTCAGCGCGCAGAGCGCACGACTGCGCGTCGCGGACAGTCGCAGCGCGCCACCGGGATTGGCGCAAGCTGCCCAGTATGTTGCGCCGGATCAAATATTTTGCGGTAATTTTAACGATGCGTTGTTCGATGGCATCGAGCTGATCGCGATCAGTCCGGGTGTGCCGTTGCGCGATCCGGTTGTAGCGCGGGCCGTCGCACGTGGTATAGAAGTGGTGGGTGACATCGAGTTGTTCGCGCAATCGCTGCCCAAGGACAATCGTCCGCACATCCTCGCGATCACCGGGGCTAACGGGAAAACTACCGTCACCAGCATGGTGGAGCATCTGTGCAAGGCGGCGGGAAAAGACGTCGTGGCGGCGGGAAATATTTCACCGGCAGTACTGAGTGTCGTGCTGGAGCGTGGCGTAAATCAACCGGAAGTTTGGGTGTTGGAGCTGTCCAGTTTTCAGCTCGAAACCACGTCCAGTCTTAACGCCGATGCCGCAACCGTGCTGAATATCAGCGAAGACCATCTCGATCGCTATGCCGACATGGCCGAATACAGCGCAGCCAAGGCGCGTATCTTTGCGGGCTGTGGGATACAGGTGCTGAATCGCGATGACGCGCGTTGCATGAGTATGGCGCGCGCAGGATGCAAAACCATCACGTTTGGTTTGAATATGCCCGACACTAAAAACGATTTTGGCATAGAGCGCGCTGACGGGGAAATCTGGTTGGTGCAAGGCACGCAACGTCTGATACAAGCCAGCGAGTTGCAAGTGGTCGGATTGCATAACGTGGCGAATGCTTTGGCCGCGTTGGCGTTGAGCAGTGCGATAAATTTTCCGATGCCGGTGTTGCTGGATGCGCTGCGCAGTTTCAAAGGATTGCCGCATCGCGTGGAGCGTGTGACAGAAATGGATGGAATCACTTATTACGATGATTCCAAGGGCACCAATGTCGGCGCGACCATTGTCGCGTTGCAGGGATTGGGGTGCAAGGCCGTGTTGATCGCCGGTGGTGAGGGCAAGGGGCAGGATTTTGCACCGCTCAATCCGGTAGTGGCGCAGCATGCGCGTGCGGTGGTGTTGATCGGACGTGATGCACCGCTGATCGCTGCTGCATTGGAGGGCTGCGGTGTGCAAGTGGTGCATGCCGAAAATATGGGCAATGCCGTGCAACAGGCGTCACAACTGGCGCAAAACGGCGATGCCGTGTTGTTGTCTCCGGCCTGCGCCAGTTTCGACATGTTCCGTAACTATGAACATCGCGCCGAGGTGTTCGTGCAAGCGGTGCATGAGTTGGAGAAGGAGGGCGCATGGCATCATTAGCCTACGCAAAGATTTCCCCGACGGGTGCACGGGAGTTTCATCCCCGCCCTGTCGCTGTCAAGACGCGTACTCCGCCGCCGCAGGCGCAATTCGACGAGTTGTTGGCCTGGGTGTTAATTGGATTGCTTGCGCTCGGTTTGGTGATGGTGTATTCCGCTTCGATCGCCACCGCTGAAGCCAATAAATTTACCAGCTATCAAGCCGCATACTATCTGGCCCGGCATGGAGTGTTCATCGCAGTGGGTCTGTTAGCCGGATTGATTGCCTTTCAGGTGTCGTTGCAAACGTGGCAGGCGTATGCGCCCTATCTATTTTTGATCGGGGCAGCTTTGTTGGTACTGGTGCTGATTCCGCACGTCGGTCGCGAAGTGAACGGCAGCCGCCGCTGGCTATCGCTGTTCGTTATCAACTTGCAACCTTCCGAATTGATGAAGCTGTTTGCCGTTTTGTACGCCGCCGATTACACCGCCCGCAAGAGCAAGGTTGGCCACCTGTTCAGGAAAGCTTTCGTGCCGATGCTGGTAGTGATGGTGCTGGTCGGCGGCTTATTGCTGCAAGAGCCGGACATGGGCGCGTTCGTAGTGATTTTGTCTATCGCCTTCTGCACCCTGTGGCTGGGCGGCTTCAATCTCAAAGTGTTCGTCGCGTTGTTGTTGGCGTTGCCGCTGGCGTTCGCCGCGCTGATACTTTCCTCTCCTTACCGGATGCAACGCGTCATCGGCTTTATGGATCCGTGGTCTGACCCGTATGGCAAGGGTTATCAACTGAGCCACGCGCTGATCGCCTTCGGCCGCGGCGAATGGCTGGGTGTAGGGCTCGGCGGCAGTGTGGAGAAATTGTTCTACTTGCCGGAAGCGCACACTGACTTCCTGATGGCGGTGATTGCCGAAGAGCTCGGCTTGCTCGGCGTGGCTGCGGTGATCGGACTGTTCGCTCTGCTGGTGGTGCGCTCGCTCCAGATTGGCCGGCATGCCGCATTTCTCGAGCGCAACTTTTCCGCGCTGGTCGCACAGGGTATCGGGGTGTGGATAGGCGCGCAGGCGGTGATCAACATCGGCGTGAACATGGGCGTGTTGCCAACCAAGGGATTGACCCTGCCGTTCCTGAGTTTCGGCGGCAGCGGCATCGTGGTGAATTGCGTCGCGGCAGCGGTGCTGTTGAGAGTCGACTACGAGAATAGACGCATCGCGCGGGGACTTCCGGTATGAGCCGCTCAATACTGATCATGGCAGGCGGAACCGGCGGGCATATCTTCCCTGCACTTGCCGTGGCTGACATCTTACGTTCGCAGGGCTGGCGGGTAACCTGGCTGGGCGCACCTAACAGCATGGAAGCGGACCTGATTCCCCGGCATGGATACGAAATGGCATGGGTACGCTTTTCCGGGGTGCGCGGTAAAGGCTTGCTGCGTTGGTTGCGGTTGCCGTTCGATCTGCTGGTCGCATTGTGGCAGAGCGCGGCTGCGATATTGCGCCATCGCCCTGACGTGGTGCTGGGGATGGGGGGCTACATCACATTTCCCGGCGGGATGATGGCGGCATTGCTGCGCCGTCCTTTGGTGATCCATGAACAAAACTCCATCGCCGGATTAAGCAACAAGGTGCTGGCGCGCATCGCGCAAAAAGTGCTGAGTGGATTTCCCGATGTGATGCCGCACGCGAAATGGTGCGGCAATCCGGTGCGCCGCGATATTGCAGCCTTGCCTGATCCACAGCAACGCTATGCCGCACGTAGCGGCAAACTGAATGTGCTGGTAGTGGGCGGCAGTCTGGGTGCAAAGGCGATCAACGAAGCATTGCCGAAAGCGCTCGCATTGCTGAGCCAGGATGTGCGCCCCAACGTGCTGCATCAAACCGGCAAACAACATTTCGCCGCAGTGCAGCAGTCATATCAGCAGGCTGGCGTGCAGGCCGACATCAAGCCGTTCATGGACGAAATGGCCAAACACTATGGCAATGCCGACTTGGTGATTTGCCGCGCCGGTGCATTGACAGTTGCGGAGCTTGCCGCTGCGGGTGTGGCGAGCATCCTGATCCCATTTCCTTTTGCGGTGGACGATCACCAGACCCGCAACGCACAGTTTCTGAGCAAGCACGGCGCGGCGGTGTTGTTGCCACAAAGCGAATTGAGTGCGGAAAAGCTGGCGCAGTTACTCAACGATTTTGCGGACGGTGGCCACAAGGATGCAAAGAGCGGCCGCGAAAAATTGTTGGCGATGGCGCAGAAGGCGCGCGGATTGGCGAAGGCGGATGCGGCGTTCGCCGTGGCAAGAGTGTGTCAGGAGTTGGCGGCATGAAGCACAAAGTCAAACACCTGCATTTCGTAGGCATCGGTGGCTCCGGCATGAGCGGAATTGCCGAGGTGTTGCTCAACCTGGGTTTCCAGGTGAGCGGCTCTGACCTGAGTGTAAACGCGGCGACGAAACGGCTTAAAAAACTTGGGGCGACGGTGTATCTCGGTCACGCAGAGGAGCATTTAGCCAAGGCGGACGCCGTGGTGGTGTCGACGGCGGTGAGCAATGACAATCCCGAAGTGCTGGCAGCGCGCACACGCGGTATTCCGGTGGTGCCGCGCGCGATGATGCTGACCGAGTTGATGCGTTTGCGTCAGGGGATCGCAGTGGCAGGTACGCACGGCAAGACCACCACCACCTCGCTGACCTCCAGTGTGCTGGCCAAAGGCGGGTTCGATCCGACTTTCGTGATCGGCGGAAAACTGAACAGCAGCGGCAGCAACGCCAAGCTGGGTACCGGCGAATTCATCGTGGTCGAGGCCGACGAGTCGGACGCTTCGTTCCTGTACCTGCAACCGATACTCGCGGTGATCACCAATATAGATGCCGACCACATGGAAACCTACGGCCACGATTTTGAAAAACTCAAACAGGCGTTCGTGGATTTCGTCGAACACTTGCCGTTTTACGGCAGGGCGATGCTGTGCGTGGACGATGCCAATGTGCGTGAGATTCTGCCGCGCATCAGCAAGCCGGTGACGACTTACGGTTTCAGCGAAGGCGCACAGATCCGCGCCGTGAATGTGCAGCATCAGGGCGGTCAGATGCGCTTTACCGCGCAATGCCGCCAGAACGGAACGCCGAAGGATCTGGACATCACGCTCAATCTGGCGGGCATGCACAACGTGTTGAACTCGCTCGCCGCGATTGCCATCGCATTGGAAGTCGGCGTGGCGGATAGCGCGATCATCGAGGCGCTCGCGGAATTCCAGGGTGTCGGCAGGCGCTTCCATCGTTACGGTGAAGTAGCGTTGCCGGATGGCGGCAGCTTCACGCTGATCGACGACTACGGGCACCATCCGGCGGAAATGGTGGCCACGCTGGAGGCGGTGCGCGGCGCGTTTCCGGGCAAGCGGCTGGTGCTGGCGTTTCAGCCGCATCGCTACACACGCACCCGCGATTTGTTCGAGGATTTTGTGAAAGTGCTGTGCAGCGTGGACGCGCTGGTGCTGGCGGAAGTTTATGCGGCAGGTGAGCAACCCATCGTTGCGGCAGACGGACGCGCTCTGATGCATGCCTTGCGCGTGGCCGGACAGAGCCAGGCAGTGTTTGTCGAGGATATCGAGCTGATGCCGCAAGCGATCATGCAAATGGCGCGCGACGGCGATGTGGTCATCACGATGGGCGCGGGCTCGATCGGCACTACACCGAATAAATTGCTGGGTAAAAACGACGCCGATGCGACCGGGAAAATGCCGGCCATGCAGGCGCAACGTCCGGGTGAGCCATGAACATGACCGAACTACAACATTTTAGCGATTCGGCATTGCGTGGCACCCAATTGCGAGGGACCGCGAGCCACGACGTGCCGATGCGCAAATACACCAGCTGGCGTGCAGGCGGCACGGCTGACCGGATGTATCAGCCCGCCGATATGGAAGATTTGCTGGCGTTCTTGCGCAGCGTGCCTGATGGAGAACCGCTGTATGCAGTGGGCCTGGGCAGCAATCTGCTGGTGCGCGACGGTGGATTGCGCGGCACGGTGTTGATGTTGCACGGCACATTAAGCGGGTTGCATCTCGAGCTGGATGGCAGCGTCTATGCCGAAGCCGGTGTGCCGGGTGCGAAGTTGGCGCGTTTTGCCGCCACACATAATTTGTGCGGCGCAGAATTTTTCGTCGGCATCCCCGGCACGCTGGGCGGCATGCTGGCGATGAACGCGGGCTGCTATGGCAGCGAGACATGGGAGAGAGTGCTGCGCGTGCAGACCGTGAATAGAAAAGGCGAAGTGCATGTGCGCACGACAGCCGATTATGAGATCGGCTATCGCCATGTGGCATTGCGCGAGGCGAACGAGGAATGGTTCGGTGCAGCATGGCTGCAATTCACAAAAAGAGATGGCGAGGCCGCGCGGCAGGAAATCAAGGCGCTGTTGAACAAGCGCATCGCCACACAGCCGTTGAATCTGCCCAATGCCGGTTCGGTGTTTCGCAATCCACCGGGCGATCATGCGGCGCGGCTGATTCAGGAATGCGGGCTGAAAGGCAAGCAGATAGGCGGCGCGCAGGTGTCGGAGAAGCATGCCAACTTTATTGTGAATACCGGCGCTGCCACGGCGGCGGATATCGAGAATCTGATCAACGAAGTGCAGGAGGTGGTGCGGCAAAAGACCGGCATCAAGCTGCACCCGGAAGTACGAATTATTGGGAAAAAACTTGTTTAGACACATAACCAGCGACTTGGCTGAAGTTTGTTGGCGGCCTAGTCGAATGGCTAGTGGTTGCATCAGAGAACACAGAGATCACAGAGTGTACGGAGGTTTTCTCTGTGGGCTCTGTGATTTCTGCGGCGGGTTTAATTTTTTGAGACAGAGGATATGAAGAATTTCGGCAAAGTCGCGGTGTTGTTTGGCGGTAAATCCGCCGAGCGCGAGGTGTCGCTGAAAAGCGGTGCGGCGGTATTGGCGGCGTTGCTGCGCAGCGGTGTGGAAGCACATCCATTCGATCCTGCCGTGCAGAATTTGCAGGCGCTGGCTGACGATGGTTTCGACCGCGCCTTCATTGCTCTGCATGGACGTTACGGCGAAGACGGCACGGTGCAGGGTGCGCTGGAATTGTTGGGGATACCGTATACCGGCAGTGGCGTGATGGCGTCCGCACTCGGCATGGACAAGTGGCGCACCAAGCTGGTGTGGCAGGCGGCCGGGTTACCGATACCTGACTATGCGCTGCTCGATGAGCACAGCGATTGGAATATGGTTGCGCAAAAACTGGGTATGCCGTTGTTTGTAAAACCGGCCAACGAAGGCTCCAGTGTCGGCATCACTAAAGTGAAAGTATCCGGCGAATTGCCCGCCGCATACCGCGCAGCCGTCAAGTACGACAAGCTGGTGCTGGCGGAAAGTTACATCGGTGGCGGGGAATATACCGTGGCGATCTTGGGCGAGCAGGCGTTGCCGGTGATCAAGATCGAACCGGCCAATGAGTTCTATGACTACGAGGCGAAATACTTGCGCAACGACACCCGCTATCTGTGCCCGAGCGATCTGAGCGACGAACAGGAAGTCGAGATGAAGCATCTGGCCAAACAAGCGTTTGCGCTGATCGGCGGGCAGGGTTGGGGGCGTGTGGATTTTTTGAAAGACAACGCGGGCAAGCCGTATCTGCTCGAAGTGAATACCTCGCCGGGCATGACCGATCACAGCCTGGTGCCGATGGCGGCACGTCAGGCGGGAATGAGTTTCGAACAATTGGTGCTGAACGTGCTGGAGTTGGCACATGTGGGATAACGCGCCACTGCTGCGAAGTATCGCTAACGCGCTGTTCGTGTTCAGTGTGTGCACGGTGCTGTACGGCGCGGCCTATTACGTGACACATCTGCCGGGATGGTTTCCATTGCAGAGCGTGCACTTGAGCGCCGCCCCGCAGCGGGTTGAAGCAGTGAAGGTATTGCAGGTTGTGCGCAACGAAGTGCAGGGCAATTTTTTTACCGTGGATATCGAACGCGTGAGGAAATCATTGGAGAAACTGCCCTGGGTGCGCAACGTCAGCATACATCGCGAATTTCCGCACGGTTTGGCGGTAAGCCTGGAAGAGCATCAGGTGCTGGCACGCTGGAACGATGGCGCATTGGTGAATCGGCAGGGCGAAGTTTTCTGGGCTGTGAACGGACAAGCGTTGCCGGGCTTTATCGGACAAGACGGAACAGCGGCTGAAGTCACACAGCAGTACGTGCAATTCAGCCAGCAACTTGCCGCGCTGGATTTGCAGGTATCCCAGATTTCCATGTCGCCGCGCCATGCCTGGCAACTGCGTTTGAGCAACGGCATGGTGCTGGAACTGGGGCGCGAGGAGATGCAGCTACGCTTGGCGAGATTCGTGGATGTATATCCCTACAGCCTGGCGGCGATGCAAGATAAGGTGAAATATGTGGACTTGCGCTACCGCAATGGATTTGCGGTGGGCGGGCTGGTTCAAAGCGGGTTGGCTAAACGAGGTTGAACGCGGCAGTGGAGAACAAGTGATGAGCAGAACCAAGGAAACCAAGAACCTGATAGTCGGATTGGACATCGGCACGTCCAAGATCGTGGTCATCGTCAGTGAAGTCAAGGCGGACGGCATGCTGGAAGTGATCGGCATGGGCATGCACCAATCTTCGGGGATGAAAAAGGGCATGGTGGTCAACATCGAAGCCACCGTGGGCGCGATTCAGCGTGCGCTGGAGGAAGCCGAGTTGATGGCCGATTGCAAGATCACCGCGGTCTATACCGGCATCGCCGGCAGCCATATCCGCAGCATTAATTCGCGCGGCATGGTGAAGATCAAGGAGAAAGAAGTCGTTGCCGCCGACATCGAGCGCGTGATCGAGACGGCCAGTTCGATCAGCCTGCCCGGCGACCAGCAGATCTTGCACATCCTCGAACAGGAATTCAGCATCGATGGACAGGACGGCATCAAAAAGCCGCTGGGCATGAGCGGGATGCGTCTGGATGTCGAGGTGCACATCATCAGCGGTGCGGTATCTGCGGTGCAGAACATCATGAAGTGCATCCATCGCTGCGGTCTGGAAGTCAACGAATTGATCCTGCAGCCGCTGGCATCGAGCAAGGCCGTGCTTGCCGACGATGAGAAGGAGCTGGGCGTGTGCCTGGTGGACATCGGTGGTGGCACCACCGACATCGCGGTGTTTACCGGTGGCGCGATCCGCCATACTGCGGTGATACCGATCGCCGGCGACCAGATCACCAATGACATCGCGATGGCGTTGCGCACCCCGACCCAGGATGCCGAAGACATCAAGATCCAGCATGGCTGCGCGCTGCGCCAACTGGCCGACGGCGGCGTGATCGAAGTGCCAGGCGTGGGCGAGCGCGGGCCGCGCACGCTGTCCAGCCAAACCCTGGCGGAAGTGATCGAACCGCGCGTCGAGGAATTGTATTCGCTGGTGCAGCAGGAGCTGCGCCGCAGCGGCTTCGAGGAGTTGCTGTCATCGGGCATCGTGATCACCGGCGGCAGCAGCGCCATGCAAGGCATGGTCGAACTGGGTGAGGAGATATTCCATCTGCCGGTGCGCTTGGGTATTCCGAAATATATCGGCGGCTTATCCGATGTGGTGAAGACTCCGCGCATGGCGACCGGCGTGGGGCTGCTGTTGTATGGGCTGGAACATCATCAACGCAATATTGAAAGGCGTATGGAATCGAATTCATTGGGCGACGTGCTGGGAAGGATGAAGACTTGGTTGCAGGGAAATTTTTAGCGGTTTTTATTGGTTCAGGTACGACAGGGTTGATTTTTTTGTAATTACTTTAAGGAGATGACGATGTTTGAAATCATGGAAACACAAACTCAGGATGCAGTGATCAAGGTAATCGGTGTGGGCGGCTGCGGCGGTAACGCCGTGGACCATATGATCGAGCAAGGCGTGCAGGGAGTCGAATTCATTGTCATCAACACCGACGCGCAAGCACTCAAGCGCAGCAAGGCGCGCACCCAGTTGCAGATCGGTGTGAACATCACCAAAGGCTTGGGTGCGGGTGCCAAACCTGCGGTAGGCCAGGCGGCGGCAGAAGAAGACCGGAGTCGCATCAAGGAGATGCTGACTGGGGCACACATGGTGTTTATCACTGCCGGTATGGGTGGGGGCACCGGAACGGGTGCAGCACCCGTCGTCGCGCAAATCGCCAAGGAGATGGACATCCTGACCGTGGCGGTAGTGACCAAGCCGTTCGCTTATGAGGGCAACCGGATGCGTTTTGCCAAAGACGGTATCGAGGTACTGGCAAAATATGTCGATTCGCTGATCATCGTGCCGAATTCCAAGTTGATGGAAGTGCTGGGCAAGGACGTCACCGTGCCGGAAGCGTTCAAGGCAGCCAACGGCGTGCTGCAGGGTGCGGTAGCGGGTATTGCCGAGGTCATCAATGTGCCCGGCTTGATCAACGTGGACTTCGCCGACGTGCGTACCGTGATGTCGGAGAACGGCATGGCGATGATGGGTTCGGCAATAGCATCAGGGCAGGATCGGGCGCGGGTCGCGGCTGAGCGCGCGATAGCCAGCCCGCTGCTGGAAGATGTGGATATGTCCGGTGCACGTGGCGTGCTGGTGAACATCACTTCGAGCAACAGCCTGAAGCTCAAGGAAATCGACGACGTGATGGAGTGCGTCCAGTTTGCCGCCGAAGAAGCAACCGTGATCGTCGGCTCGGTGTTCGACGAAACGATGGGTGACGAAATGCGCGTAACGGTCGTGGCCACGGGCCTGGGCGCACCACAGGCGCGCAAGCAAGCCAAGCCGGAAATCATCTATAACAATCAGGATTACCAGCGCACCGGTACGAACGATGAGCCGATGGCCAACGTGAATTACGGCGAGCTGGAAACACCAACCATCATGAGGAGCGGGCGCAGGGCTGCGGTGGATGCGATGGAAAAATCCGGCGTCGACACTTACGACATCCCGTCCTTCCTGCGTAAACAGGCGGACTGAAAATCGAAAATTTGCAAGGATAAGGAAAATCCGGCCTTGCAGCCGGGAAAGCAAGCTGTGGTAATATTAAACATATGATTCCGGTAAGCAAAGCGGTGATGGTCAAGCAGCGCACCTTGAAAAATTCCGTCAGTGTGACGGGAGTCGGCTTGCACAGCGGCGAAAAAGTCACGCTCGGTTTACGTCCGGCACCGGTCAATACCGGCGTCGTGTTTCGCCGCGTGGATGTCAAGCCGGTTGAGGAAATTTGTGCGCGCGCCGATCGGGTGCATGACACACGCTTGTCAACCTGCATGGAACAAGGCGGTGTGCGTGTCGCCACCATCGAGCATCTGATGTCGGCATTGGCCGGATTGGGCGTGGACAACATCTATGTCGATCTGGACAGCGCGGAAGTGCCGATTATGGATGGCAGCGCGGGCACGTTCGTGTTCCTGTTGCAATCGGCGGGTATCGTTGAGCAGTCAGCCGCAAAAAAATTCATACGCATCAAAAAGACCGTGGAGGTCAAGCAAGGCGATAAGTGGGTGCGCTTTGAGCCTCACTCTGGTTACAAATTAACGTTCACGATCAATTTCGCTCACCCGGTGTTTGCCAATGCCAAGCAACACGTCACGGTCGATCTGGGCGAGGAGTCCTATGTGCGCGACATCAGCAGGGCGCGCACCTTTGGTTTTATGCAGGATGTCGAGAACATGCGCGCGCAAGGTTTGGCATTGGGCGGCAGCCTGGACAACGCCATCGTGATGGATGATTACCGTGTGCTGAATGCGGACGGATTGCGTTTCGAGGACGAGTTCGTCAAGCACAAAGTGCTTGATGCGATTGGCGACCTCTACCTGCTGGGGCATCCGCTGATCGGCGCATTTTCCGGCCACAAATCCGGCCATGCCTTGAATAACGCCCTGTTGCGCGAGTTGCTTGCCGATGAAGACGCTTGGGAATTCGTCACGTTCAATAGCGTGGAAGAGGCGCCGGCATTTCTCCGGCTGCAATTGCAGGCGGCTTGATCCGGGTATGAACACGGCGGGTTTGTGCTGATCCTGCGTTTGTTTATCATGCTGGTGGGATTGCTGCTGGTGTTAAGCGGCGGGATGTATATTTTTACGCGTAACCGCCGCTATCTCGAATTTGCACGGCAAACGCTGCGTTTCACTGTGCTGTCGCTGTTGGTGTTCGCGCTGCTGTTTTTGCTGGAGCGCTATGTGTTGGTCGGCTGGCTGGCAATTCTTTAAGCCGGGTGTTGAAAAACTATTGCGCGCTCGACATCACTGCGTTGCCAAAGGCTCAAAATGCGGGGTTGCGTAGCGCTAAGCTGTGTGTAAACTCCGCTTTTCGCGCTTTCGCGCCTTGTTATGTTTTTTGCTCGCTACGATTTTCAATACCCTGTTAGGGGTTGCCTAGCTTTTTGTCCGAACCATTTTTTCCAGTGCAAGCCGGAGCGGTGAGTTGTCATTCAGGCTAAGGCTGAGTTTATCCAGTGCGCTTTGTGCCGTTTTGCTCAGTTTGTGGGGGGGCGGTTTAGGTTGCAGGCGATCGAAGGAAACTTGCACCTTGACGCGAATTCCGCTAACCTCACAGCCCCTGTCCTGCATCATTACGGCCAGCTCGGGTGCAAGTTGGCGTAATTTCGCGGCAACAGTGGCATTGGCAACGGCGATGCTGAGCGTGCCGAGTTGCAAGCCTAATACCTGCACTTGACTGGATTGCGCAAGATGGGGCGGCGCGACGCTGATAAAATGACGCTGCAAGGCCGACAAAGCTTGGGCTTTGGCCAGCAAGGGACTTAGCTCCTGATTGCCATTGAGCAATGTTTTCAGATGTTGAGCCACAGATTCTCGATTACTTTAGGAAGGAGGAGGCATGAATATTATTCTAGTTTCCAACCGCTTGGCAAAAACTCGCACTTATACGCTGAGTGGCTGGCAAATGGCATTTTTGCTGCTGTTGCTGTCCGGCCTGATGCTGGGTGCGGCTTTAACCCTGCAATATGCACTGGTGCGTTTTGCTCCAGAAGGCTTGAGCGATGAGATACGCGCCTTGTTATCCGAAGTGCAGAACGATGAACAGCAAAAGCAGAAGTTCTACCTGCATAGCAGTCTCGATGCCATGGCGGTAAGGGTCGGGCAGATGCAGGCGCAAGTACAGCGCCTGGATGCGCTGGGAGCGCGCCTGGCCAAGCTGACTGGAATGAAACCGGAAGAGTTTCAGTTTTCCCAACCGCCCGCACAGGGGGGGCCGCTGGTGATATTCCCTGAGCAAAAGATGTCGGAAAATGGCTTGGTTCAGCAATTGGAAAGATTGAGCCATGTGGTCAATGATCGCAGCGATAAGTTGCTGGCCCTGGAAACCATGCTGTTGCAGAACCAGTTGAGCCGCAAATTGCTGCCGTCCATACCGCCCGTCAACAAGGGGTTTTATTCCTCGAATTTTGGTTGGCGTATAGATCCCTTCACTGGCGCAAATGCGATGCACGAAGGGGTGGATTTTGTGGCAGATGTCGGAACGCCGATTTATGCTTCGGCCGGCGGAGTGGTTGCCTATGCAAGCATGCATCCCCAGTATGGTAATATGGTAGAGATTGATCACGGCAAGGACATTGTCACCCGTTACGGGCATGCTTCAAAATTGTTCGTAAAGGTCGGTCAGGTGGTGCGGCGCGGGGAAAAGATCGCCGAGGTGGGCAGCACCGGACGTTCTACCGGCAACCATTTGCACTTCGAAGTTCGTTACAAGGGTAGTGCTCAGAATCCCGTGCGCTTTTTAGAAAAAGCCGCCAGTTAACAGAGATGGTTTATTGGTGAGGGTGGGGTGCAGGTAGCCTCACCCTTTGTTATTTGTAGGGGACCCCTAAAAATCCGGATTTCATCCCAACTGCCGAGTTGCGGAAAAAATTTCTTGCTGCATATCATTCATACGCAGCGCTGCGAAATTTTCCCGCGCCTTGGGTTTTGGCGAACCCCGAATATTTAGAGTCCCCTGTAGTCGAACAATTTATTATTTTGTGGTTTGGTAAAATATGATTTCCAGTGTGCTGAAAAGTATCTTCGGTAGCCGTAATGATCGCTTGCTCAAGCAATATCGCGCTACTGCCCAAACCATCAATAAGCTGGAAGCCGAAATCGCCAAGTTAAGCGATGAGGCATTACGCCAGAAAACCGATAGCTTCAAGCAGCGTTTTGCGCAGGGTGAATCACTCGATGTGCTGTTGCCGGAAGCGTTTGCCGTGGTGCGTGAGGCGAGTACCCGCGCGTTGGGGATGCGTCACTACGACGAACAGCTGATCGGCGGGATGGTGTTGCATTATGGCAAGATTGCCGAAATGCGCACCGGCGAAGGCAAAACCCTGATGGCCACGCTGCCGGTTTATCTGAATGCGATCTCCGCCAAGGGCGTGCATGTTGTGACGGTGAACGATTATCTGGCTGCCCGCGATGCCGAGTGGATGGGCAAGCTGTATCGCTTCCTGGGATTGTCGGTGGGCGTGATCCTGTCGCAAATGCCGTCAAGTGACAAACAGGCTGCTTATGCCGCCGACGTTACCTACGGCACCAACAATGAATTCGGCTTCGATTACCTGCGCGATAATATGGCCACGCAGGCCAGCGAGCGCTATCAACGCAGCCTCAACTTTGCCATCGTGGACGAGGTGGACTCGATCCTGATCGACGAGGCGCGCACCCCGCTGATCATTTCCGGCCAAGCCGAAGATAACGTGGATGTTTATGTGCGCATCAATCAACTGGTGCCGCAGCTGGTGCGCCAGGCGACAGTGGATCAGCCCAAGGAAGGTGAGCCTGAACCACCGGGCGACTTCAGCGTGGATGAGAAGAATAATCAGATACTGCTGAGCGAGTCCGGTCACGAACACGCCGAAAACATCCTCACCCAGGCCGGACTGCTGCCGGTGGGCGGCAGTTTGTATGATCCCGCCAACATCACCCTGATCCATCATCTGTATGCCGCATTGCGCGCGCACAACCTGTATCACCGCGATCAGCAATATGTGGTGCAGGATGGCGAAGTGGTGATCGTGGATGAATTCACCGGCCGGCTGATGGCCGGGCGGCGCTGGTCGGATGGATTGCATCAGGCGGTGGAAGCAAAAGAAGGCGTGAGCATCCAGAAGGAGAATCAGACGCTGGCCTCGATCACCTTCCAGAATTATTTCCGCATGTACAACAAGCTGGCCGGGATGACCGGCACGGCGGATACCGAGGCCTATGAGTTCCAGCAGATCTACAATCTGGAAACCGTGATCATCCCGCCGCATCGTCCGACCATCCGCAAGGACATGATGGACAAGGTGTATCTCACCACGAAAGAAAAATACAACGCCGTAATCGTAGACATCAAGGATTGCTTCGAGCGCGGGCAACCGGTGCTGGTGGGCACGACTTCGATCGAGAATTCCGAGTTGTTATCCAAATATCTGGAACGCGACAAGTTGCCGCACCAGGTGTTGAATGCCAAACAACATGCGCGCGAAGCGGAAATCATCGCGCAGGCCGGGCGGCCGAAGATGGTGACCATTGCCACCAATATGGCGGGTCGCGGCACGGACATTGTACTGGGTGGCAACGTCGAAAAGCAGATCGATCTGGTCAATGCAGATGTCAGCCTGTCGGCAGCTGCCAAAGAGCAACGCATCGCCCAGTTAAGAACCGAGTGGCAGCAACTGCACCAGCAGGTTCTGGACAGCGGCGGGTTGCATATCATCGGTACCGAGCGTCACGAATCGCGCCGCGTGGACAACCAGTTGCGCGGCCGTTCCGGCCGTCAGGGCGACCCGGGCTCGAGCCGCTTCTATCTCTCGCTGCAAGACCCGCTGTTGCGCATTTTCGCCTCGGACCGGATCACGGCGATCATGAATAAATTCAAGCTGCCGGAAGGCGAGGCGATCGAACATAGCTGGGTGACGCGCGCGATCGAGAATGCGCAGCGCAAGGTGGAGGCGCGCAACTTCGACATGCGCAAACAGATTCTTGAGTATGACGATGTCGCCAACGATCAACGCAAGGTGATCTATCAGCAACGCAGCGAGTTGCTGGAAAGCGCGGATATCACAGAAACCATTCAGGCGATGCGCGAAGACGTGCTGGAAAATACCATCAGCCAGTACATCCCGCCGCACTCCATGGAAGAACAATGGGATGTGCCCGCGCTGGAAAAATACCTGGCCGCCGAGTTGCGTCTGGACTTGCCGCTGGTGCAATGGCTGGAAGAGGATAAGCAGTTGAATGAAGCTGGGCTGCGTACGCGCATCAAGGACCATGCCCAGCAGCAATACCAGGCGAAGGTCGATGCGGTGGGCGCGGAAGTCGTGCACCATTATGAACGTGCGCTGATGTTGCAAAGTCTGGACGTGCATTGGCGCGAGCACCTGGCAGCATTGGATCATCTCCGCCAAGGCATCCATTTGCGCGGCTATGCGCAAAAGAATCCGAAGCAGGAATACAAGCGCGAGGCCTTCGAGCTGTTTGCCGCGATGCTCGAAGCGATCAAACTCGAGGTGACGCAAGTCCTGATGACCGTGCAAGTGCGCAGTGAAGAGGATGTCGAGGCGGTGGAAGCGGCTCCCGCGCCGGGAAATGTCCAGTATCACCATGCGGATTACGATGAGGCATTGGCCTCAAGCGGGGATCCGTCAACCGATGAAGAGCATATGCCGTTCGTGCGTGATGAACAGAAGGTGGGACGAAACGACCCGTGCCCGTGCGGGTCGGGCAAGAAATACAAGCAGTGCCATGGCAGGTTGAGTTAACACGCGAAGGAGAATGGAATGTCATTAGTGATGGATACGTTACGCATTTCAACGATTACCGAAGAGTTGAGTGATGCAGAAGTGGACGTTATCAAAGGACTATTCGAGGTTCAGGACTACAAATCCGGCCAAATCATCGTCCAGCCGGGAGACAAGCAAACTGATAACTTGTACATCTTGGCGCATGGCGATATCGAAGTGAAAATCAAAAGCAGCGGCGAAGAATCCATCATTCATGTGCTTAAACCCGGCGACTTGGCCGGCATCATCACCTTCGTCGGCGGTGCAGCCTCAGACATAAGCGCGACGCTTTACGCGGTCGGCAAAACCAAGGTGTTGTGCCTGAAAAGAGCCGACTTCGAAAAATTGATCAACTCCCATCCGATGATCGTCTACAAGGTGATGCGCGGCGTGGTGCGCAACGTGCATGGCATCGTGCGGCGCGTGAACAGCCAATCCGAAGAGCTGAGCAATTACATCTACCGTACCCACGGCCGTTATTAAAAGCTAACCCATGCCAGTCAATCTGACCCCGCCCGTCGCGGAGCTACTGTTGCCCGTTGCGGGCGTTTCTTTGGGCATCGCCGAAGCGAATATCAAAAAGCCCAACCGCAAAGACCTGCTGGTGATCCAATTGTGCGAAGGCGCGCGGGTCGCCGGTGTGTTCACCAAGAACCGATTCTGCGCCGCGCCGGTGATCGTCGCGCGCGAGCACCTTGCCCAAGCAGCGGTTATAGGCTCGGGCGGCATACGCGCACTCGTGGTCAACACCGGCAATGCCAATGCCGGTACCGGCGAACAGGGGATGCAGGACGCGCGCACCACCGGCACGGCGCTGGCCGGCTTGCTGGGTTGCAAAGCCAATCAGATATTGCCGTTTTCCACCGGCGTGATCATGGAGCCTTTGCCTGTCGCGAAAATAGCCGCAGGCTTGCCCGGTGCGGTAGCGAACATGCGTGCGGATAACTGGTTCGATGCCGCGCAAGCGATCATGACCACCGACATCGTCGCCAAGGCGATCTCCAAACAAGTGACGATAGATGGCGCGACCATCACCATCACCGGCATCGCCAAAGGCTCTGGCATGATCCACCCGAACATGGCGACCATGCTGGGCTACATCGCCACCGATGTGGCGATCGCGCAACCGCTGCTGCAAGCGATGGTCAGCGAGGCCGCCAACCGTTCGTTCAACTGCATCACCGTGGACGGCGACACCTCCACCAACGACGCGCTGATGCTGATCGCCACCGGAAAATCTGCTTTGCCCGAAGTGAAAGACGGCGACAGCAAATCCGCCAAGGCATTGCAAGCCGCCATCAGCGAAGTCGCGATCTATCTGGCGCAAGCCATCGTGCGCGACGGCGAAGGCGCGACCAAATTCATCACCGTGCAAATCGAAAGCGGCAAGAGCGAAGCCGAGTGCAAACAGATCGGCTATGCCATCGCGCATTCGCCGCTGGTCAAGACCGCGTTCTTCGCCTCCGATCCCAACCTGGGACGTATCCTTGCCGCAATCGGCTACGCGGGTATAGACGACCTGGATGTGGCCGCACTCAAGCTGTATCTGGATGATGTATTGGTGGCAGAGAATGGAGGACGCGCAACGAGTTACCGTGAAGAAGACGGCCAGCGCGTGATGCAGCAAAGCGACATCACGATACGCGTGGTGCTGAATCGCGGTGCGGCGAAGGCTATGTTGTGGACGTGCGACTTCTCATACGATTACGTGAAAATTAATGCAAGCTACAGAAGTTGATTGTAGTCAGATTCTTTTTCAAAAAAACAAATTAAGCCACAGAGAACACAGAGCACACAGAGAAACCTGGTGTGAGCGCTGTTGTTTTTCTCTGTGGTCTCTGTGATCTCTGTGGCTGAAAGGTTTTGACCTATGGACAAACTCGACCGCTTTCTTGACCGCGCCGAACGCTTGATGGAAAAGCTGGAGCGCACCCTGCCCAAGTTTGCCACAGGCGGTGCGCCGGATTGGGATGCCGCCCATGCGTTCCGCTGGGAGCAGGGCAGGCTGGTTCCCGTGGCGCATCCGCATCGCATCGGCCTGACCGATCTGCTCGGCATCGATAAACAGAAGCAGCTCATCGCGCAAAACACCAAACAGTTCGTGCAAGGCCGCACGGCCAACAACGTGCTGCTCACTGGCTCGCGCGGCACCGGCAAGTCCTCGCTGGTCAAGGCATTGCTCAACGAATACTCAAAAGATGGACTGCGCCTGATCGAAGTCGGCAAGCTGGCGTTGGCTGACTTGCCGCACATCATTGCATTGGTCGCCGGGCGGCCCGAACGCTTCATTCTGTATTGCGACGATCTCTCGTTCAACGCCGAAGAGCCGGGCTACCAGGCGCTCAAGGCCGCGCTCGACGGCTCGCTGGTGGCCTTCTCCGACAACCTGCTGATCTACGCCACCTCCAACCGCCGCCACCTGATGCCGGAAGCTATGCAGGATAATCTTGCGACGAAATACGTCGGCGATGAGATACATCCGGGGGAAAGCGTGGAGGAAAAAATCTCGCTGTCGGAGCGATTCGGATTGTGGGTGTCGTTTTATCCGTTCACGCAGGATGAATATCTCGCGATTGTTTCGCACTGGTTACTGCATTTTGGAATGTCTGGGGAGTTGGATGAGGTTGCAAGGCAGGCGGCGTTGCAATGGAGTATTCAGCGGGGGTCACGCAGCGGGCGTGTTGGGTGGCAGTTTGCTAGGGATTGGGCAGGACGATCACCTCCTCGCCCGCTTGCGGGAGAGGATTGAGGAGAGGGTGTTGTAAAAAAGAATTGTTCGGTGCTGAACAAACACCGCCGGGAGTAGCCCGGCAGCTAGTCACTTTTCTTGTCTTGCCAAGAAAAGTAACCAAAAGAAATCGCCCCCGGTTTGCCGCCCCTGCGGGGTTCCCTCGATCAGCCGCAAGTGAGCGGGGCTGCGCAACTCGACCTGGCGGGGCGCACACCCCGCGCCCCACTGCGGGACTCGAACAGTGCTCGCCTAAACCTCCGCTCACTTGCGGCTGATCGAGGCGGCGCACAGGGGAAAGGGCAGTACTCAAAGCTCGCCGATCAAATTGAATACGGTGATGATTAACGCAGAGTTAGGCAGCACCTGACAGGCTCGCAAAGGGTTGCTTGCGAACTCGAACTCCGATGGACGCGAGATAGGTGCGCCAGTAGCTCACCACACCATTCGTGAATGCATAGAGTTCGTGCCGCGACCCGTCGGAGAGCGTGACCCAAGTCTCGGACCTTTGGACTTGCACGGCTTTGTGCTCTCCAGCCGCATTGACGTAGATATCCACAAACGAAGACTTCTGCGTCCGAACAGTGCGAGTGCTAGGCGATCGTGCCTTCCCTGTGATGAGGTCGCGCAGTTCGAAATGCTTGGCTGAGTTCGCGATATCGAAGGTCGCGACCAAGAGCGGGTTCTTCCACCAGACTTGCTCCTGTGGCTTTCGCTGCGGCTTTGTCATGTGTCTGGAGTACTCGTGGCAGTAGTCGCGCATGGAGGATGCGGTTACGCAGAAGTTGTAGAAGTGGTCAGACTTCTGCAGCGGAGTCTTTGCATGGAACGCACGGTAGGCCTCCCGTTCCAGCTTGCATAGCAGAGCAGCAGGTGAGTCAAGGCGGGGAGCAAGCGCCATCTGTGCTGCCTAACGTAAAATAGACGGCAAAAGCGCTGTATAAGTTGGCGCACTTTGCCGGATAATCTGAGGCAGCATCTGTTACATCCTTGATTTCAAAAGTTGCGCGGCATGCTAACACGGCAGGCCGTTCCATGAAAGGCGACATTGGTGGGAGCCACCCTTTCCCCTGAGAGCCGCCGAGTGGTGGAGACAGGTCAGGGGCTGTCCGACGAATATGTCAGAGCACGTGACTGCAAAGCAGGTCGTGCGAGTTTATGAGGAGGCCTGAACTGCCGAGCACACGAGGGCACCCACGCAGGGGGCGGCAAACCGGGGCGGATTTTCTTTGACTACTTTCTTTGGCCGTACAAAGAAAGTAGTCGGCGTGCGGGGCCGCACCCCGCGGTTTTGTTTTAATGGAATTAGATGAACACACAAAATGAAAAAATTATAGAAGTCGCTGCAGCTGTGCTGCAAAACCCCGATGGTACTTTCCTGCTAGCCCAAAGACCCAAAGATAAAATCTGGGCCGGCTACTGGGAATTCCCTGGCGGCAAGATCGAACCCGGCGAAACACCCTACCATGCGCTGGTGCGCGAGCTACGCGAGGAACTGGGCATCACCGTCACCAAAGCATACCCATGGGTAACGCGCGTGTACACCTATCCTCACGCGACGGTGCGACTGAATTTTTTCCGTGTGACAGCGTGGAGCGGCGAGTTGCATCCGCACGAAGGGCAGCAGCTTGCCTGGCAGCGCGTACCGGATATTGCCGTCGCGCCGGTGTTGCCCGCCAACGCGCCCATCCTGCGCGCGCTGTCATTGCCAACTCTGTATGCGATCAGCAATGTGCAAGAGCTGGGTGAAGATGAATTCATGCATCGGCTGGAGGCCGCTTTGTATAAGGGTTTGCGGCTGGTGCAGTTGCGCGAGAAGGATTATTCGCGTGCGGCGTTGCGTGCACTGGCGCAGAAGATGTTGCCGTTGCTGCGGCAGCATGATGCGCGTTTGATCATCAATGCCGATATCGAGTTATGTAAAGAGATCGGCGCGGACGGCGTGCAGCTCACCGGAGCGCAGCTTGCAGATTTGCGCGAACGTCCCGATGTGGATTGGTGCGCGGCCTCTTGTCACAGTGCGGAGGAGTTGCGCCGCGCTGAAGTACTGGGTTGTGATTTCGCTTTGCTGAGTCCGGTGCTGGCTACGCAGTCGCATCCGGGTGCGCCGCATCTGGGTTGGGAAAACTTTGCGGCGATCGCGGCAGGCTCAGCGATTCCTGTTTATGCGTTGGGTGGGCTACAGCTTGGCGACATGGAAACTGCCTGGCAGCATGGCGCACACGGTATCTCCTTGCTGCGTCAGGCGTGGTGATCGGAATCGGGTAAGTCTTGTTCGCGTTGTTCGACGCGATAGTCTTCGTTCGCCCATTTGCCCAGGTCGATCAGCTTGCAGCGTTCGCTGCAAAATGGGCGAAAGCGGTTGCTGATGTCCCATTGATGTTCCTTGCCGCATTGCGGGCAGGTCACGACTGACGCTTGTTTTTGTTGCATAAGGTTCTCTTCATGTTGAGATGCTGCAGAAGGTCAGCTCAAACGGCACATCCTGTTCAAACAGGATGGATTTCGCCGCATAGTTGGCGGCGATGAAGCGGATGTTGATCGCGTATTTATTGGCGCCCACTTCGGGTATGCACGCCAGTCCCCTGCCCACGCGGACACGCAACATTTGCGCGACGCGCCCACCTTGCATTTGCTGGAAAGTGCCTTGATGCGCAGTGAATTTAAAGACCTTGCCGTTCTCACGCAGCAGGCGCAAGACAATCTTCAAGCCGGTATGCAGTGGCAACAGCGGAGCCAGCCATGAGCGCAGGCTTTCGCGCCTTAAGCGCACATCCTGTTCTTGCCAGTAGTGATAGGAAGGCAGGTCAAACTCACAGGTGCCGCCCGGCATCACAGCGCGTTGCTTGATGCCCATCAGCCATTCATTCTCGCGCAGGTGCTGGCCGATTTTTCCGGTCATGGCAAGCAAGAGCACAGCGGCCTGTTCAATCTCGGTCAGGATCGCTTCCAGTGCCTGTTCGGAAATCGCCGGATTGTTGTGCAAGCTGGCTAACACGCGTTTCTGGCGTTCCAGTTCCTGCAACAAATCGGATTTCAAATCGGCGCGGCTGATGACTTCAAGAATTTCAAACAGTGTGATCAGTGCCGCATGGTGATCCATGCTGTGATCATGTTCGGTGAAATGCGTGATGCGCGCGAACAAATCCTCGAGGCGCAACAGGGTGCGCACTTTTTCATTAAGAGGAAACTCGTAGCTGATCACGCGGTTATTGTCCGAAGTACTGTTGAAGAAAAATTAGTTGCGAACGATATATTGAATGTCACGGTATCGTCAATTGTTGTTTTGCGTTGCCGAGTAGCGCCTATGCAGAACGGTTACTTGTTCTACCAGGTCATCCTGGCCGCCGTTATGTATCACATCGTCAGCCAGGCGTAAGAATTCGGCTCGCGGAGCTTGTTGGGTGATGATGTTGCGCACTTCCGCTTCGCTCATTCGACTGCGTCCGGTGACACGTGCAAGCTGGGTGGGTTCGTCGCAATCCACGACCAGCACACGCTGGGCCAGTTGCAGGAACGCGGGGCTTTCCGGCAGTAGCGGCACGACGATGATGATGTAGGGTTTGGTGTGCAATTGCAACAATTGCGCCTTGGCCTGCTCGAGTATCAGGGGATGCAGGATCAGTTCCAGCCTTTGCTTGGCAACTGCATCCGAAAAAATCAGCCTGCGCATTCTGGCGCGATCCAGGGCGCTGTCATCGGTAATGTATTCCTTGCCGAAGGCTGTCCGGATAGCGGCGATGGCCTCGCCGCCACGCTGCGTCAGGCGGTGGGCGATCTCATCCGTGTCGATGATGCCCGCGCCATGTTCCGCGAACAGTTTGGCTACCGTGCTCTTGCCGCTGCCTATCCCCCCGGTGAGTCCGACCACGAAACTCATGGCATGGCAAAAAGTTGTAAATAACCTTGCGTCAGCGTTGGCCCCCAGAATAACGCAATCACCCCGCCGCCTGCCAGATAGGGGCCGAAGGGGATCGGGATGTGACGGCCATGCTTGAGTGCGACGATCAGCGTGATGCCGACCACGGCACCGACCAGCGAGGAAAGCAGAATGATCAGCGGCAACATCTGCCAGCCCAACCATGCACCCAGCGCCGCAAGCAGTTTGAAATCGCCGTAGCCCATTCCCTCTTTGCCGGTGATGAGCTTGAACAGCCAGTACACGCACCATAGTGCGAGATAACCGATAACAGCGCCTAGTACTGCATCCTGTAAATTGGTAAACACGCCGAACAGGTTGAATAACAAGCCCGCCCAAAGCAATGGCAGGGTGATGTCGTCCGGCAGCAATTGCGTGTCGAAATCAATAGCCGTGAGCGCCAGCAATGCCCAGATCAGCAGCAGTGCGCCGGCGGCAGCCGGCCCGAAACCGAAGTGTGCTGCCGCATAAGCGCTCAGGATGCCGCTGATTGCCTCGATGATCGGGTATCGTGGCGAGATAGCTGCGCCGCAGCCTTTGCATTTGCCGCGCAGCAGCAGGTAGCTGAGGACGGGGATGTTTTCCCATGCGCTGATCGCGTGATTGCAGTGCGGGCAGGCGGAGCGCGGAACGATGAGATTGTACGGCGCTGGTAGGGCGGGTTCGCCTTCGGGATGTGTGGATGTCTGCGATGGTTCCCCGTGCAGCTCAGC
Source organism: Gallionella sp. (assembly GCA_025350405.1). Taxonomy (GTDB): domain Bacteria; phylum Pseudomonadota; class Gammaproteobacteria; order Burkholderiales; family Gallionellaceae; genus Gallionella. The sequence continues at coordinate 34,243 of JANXXX010000056.1, forward strand.
GCATTGTTGCCGCCAGGCGCGTTCCATCATTTTCGGCAAACGATGGATCACCACATTTAAAAAGCTGCCGACCATCAGTCCGAGAATCAGGCACGCACTAACAAATGCGGCGGGAACCGTTTGCAGTAACTCCAGAAAACTCATCGTGCCGCAACAATGACCGGGGATTGAGGACTGCGGGTTAAGGACTGCGGGGTGGAATTCATACCTTGCGCCTTGCGCCTACTACCTCTTGCCGGATTTCTCATTAAATGACTTCGCCCATCTTGAATATCGGCAGATACATTGCGATCACCATGCCGCCGATCAGCGTACCGAGCACCACCATGATGACCGGTTCCATCAGGCTGGATATGGCTGCCACCGCATCATCTACTTCGGCTTCATAGAAGTCGGCCACTTTACTGAGCATGGAGTCCAGCGAGCCAGCTTCTTCACCGATGGCACACATTTGCAATACCATGCTCGGGAATAGCTCGGTGTTCTGCATGGCAACGGTCAAACCGCTGCCGGTGCTGACTTCGCGTTGAATGGCTTTGGTGGCATTGTAATACACCACATTGCCCGCCGCTCCGGCAACCGAATCGAGCGAGTCGACCAAAGGCACGCCGGCTGCAAACATCGTGGCAAGTGTGCGGGTCCAGCGGGCGATCGTGGCTTTACGGATCAATTCTCCGAAAATGGGTAGTTTCAGCGTCAGCTTGTCCATAGCGTCCTGCAATTTTTTATTGCGCTTCCAGTAATAGAAAAAGGCGTAGAGGCCGCCGCCTATCCCGCCAAAAATCAGGTACCAATAGGTTACGAAGGCATCGGAAATGGCCATCAGAACCAGGGTTGGAGCCGGCAACTTTGCGCCAAAGCCTTCGAACAGCTCTTTGAACGCCGGGACCACAAAAATCATGATCACGGCAGTGATGAGAAATGCGACCACGATGATGGACAGCGGGTAGACCAGGGCTGATTTGATTTTGCTCTTGAGAGCTTGGGTTTTTTCCATGTAGGCCGCCAGGCGTTCCAGCAGGGAGTCCAGAATACCGGCCGCCTCGCCCGCGCCAATCAGGTTGCAATACAACGCGTCGAAATACAGCGGAAATTTCAGAAATGCCTGCTGCAAGCTGCTTCCGGTTTCCACATCGGTTTTGATATCCATCAGCAGTCTTGCCACGGAAGGATTGCTATGCCCTTTGCCCACGATGTCGAAAGCCTGCAACAAAGGTACGCCCGATTTCATCATGACCGCCAGTTGGCGGGTGAATAGTGTGATGTCTTTGGCGGTGATGGACTTGCCGCTTTGCTTTGCTTTTTTAATTTTTGTGACATTGATTCCCTGGCGGCGCAGATTTGCAAACACGTTGGCTTCGCTGGGAGCGCGTATCTCACCTTTTATTGGCTTGCCGGATTTGTCCTTTCCTTCCCAAGAATAAGTAAATTCTTTTAGTTTGATTTTCTGTTCTTTGGGTTTGTTTTTTTGAACTTTTGCCGCGACAGCCATCGTATCTCCCTTGGTTTTCTGTCAAATCCTACCGGGCATCATGCCGAGCTTTATGCCTATTGTAAAGGCATGTTTTCTAGTGCCGATTATCGGGCACGGCCGGAAAAATGCGCGCCACCTTTACAATGCGATCCTGCGTCTGGATAATCTCTATCGGATAACCTGCGATTTTCAGGCTGGTACCAGTTTCCGGAATGTCTTCGAGATGTTCGAGGATCAGGCCATTCAGTGTTTTCGCGCTATCCAGCGGCAGATGCAAACCCAGTTTACGATTCAATTCACGCAAGCTGCTGCTGCCTTCCAGCAGGAAGCTGCCATCTTCCTGGCGCATAAATTTTCCAGTTTGCGAGGGCGATTGCGTGGTGAATTCCCCGACGATTTCTTCAAGGATGTTTTCCAGCGTTACCAAGCCAAGCAGTTCCCCGTATTCATCCACCACCAATCCAAGCCGTGAGTGGCGCTCCTGAAACTGCTGCAGTTGCTTGAGCAACGTGGTGTCGGAGGGAATGAAATAAGGCTCGTTGAGTATTTCGCGCAGTCGGGTCAAATCCAGCGCGGATTCTTGCAGCAGGGCAGGCACCCGTTTGATATGCAAGATGCCAATGATATTGCTGGGTGTGTCGGCATAAACCGGCAGCAGCGTGTGGTGGCAGGTGATGATCTGCTGGCGCAATTCGTTTGCTTCGGTGTTGATATCCAGGGCTTCGATCTGGTTGCGCGGGATCATCACGTCGTTCACGGTGATGCGTTCGAGATCAACCAGGTTGAGCAACATCTTTTGATGCTTGCGCGGCAGGAAATGCTCTGAATCCAAAACCAGTCCGCGCAACTCTTCCAATGTCACCTTTTGTTTGCTTTGATCGGTTTCTATCCTGATGCGTAACAACCATAGAACACCTTTCACGATGGCGGTGGCAATCGAGACCACCGGATGAAACAAGGTGATCAGCGGGGTGAGCAGGTAGCTGGCCGGCAAAGCGACGCGTTCCGGAAAACTGGCTGCGATGATCTTGGGCATGATTTCGCTGAACACCAGCAGGATGAAGGTAATAGTCAGCGTGCCGGCCAGTATGGCCCAATCGTTTTGCCCGAACAGGCGCAGGATGATGATATTGGTTACTGCGGCGGCAGCGACGTTGAGCAGGGTGTTGCCGAGCAGGATGGAGCCGAGCAGTTTGTCTACCTTGCCGAGCAGGCGGTTGACCAGCTTGGCGCTGTGGCTACCTTTGCGAACCAGGCTATTCAGGCGATAGCGGTTGATCGCCATCATGCTGGTTTCCGAGCCGGAAAAGAACGCGCTGCAAACCAGCAACAACAGCAAGATGGCAAACAGCGAGACTAAAGAGATGTCGTCCAAAGTGGTAGCCTGGTTATTTGTGATGGCGGGTCATTTCGACGAAGGGAATAGTGGGCGAGAGGTACGCGGGTGTCAAGCAGCGCGTCGGTAGCTCAAAACCATCAGCAGCACACCGGCAATCACCATCGGCAAGCTGAGCCACTGCCCCATGCTGATGCCAAAAGTCATCAGGCCGAAAATGCCATCGTCCGGATTGCGCGTGAATTCGCCGATAAAGCGGAAACTGCCATAGCCGATCAGAAATAAACCGGAAATTGCCCCGACTGGACGCGGCTTGCGTGCATACAGCCAGAGCAGCGTGAACAGCAGCACACCCTCCAGCGCGAATTCATAAAGTTGTGAGGGGTGGCGAGGCAGGTTATCCACTTTTGGAAAGACCATCGCCCAAGGAACATCAGTGGGACGCCCCCACAGTTCGCCGTTGATGAAATTGCCGATGCGGCCAAACGCCAGGCCGGGTGGCACCAGCGGAGCGATGAAGTCCATCAGTTGCAGCCAGCGTAATTTCTGTTGTCGGGCGAATACTGCTATCGCCACCAGCACACCGAGAAAGCCGCCATGGAACGACATGCCGCCTTCCCATACGGCCAGGATCTTGAGAGGATGAGAGAAATAGTAACCGGGATTGTAAAACAGCACCTCGCCCAATCGCCCGCCCAGAATCACTCCGAGGACGCCATAGAACAGCAAGTCGTCGAGCAGCTTGGCATTGATCTGCGGATTATTTAATGTGGCAATGCGTTTGCGCCCCAGCCACAGGAAAGTCATGAAGCCGGCGAGGTACATCAGCCCATACCAATGAATGGCAAGCGGGCCGACTTGCAGGGCAACAGGATCGAATTGCGGATGAACTAACATGAATGAATCGGGTAAAATCGAAAAACAGATTATACGGACATCTCTAATATCCGTCGCGGGCAGTCAGTAATGTTGTAAAAACATTTGCAGTTATAACCGCTCTCGCGCCCACATTATTAAATAAGCAGAAAGAGAAAACATGATCACAGTACAACAATTGAATAAGCAATTCGGCATCAACGGACAACTTGAATTTCGTGAAGATGCCAGCGGCTTGATCGTCGCAGAAATCAGCAACAAACAGGCAAGCGCATCGCTGTGTTTGCAGGGGGCGCATCTAATGACCTGGAAGCCAAGGAGTCAGGCTGTGCCTGTGATATGGCTGTCGCGCGATGCCAAGCTGGCAGCGGGCAAGTCGATACGCGGCGGTGCGCCGGTGTGCTGGCCGTGGTTCGGCGCACACGCATCTGAATCCAGCTTCCCGGGACACGGTTATGCGCGCACTGTGCCTTGGCAAGTGGTGGAATCGGGCACTGAGCCGGGTGGTGCGACACGCTTGACTTTGCGCCTGGTGGCAAGCGACAAAACGCGCGCGCAATGGCCGCATGCCTGCACGCTGGATCTGACCGTGATTGCCGGCGAAACGCTGCGCATGGAATTGACCACCGAAAATACTGGCGCGTCCGATTTCACGATTGGTGAGGCGTTGCACACGTATTTCCAGATCGGCGACATCGGTGCGGTGCGCGTGAAAGGTTTGGAAGGTTGCGAGTATTGGGATAAGGTCGGCGGCTCTTCGCTCAAAAAACAGGAAGGTGCAATCAGTTTTTCGGGCGAGACAGATCGCGTATACATCAACACCGTAGCCGAGTGCGTGATTGAGGATGATAAGCTTAAGCGCCGTATTCATGTTGCCAAGTCCGGCAGTCTTTCCACCGTGGTGTGGACGCCATGGACGGAAAAGGCCAGCAAGATGGGCGATATGGGCCAGCCGGACGGCTGGCGCGAAATGGTGTGTGTGGAATCGGTGAATGCGAGCGAAAATGTGGTGAAGGTCGCGGCGGGAACCCGGCACACCCTGATCGTCGAATATCGAGCTGAGCCGATTTAACGGATTTATTCGGTAGCTTCATGAATCGGTTATGCGGAAAAGGGATTGGCTTAGCTAGGATTGGACGATAAGACATGAGCTCTAGCGGGCGCACCTCAGCATGAGTTTAACTGCCTAAGAGTTTAGGGTTTTATCGAATTTGCGATGCCCGTTAATTGAGGGTTGTCAACTTTAGTTGCGAGAATAGCGTTATTGACTTGCCAGAAAAGTTTGTTGGCAAAAGGAGCCGAGTTGTTTAGAATTGGCAGCGGAGGAGTATCCTTCGCATCGTTTCAGACATTTCAATTAAAAACGGAGAGAACATGAAGTCTATTATCGTAAGCATGATCGCAGCAGCAGGTTTGATGGTTGCAGGTAGCGTAATGGCAGAAGACATGCCAGAGCTGGCAAAGAAAAGCGGTTGCACAGCTTGCCACGCAATTGACAAGAAAGTAGTTGGGCCAGCTTGGGCTGATGTGGGCAAGGCATACAACAGCAACGGCGCAACGACTACCGGCAAAAAAGTTGCTGACATTCTGAAAGAGCACAATGCAGCAAATGCAGACGCATGGTTGCGAGAAAAAGTTGCCAAGGGCGGCACCGGCAACTGGGGTACTGCAGCTATGATCCCAAATGCACCTAAGGTTTCCGAAGCTGACATCAAGACATTGGTTGAGTTTGTTTTGAGCCATAAGTAATTTGGTAGCAGTACTCAAAAAAGCCGGCACAAGCCGGCTTTTTTGTTGTCTATGACCAGTAGTCCGCCTCCGAGATAATAAACATTGCTTGAGTCCGGCGACAATTAAAGGTTTAATAGACTGTCAACTTTAGTTCGGATGGCGGCGTTATATGATTTATAGTTAGAGATACTGGGTGCTAGTGAGAAGTTGGTTGGCACAAAATTAACCGGCCTGTGTGAGTTGCAAGCTTTAGCCCCTTAATCATTGCTGCGTGCCTGTTGCGAAAGCGCGTGCCGCTTGTGGCTAGCAGTCGTTCAGTTTTCATCAGTGGAATGGCTATGCAAAGCAGGTGGGGTTGTTTAGAATCGCCTGCGGAAGCAAATCCTCACAATGTTTTAGAGGTTTTAATCATAGAACGGAGAGACTTATGAAATCTATCATCGGTAGCATGGTTGTATTAGCAGGATTGATGATTGCCGGTAGCGCAATGGCAGAAGAAATGCCAGCGCTGGCCAAGAAGTTCAACTGCATCGCTTGCCATGCCATTGACCGGAAGGTGGTTGGGCCAGCGTTTAAAGACATTGCTAATAAGTACAAAGGTGTTTCCAAGTTCACATACAATGGCAAGGAATATCCCTTAGTCGAAGGTCTGGTAACGAAGGTATCCAAGGGTGGTTCGGGTAGCTGGGGTACTATGCCTATGCCGCCGAATGATGCAACAGGTGCCAAACAGGCGGAAATCACCGAGCTGGTTAAGTTTGTACTAGGTTTGGCTACCAAGTGAGTTTTAGCATCATGCAGAAATAAGCCGACGCAAGTCGGCTTTTTCTTGGCTGTTAAATTGACAAGCAGAGCGCCTGCTCCGCATAATCCAAGCCTATTCATCAGGGGATTCACCATGCCATTAGTTTCTGTTCGTTCGTTATTGTTTGTCACCATTGCTATGCTGCTGCTGGGGTGCGAAAAATCAACCACTACCGGTTCTAATATGTCTGGTGAGTTGATTGTGCGCATCGGCGCATCGGCGCCGCTGACCGGCCCGCAGGCGCACTTGGGCAAGGACAACGAGAACGGCACACGCATGGCGATAGACGATGCCAACGCCAAGGGCATTGTGATCGGCGGGCGCAAGGTGCATTTCGAGTTGATCAGCGAGGACGATCAGGCTGATCCCAAGACTGCGACCATCGTTGCGCAGAAGCTGGTGGACAACAAAGTCAGCGGCGTGATAGGTCACATGAATTCCGGCACCAGCATTCCCGCGTCGAAAATATACAGCGATAACGGCATCGTGCAGATATCGCCTTCCGCTACCGCGGTGAATTACACCGCACAGGGTTTCAAGACCACTTTCCGCGTAATGGCGAATGATGCGCAGCAAGGCCGTGTGCTGGGCGAATATGCTGCGAAAAATCTGGCGGCGAAGTACATCGCAGTGATAGACGACCGCACTGCTTACGGACAGGGTCTGGCGGATGAATTCATCAAGGCCGCAAAAGCCAATGGCGCGCAGATCGTTGCGCACGAGTACACCAATGACAAGGCCATGGACTTTACTGCGGTGCTGACCGTGGTTAAAGGCAAGAAGCCGGATCTGTTGTTCTACGGCGGGATGGTTCCGCAAGCCGGACCGATGGCGAAGCAACTCAAGGCGCTCGCGCTGAATTTGAAATTCATGACCGGTGACGGCGGCTTTACACCGGAATTCATCAATCTGGCAGGTGACGCGGCGGAGGGGGCTTATGCCTCGCTGCCCGGTGTTACGCTGGACAAGATGCCTGGCGGAAAGGCATTCTCTGATCGATTCGTTGCCAAGTATGGGCCTATCCAGTTATACGCACCCTACTGCTACGATGCGGTAAATGTGATGATTGCTGCGATGCAGAAAACCGGTTCTGCGGATCCAGGAAAATATCTTCCCGCGCTTGCCAATATCTCCTACGATGGGGTTACGGCGAAGATACAGTTCGACGAAAAGGGCGATCTGAAAGGCGGCGCCATCACCGTGTATCAGGTGCTAAACGGCAAATGGCAGCCTCTGGAAACGCTAGGGGTGATTGCTCCGGCGGCTCATTGATGCACATCTGATGCAATGACTTGAACGACACCTCAGCGTGTCGTTTTTGTTTACCCAACATGGAAATCTTTCTACAACAAATCATCAACGGCCTCGTGCAGGGCAGCGTCTACGCCTTGGTCGCGCTGGGCTACACCATGGTGTATGGCATCCTCGGCCTGATCAACTTCGCGCATGGCGAAGTGGTGATGATAGGCGCGATGCTGGCGTTGTCTGCGTTGACCTCATTGCTAGGTATGGGCGCCCCCCCGGCATTGGCATTGCTGCTTAGCATCGGATTGGCGATGCTGGGTTGCATGGTGCTGGGATACAGCATCGAGCGCATCGCTTATCGCCCGTTGCGCCATGCGCCGCGCCTCGCGCCGCTGATCACCGCGATCGGCGTGTCCATCGTGTTGCAGAATCTGGCGATGATGATCTGGGGGCGCGAGTATCATTCTTTCCCGCAGATGATCGCCAATCATTCGCATACTTTCGGTGGTGCGATCATCAACGATATCCAGATCATTGTTTTCGTTCTGGCACTGGCGATCATGGCCGGGCTGATGGTCGTTGTGCACCGTACCCGCCTGGGGCGCGCGATGCGCGCGGTGGCCGAGAACCAGCATGCCGCGCAACTGATGGGCGTGGACATCAACCGCGTGATCTCGATCACCTTCATGCTGGGCTCGGCACTTGCCGCCGTGGCGGGGATGATGATCAGCGCCAGCTATGGCCTTGCCCATTATTACATGGGCTTTCTGCTCGGCCTGAAAGCCTTCACCGCTGCGGTGTTGGGCGGTATCGGCAACCTGCGCGGCGCGATGCTTGGCGGTTTGCTGCTCGGCTTGATTGAAAGTCTGGGTGCGGGTTACATCGGCGATTTTACCGGCGGGTTCTTTGGCAGCAACTATCAGGATGTGTTCGCCTTCTTCGTGCTGATTATTGTTCTTGTATTCAGGCCGTCCGGCCTGCTTGGCGAACGTTTGGCAGAGCGAGCATGAAACATACAACCATTTTTTCCAAAATGAAATTCAAGCCAAACCCACGATCGCTGCTCATTGCACTCACCATCGCACTGCTGCTCCTGCCATTCATCACTGACGCCTTGCTCGGGCGCGGCTGGGTGCGCATCGTCGATTTTGCGATGCTCTACATCATGCTGGCGCTCGGGTTGAACATCGTGGTCGGTTATGCAGGTCTGCTTGATCTGGGCTACATCGCATTCTTCGCGGTGGGCGCATATTGCTATGCGCTGACCGGTTCGCCGCATCTGGCGCTCGCGTTTCCGGTGGCGTTTCCCGATGGCGTGCACCTGTCGTTCTGGATCGTGCTGCCGCTGGCTGCCTTGCTGGCGGGTGGTTTTGGCGTATTGCTCGGCGCTCCGACTTTGCGCTTGCGCGGCGATTATCTGGCGATCGTCACGCTGGGCTTCGGCGAAATTATCCGCATCTTTCTAAACAACCTCAATGCGCCCATCAATCTCACCAACGGTCCGCAAGGCATCAGCCGCATCGATGCGGTCAATGTGGCTGGCGCGCCGTTGAGTGCCACGCAAAATATTCTTGGAATATCTTTCCCGTCGGTGCATTTGTATTATTATTTATTTCTCGCGTTCACCGCGCTGGTGATATTCGTATCGCAGAGGTTGGAGAAATCGCGCATCGGGCGTGCCTGGATGGCGATACGCGAGGACGAGATCGCCGCCTCCGCGATGGGCATCAACACGCGCGATTTAAAATTGCTTGCCTTTGCGATGGGTGCGATGTTCGGCGGCGCATCCGGTGCGCTGTTTGCAGGATTTCAGGGCTTTGTCAGTCCGGAAAGTTTCAGCCTGATGGAATCCATCATGGTGCTGTGCATGGTGGTGCTGGGAGGCATGGGCAACATCGCGGGTGTGATCCTCGGGGGCATTCTGCTAGCCGTGTTGCCGGAAGTGCTGCGCCACAGCGTTGTGCCGATGCAGCAGGCCCTATTCGGCAAGATAATCGTCGACCCGGAAAGCCTGCGCATGCTGCTGTTTGGCGGTGCTCTAATCGTGATGATGTTGTATCGACCGGCAGGATTGCTGCCGTCGCGCGTGCGGCGCCGCGAGCTGGGTAGTGATGAAGTTGCGGAGAAGGCATGACCCATACGCCATCATTATTGCAACTTTCTTCTGTCAGCAAACAGTTCGGCGGATTGAGCGCATTGAGCGATGTTTCGCTGCACATCCGGCGCGGCGAGATCTACGGCTTGATCGGCCCGAACGGTGCGGGCAAGACCACGCTGTTCAACGTCATCACCGGCCTGTATCAGCCGAGCGCGGGAGAATTCCAGTTCAATGGTACGCATTATCAAACAGCCAAACCGCATGTGCTGGCGCAAGCCGGTATCGCGCGCACCTTCCAGAACATCCGCCTGTTCGCCAATCTCACCGCGCTGGAAAACGTGATGATAGGCCGCCATGTGCGCACTCGCGCGGGCGTGTTCGGCGCGTTGCTGCGCAATCGAGCAACGCGCGACGAAGAACACGCCATCGCCGAACGCGCGCGCAAATTGCTGCATTACGTAGGCATCAGCAAACCCGCGCAGACGCTCGCCAAGCACCTGTCCTATGGAGAACAACGGCGGCTGGAGATTGCCCGCGCCTTGGCGACCGATCCGCAACTGCTCGCACTCGATGAGCCTGCCGCAGGCATGAATGCGACCGAAACCGCCAGCCTGAAAAAACTGTTGAAAACCATACGCGATGGCGGCATCACCGTGCTGCTGATCGAACACGACGTGAAACTCATCATGGGACTGTGCGACCGTGTCGCGGTGCTGGACTATGGCAAGAAGATCGCCGAAGACGTGCCTGAGGGTGTGCGTAAAGATCCCGCCGTGATCGCCGCTTATCTCGGAGGCGGCGATGACTAAGCCATTGCTCGAAATCCGCAACCTGCAAGCTGCCTACGGTGGCATCCAGGCCGTTAAAGGAATCGACCTGTACATTGCTCCCGGCGAACTGGTTGCGTTGCTCGGCAGCAACGGCGCGGGCAAGACCACCACGCTGAAAACGCTGGCTGGCCTACTCCATCCGGCCAGCGGGCAAATCCAATACGACGGCAAGAGTTTGCACAACATTGCGGCACATCAGCGCGTGGCTATGGGCATGGCACTTGTGCCAGAAGGACGCGGCGTATTCGCGCGCCTTACCGTGCAAGAGAATCTGCAAATGGGCGCTTATAGCCGAGACGATAAAAAAGAAATCGCAACAGACCTGGCGCGCATGTATGAACTTTTTCCGCGCCTCGCCGAACGCCGTGACCAGTTGGCCGGAACGCTCTCCGGCGGCGAGCAGCAGATGGTCGCGATGGCGCGCGCACTGATGAGCCGTCCGCGCCTGCTGATGCTGGATGAGCCCAGCATGGGACTCGCCCCGCTGATGGTGCAAAAGATCTTCGAGACCATCCGCGACATCGCCGCACTGGGCATGAGCATCCTGCTGGTCGAACAAAACGCCAGACTCGCGCTGCAAGTCGCCCAGCGCGGTTATGTGATGGAGAGCGGCGCGATCACCTTGTCGGGCGAGGCTGGCGAACTGCTGGGCAGCGATGCCGTTCAGCAAGCGTATTTGGGAAGTTGACCGGCAAGCATTCCTAGCTTGTATTTATGCGTTTTTTTTCAATTGTTACGGCAAGGCCTTTTTTCTCAGTGTAAAGTTGCCATTTAGCGCACATTTTTTTTACCGTTCGTCGGTTGCGTGTAATCGAAATGACGGATTGCTGCGTTAATGGCGGCGTGGTAAGTTTACTTTACGCGACCAGCCACCTGAATGTTACTAACCCAAAGGAGTTTTACTATGACCAAGATGCCCTATATCGTAACAGCATTATTGTTTGCTTCCATTTCCGTTGCCCAAGCTGCAGATACTGCCAAACAGCCAGTAGCCCAAGGTGCAGCCAGTGTCGACAAGAGCCTGAGCGACCATCCTAACCAAGGGCTGAAAACCGCATCTGAGCATCTGAAAGAAAACGAGACGAAGATCGCGGAAAAACGCGCCGAAGCCGGAGAGAAGCGCGAGAACGCCAAGCACAAAAAGGACAAAGAAGAAAAACATGAACACATGGCTAAGCACGAGCATGAGAAAATGGAGCACCATGAAAAAATGGAACGTTCAGGCAAGTAATTGCTACTTTACGTTCAACTCCGGCGGCTTGTCCGCCGGTTTTTATTGAGAAAGCTTCACAATGAAAAAATTACTCATCAAGTTGGTCATGCTTACCAACTTGACTCCGGCACTTGCTGAAGGCCAAGTCAGCTTGAGCACAGGATTCGATTTCAGCTCGGGTAAATACGGCGGTACAGCATCAACCGACATCTTGTACATTCCCGTCACTGGCAAATATGAAACCGACAATTTGACTCTGAAGCTCACCGTCCCATACATCAGAATCACTGGTCCTGGCGGCGTTGTTCAGGGAGTTGGTCCTATCGTCCAGACTATGGGTCCAGCAAAGACAGTCGATTCCGGTTTGGGTGATATCGTCGCTTGGGCTGGCTACAATGTTTACTCCGGAGGCACCCGCGCATTTGATGTGGTCGGCAAGATCAAGTTTGGGACGGCAGATGCCAACAAAGGATTGGGAACCGGCCTGAATAGTTATTCGGCGCAACTCGATGGCTACGATACTTTCGGCAAGACCACGTTTTTTGTGACGGCAGGCTACAGGATTTATGAGACGTCCACGGCTATTATTTTGAACAACGTTCCCTACGGCACGCTAGGTGCTAGCCATAAATTGGGCAACGCAAGCAGTGCGGGAGTGATGCTGGATGTGGCACAAAGCCCTAGTGCCACCAGTTCAGGCCAGCGGGAGGTGACGGGCTTTATCTCGCACAAGGTTTCATCAAGCTTTAAAGTGCAGGCGAATGTCATGAAAGGATTTTCCAGCGGCAGCCCCGATTTTGGCTACGGTGCCATGATTACCAGTTACTTCTGAGTCAGGATTTAAACCGGCTTCTGAATCCAGAACTGGTACATGCCGAAAAATGTGTCAGGGTTTTCATTCTCAAAGATCTGCCACTGGCTAAGGTTGGTGGCGGCGCGATCATCCGGGAAACGCAGTCTATAGGCATGCAGGACATCGTCTTCGATTTCAAATCCCAGAAACGCCAGATTATTTTTCTTGAGAAATGCTTCGATGTCCGTCAGCGTCATACGATGTTCCTGAACGTGAATCAGTAAATCACGGCAATTGCTGATGCTGAAAAAATCGGAGGATTTTAATGTGGTGCCGAAATTGGCAGTCTTGTCCAAAGCGATCAAATCTTCGCGGCAGCGCCGGATTTCATTGGCCGTCTCGGTATAGCCACGCTGGGTAATAAGATTCCTTACCCGAACGATGTTGCGCCGTGCCACCTCGCTATAAAAACCGAGTTTCATAAACCCGCCGGGATGCAGCAATGACAACAGCACTTGCCACCCAGCCCATGGGTCAGCAAGGTGGTGCAGCACTCCGACAGATTCAATCACATCGAAGCTGCGACCCAGTGAACCCAGCTTGAGGATGTCGGCCTGCGCGTATTCAATCGAAGTCAAACCCAGTTCGTGTGTCTTGCGCTTGGCGTAACCAAGACTACTGATGCTCAGGTCGATGGCCAGTATCCGCGCCCCTGGAAATCGCTGTGCCGTACCGATTGAATGCTGGCCTGTGCCGCAACCGGCAATCAACATGTCAATAGCGTTGCCCGTATCGTGGCGTTTGATAGAAACCAGAGGAAACTTCTGGCGCAAATAACCGGTGATGTTTTTTGCTTTTCCGGCGGGCTCCATCCTTGTCCAGCGCGGGTAAGGATTTTCTTCATATTGATTCTGAACCAGCAGAGATACCTTGTCTTCGATGTCAGTCAAATGAGAAATACTAGCGCGCAATTGCAGTTCTTCTGCTGGCTCGCGAACCTGTAGTGTCAGCAAGGCTGTGATTGCATTTGGCCATTGGGCATCCAATAATCGGGCGGCAAGCGGGAGCTCATAGAGCGGGAAATAGGCCGCTACTGCAACTAGACTAAGGGGTGGTACCGGAGTCTTGGCTTCCAGCGCTGCGATCAGAGCATCCCGCAAAACACTGGCTTGCTGGATTTCATCATCACCGTGAGAAAATACATATTCATTGATGAAACACTGGCGTGCCAAGGCGCTGTAAAAACTTAATGTCGTGTCCATCCCACCATTGGAAGCTGGGGTTTTGGCAGCGGCATCAAGCATGGCATGCCGCGCCATAGTCAAAAAACGTTCCATCTCAATGTCGCAGATGGGAGCAGAATCGAGCAGGGCAGACAGCAATGAGTTTGCTGCGAGGGTCGTGATGCTGTTTGACCCGAACAAATCCTGTGCAGACAGCCGCACAGGCCAGGCATCGACTGCGCGCGAAACGCATTTGCCGATGTCAAGATTGAGCTTGGCGAGGCCGATGCAAATCAGGGCCAGTTCGCTTGGCCGACCCCAAGGCTCGGTCAAGGCGCGAACCATCAGCGCACGAATCTCGTTGTCATCATTTGTGAAACGCAGGCGTTTGACGCAGGCGACAAAAATGCTTTTTGCTTCTGCCGTTTCTTTGATCTGCAGCGAATGCTTGATCGTGTTCAAGGCCATCGATGCCTTGCCTTGCGTATTAAAGAGCAACGCGAGATTGTTCAGCGCACCGGTGAAGTCCGGCTTGATCTGCAAGGCACGTTTGAAAAGGGTTTCAGCCTCATCCAATTTGCCCAACTCTTGCAGGGTGGAGCCCAGGTTGTTCAGTGCTTCGGCATAATCCGGCTTGATTTGCAACGCCCGTCGGTAATTGGCTTCGGCCTCGTCCAGTTTGCCCAACTCTTGCAGGGTAGAGCCCAGGTTGCTCAGCGCCTCGGCGTAATCCGGCCTGATTTGTAGCGCCCGCTTATAACTGGCCTCAGCCTCGTCCATTCGAGCCAACTCACTAAGGGTGATGCCCAGGTTGTAGTGCGCCTCAGCGTAATCTGGCTTGATCTGTAGAGCCCGTCGATAACGGGCTTCCGTCTCCGCTAATCGCCCCATGTCTTTGAGGGTGTTGCCGAGGTTGTTGTGTGTTTCGGCGAAATCCGGAGCAATTTGTAACGCCCGCTGATAACTGGCTTCTGCCTCATTCAGGCGACCCATATCGTGAAGAGTGATGCCCAAGTTGCAATGTGCCTCCGCGATATTAGGCTCGATTTGCAACACCCGCCGGTAACTTGATTCGGCTTCATCCAAGCGACCCATTGCATGGAGGGCATTGCCCAGATTGTAATGCACCTCGATAAAATCCGGTGCTATCTGTATCGCTCTTCGGCAGCTAGTCACGGCTTCGTCCAGTTGGCCCAAATCCTGAAAGATGGCGCCCAGATTGCTATGCGCCTCGGCATCATGCGGCAACAGCGCGGCCGCCTTTTGCATGGGCAACAGCGCGTCTTCGCTGCGTCCCATGTTCTTGAGCGCAACACCCAACGCCTTCCAGCCAACTCCATAAGAAGGAAAGCGCACCGTCATCGCTTGAGCGAAGGTTGCTGCTTCTGTGTAGCGGCCCTCTGTAAACAGAGTGGCCAGTGTATTCATCTCTTGAGGGTTGGGGTTTTGCGGCACAGTCGGAGAAGTAATAGTTGGTTATTTATGGGGCCGATCAATTGCGACCTAGCCGGGCCAGTCATGGTTAATTCAACGATGAATGGCATATTCTATTACAGGGTGGTGAAGCAAGACAAAATATAATACTTTGGCATGTCGCATTGCAGTGGTGGGGTAACTGTCGCTACTGTTGCTTGAAAATGTCTGGGAATATTGATGAAGTCTAAGCTTTAGCCGCAGAGTGGATTGCCACTTTGCTATGCATGCTCCTTTTGAAGAAACGGGGGCATTTATAAACGCTATTAATGTCCCCGCACAACAATAATTGGAGCAGAAGCCGCCACCTCCGATTATTTGAAATCCCGATGCAACGTCAGCGAAAAATCGGTTTGGTCATATTGATTAACGATGATATTGGATTGATTTTGTATCAGACTGATTTGCGGACGCAGAATCCAGTTGGGCGCGTAACGATATGTTAATCCGATTGCGAGATCAGCTTGATGGTCATCTCGCATAACTAAAAAGGCACCGTTGATCCGGTCATATTTGCCCCGCTGCACGCCGCCAGAAGCAAACAAATCCAGTTTTTCTCCTAATGATACTTGCCCGGACAGACGCACACCTTGAATGCTTTTGCTGCCATCGGTGCGCAGATTGGTATCGTGTTCATTGCCGCCAAAGAAGCTGCCGAAAACAGTAGAACGTCCATCGGCAAAAATATGCATCCAGCCCAATCCGGAAATCGTCTGATTGAAATTGTTGGATACCAACGTCGGGTCGGGATAGCGGTAGAGAATATACTGGCCGAACCATACCGCCTGATTGGCCACATTAAAGGTATGCTTCCATGCTAAATTAACGCCGTTGGAATTACGGTTTACAACCCCACCCAAGTCAAATCGTCCGGCTAGCAAGCCACCCTGAATCTGTTCTGCGTTTCTGTCGAAACTCGCGCCAACCCGGCTATCCAGTGAGATGTAATCAAAATGATTGTATTTTACATTGTTGCGGCTGTGCATATCCACGCCGGCATACAAAGACCAATCCGTGGAAATTGGATGAATAGCCTCACCACCTACAGCCAGCGCCAAATAATTGTCGGCTGTTTTAACGTTTGCTGGGTTCAAGGTGAATTGAATATCCAGCAGAGCGGGCACGGTAATTTGGTTTTGTCCGGTGGCATTGTTGACATTGTTGTTATAACCGGCACCCGCCTCGAAATAAGCGCTTAACCGGGTCGTCGGTATATCGTCCGGGGTTTCGATTGCACTAAGGTACTGATTGATCGTGGCTAGTGCTGACGGCGGTGGATTCAATGCAAGTGCACGCGTGAATTCGGTACGGGCGTGTTCAAAATCGCCCAGAAGGTAATAGGCTCGTCCCAGGTCAAGCCGTGCCGCAGCGTGCAATGGGTTTACCGCCAATACGCGCTCCAGGATCAAGCTCGCCTTGTCCGCCTGGCCACTGTTCAGTGCCGCCACTCCCAAGAGATAGTCGAATTTCGTGTTGCCCGCTTGTTCAAACTCGTAGGGTTCAAGCAGGGCATAAGCCTCTGCCGGTTTGCCTTCCACAATCAACTTGTGAGCCAGCTCAAGGTCAGGGCTGTCGGCTCTGGCGTTGGAGGGAACAAATCCCAAGCTCACCAGTAGCAGGAAGGCAAAAAGGTGTTTTGCGGGTTTGATGATGTTATTTTTATTTAATCAGGGACGTGATAATACCACTGCCCCAGCTACCGCCTATCCAGTTGTTGTGCTCATTATCGAGACAATACCGCTGCCCCGGCTACAGCCTGTCCGGTTGTCGTGCTCATTATGAAGGAAGAAATCAGCCCTTTACCATTCGGCCCAATCAGCATGCCCGCTGCGCTACCGCTTGCGCTTACTGTCGAGCCGCAAACACAGGTACCGGCAAGCGGTATGCCATTCGCAAAAGTGGAAAGTGGTGCTGAACCACTAAAAATTCCATTCCAGCTTCGAGAATTGCCATCTGTCACACCGAGATTGTAGTTGGTCACAGTGGCCGTACCAAGATCGATAGTCACACTTAGACTTACGCCGCTGTTGCTGCGATTGATATTGCCTGATTCTGTTACTGAAGTAGAACCGACTATAGATGAAAATGTAGCGGAACCGCCTATGGCACTGATGGCCGCTGGCGAAGTGGCTCCTCCATTAACATAAGCAAACGGATGAAAATCGACCGCGAGCGCATTTCCTGCGGCGTCGAAAGTGACTCCGCCCGCATAGATGCCCCATGACACGTCGACTGTATCCACATTCGCCGTCTTGTAATCGATCAAGGTCGTTTGATGGTCAACGTAATTGAAGCCAGTGGCATCATTGGAGTAGGCGCTAGGCTCATAATGTTCCACGAGCAGCTTTTCTCCGGCGTTCCCAACCTTGGCGCTCCCGACACTCCGCAAACCCAAGTGGGCACCAACGACCGCACTTCCCGACACAGCCGGTGATGCATCCGTCTCCAAAGTGCTAAGATCCACTGAGCTATTGTCTATGAGGTCAGTCTGGGTAAGTTTGTTTTGATCTGTCTTCCCTGCGGAGGTAGAAGATTCACTTGTTGTTTTCGAATCCACCACCGCATTTCCTGGCCCAGCAGGCAAGGCGATTGTCTCCAACGAGCTGCTATCCCCGCTGCTGTTAGCCAAGTGCTCGGTCTTGTCGGGATTGCGCGGTATCGAGTCTGACCTGGAATCACTCGAGCCGGTCACCCCTTCCTTGTCATGGAGGAGTTTGTTCGCGTCGCCGTGGTTGCCTTTGAGTTCTTTTGAATTGGCTTTTGGATCGCCAAATATCGGCAATATTTTATCCATGATAATTGGGCTAGTACCGCTGAGCGCCGCGAAGCCGGTTTGATTCGGCTTGATCAGCAACTTATCCTGCCCGCTTTGCAGTATGGTTGCACCGGAAATTACGTGGTTATAGGTTCCCGGCTCGACCACGGACGTCTGTCCTGGTGGAGCTATGGCTACAAATACGGTTTCATGGTCTGTACCGCGTATTCCGACCGTGGCATTGGGCGTGCGGATGCTGTAATTTTCCTTGTGCAGATGACCGATATTGCCAGTGACGGCACGGAATCCGCCGGCTAACAGTGTTAAAGCGATATGTTCGTTCCCGTCCTGTTTGCCGTTGTAAGCGAAAGATTCGATTACTAGCTGGCTTTCCGGGCGTAGCACAATCGTTCCGCCATCTTCCATGCGTAACTGCAACGTTGCACCTTTGCCGGATTTCAGCGTATCGCCGACCTGCACGGCCCCACCTTTAGTGAGCGACCGGACCTGTCCCAGATTTTGCGCTTGGACTTGGCCGATGATAAACAGCACCTTACCGGCAAGCGTTGGCATGGCGGAATCGTCGTTCGGACGCAAGCCAGTGCCACCGATGCCACCGTGCATGGCCGGTGTTCCGGTTCCGCCGATGCCGCCCTCTTTTAAGGAGTCACTAGCGGCGAGCGCATTTCCGGCGATAAGCCCGCCCAGAAATAACGCCGCGATTATTAACAGTCTATTTCTCAAGAGTGTCATCGCCATGATCCACCTCACTGAAATTGTAAATGCCGAAATTTGTCCGGTAGACAGCTTCGGATTTTCCTGCGTCCTGTTTTTGCAACTCTATCGCGCGACGGTTCACCGTGTGCAACGCGCGCATTCCGGCTGTTTTGGCAACGCGTTCATACTCCTTGACCGACTCTGCTGTGAGATTGTCGTAATACACGCATCGTTCAAGGAGGGGCGGTGTAACACCGACTAGATTATGTACTGTGGCGGCAAGGTGGTCGTGGATATTTTGCCCAAAATAAAACGTTTTTTCCTCAAGCCCTTGAGGGGAGACAAAGGCGTCGGCAGTTAGATGCACATTGTCCTGTTCGTCCAGCGTAGCGATTCCCTGCCGTAACCATTCGTCCAGTACAACGCGA
This sequence comes from Gallionella sp., assembly GCA_025350405.1. Taxonomy (GTDB): domain Bacteria; phylum Pseudomonadota; class Gammaproteobacteria; order Burkholderiales; family Gallionellaceae; genus Gallionella. The sequence goes on from JANXXX010000056.1 coordinate 53,240, forward strand.
GCGCGAAAATCCTTGCTTACCGAACGCACCAGCGCTTCAAAAGAATGATCGCCGCCTTTGCTGGCTAATCGCGGCAACGGCAGCGGTACGCCATGTTCATCGAGATATTCAGCCCGTCCGCTCCACATCGCCAGTAACTGCGCACTCATGGAAGCCTGCAGGGAGAGGCTGCTTACAGCCAGTGATTCATTGCGCAAACGCTTGACGTCGCGTCTGTGCACACCGGTCAGCAGGCTGATGCGGCTGTCGGTTTGAGCCTTGTTATCAAGCCTGAACTCTTCTTCTGCAATCTGGATGTAAGTTGATTTAACCAAATCGCAAAATGTCTGGAATCGGATACCGTGGGAGAGTAATAAACGAATCAGCGGCCGTAAAACCCGCCGCAGTGCAGCCACGAGTGGTGTGGGCAATTCACCGGTAACTTTCTCAAGGTTATTCATATATGCAATTCCCTAACAAAATATCATTAAAGATACCTTACCACAAAAAACACTTGACGTGTGTAAATATTACACGTAATATGCATCAACTGTGTGTTATTTGCACACGTATAATGTGATTGGCTGACCTATCAAAGGAGGACAACATGAAAGATTTATGCATCGCTACGGTTTTTATATTAAGTGCGATATTCGCTGTTACGGCAATAAGTTCAGCTGCTAGCGCATTCGCTAATGCCCCGGTTGTTTCTAAAACAGGGCCGCAAAATTCTGTTGCAAGCCGCCATACAAAATATATTTGAGAAATGAAAGGAGAATGAAATGTCCTTAATGATTGATACGCTGAACTCAACACCGACTGCCGAAGAGTCGAGTAATTCAGACAAGCTGAAAGTGCAAAAAAGCATCGGGGAATCAACTAGCAAAATACTTAAACCGAACGGTTTGACTGAGATATCAATTTTTGATTATGCGGAACTCAGGAATTATATCTACGGCGTCAACGGACGGTACTAAAAAATACAATTAATAAGTGTAATCTATTAAAAAACATCACTTAGAAGGAGCAGCAAAATGAACAACAAATGCAACGAAATATCTATTAACAACACAAAACAAAAAGATGGCCAGTTTCATATTGCCCTTGCTTGGCTTGCTGCCTTGTCGGTGTCGGTAGCTGCGTGGACGTGTCTTTCTTGATAGGTTTCCAGCAAAGTAAAGCTGCATGCAGCGGTGAAATACATATCCACGTCACACCAATATAAACTTTATTAACTTGAAGGAGATTTAAAAATGAAAAATGTAAACAAAATGTTTTTTGTAGTTGCAAGTACCGGGATTTTATCGATCATGTCTTTTGCTGCAATTGCAGATTCGTCTGCTCATATCACTTTGGAAAAAATGATTCAAATAAATACTGAAAAACAACTTGCAGCAGAAGGAAATAAATATGCTCAATTAGTTTTACTTGCGGGAAGCAGGAAAGATGAGCTGGTAACAAAAAAGAATGAAGCCGCTAGCGCGTATAAAAAATGGCGCGATTTAAAATTCGCCGCAGTATCTCACTATCCGAATTACAACGATTTTACGGATGTTAGAGCAGCTGCGAAAACATATTCGCAGGCTAATAAAGCTTTTGTCGATTTACAAAAGAATATCCTTGCACAAAAGGCGGCTCCGCTAGATCCGGTAGCGATAAATGCGCTTATTGTCACCTCACCGACAGCAGTTGGAACGAAATAATCGCCGAAATCAGGTAGCTAAATTCAAAATCAGAACGGGGGCTTCGGCTCCCGTTTGTACTACAGGGGCATTCATCAACATTTCTAACAATCGTTGCAGCACGCCAGTTGGCAATGATTGTTTGAAAGTCGTGCGAAACGCGCTGCACTAGCGGGTTCAGTTCTATTGGCCGCACGCATTGCACTTGGTAGTCAGTGACTATCACTCCCACCGTGCGGTCAGCATACGATCGCGCCTGTTCTCGGCAAGACGCAGCATGTACGCACAGTCTTCGCGATGTATGGTAATGCCCCGGTCGCGCGTGACGTAGCCGATGATCTCATCCCCCGGTGCTGGCTTGCAGCATTTGCCGATACGCGTCATCAGGTTATTCACGCCGCCGACGGTGATGTCTGCTTTTGCGGTACGGTCAGTCGCGGGGCGGAATATCTTTTGCTTGGCGGTTTCTATTGGCTTGGTCGGCAGCTCTTCCTTAATCGCGATGGCGATGCGCCGCATGGTGATCTCGTTGCGCCCGATGGCGGCAAGAAAATCGTCCGGTTTATTGAAGTGCAATCGCTGCGCGAGCTTTTCCTGATTGATCGAGGTGATGCCGAGCCGGTGTAGTTCGCGATCCAGTTGCGCTCTGCCTTGTGCAATGTTTTCATCAAGGTTCTGGCTCTTGAACCAGGCACGCACTCTGGCGCGCGCACGCGCGCTTTGCAGGAGGCCGAGCGAGGGGTTGATCCAGTCGCGGCTTGGCCCGCCTTGTTTGGTGGTGAGGATTTCCACGCGTTGGCCGTTCTGCAATTTGTAACTGAGCGGCACGATGCTGCCATCTACCTTGGCGCCGCGCGTGCGGTGTCCCAGGTCGGTGTGCAGCGTGTAGGCGAAATCCACCGGGGTCGCGCCTTTAGGCAGGTCGATTACTTTGCCCTGTGGGGTGAGCACGTAAACCTGGTCATGGAACAATTCGTTTTTGAATTGCTCCTGCAAATCACCCTGATCAGCCAGATCTTCTTGCCACTGCAAAATCTGGCGCAGCCAGGCAATTTTTTCCTCGAACTCGGTGTCGGATTTTCCGCCTTCCTTGTAACGCCAATGCGCGGCGACACCGAGCTCGGAATGCTGATGCATCTCGCGGGTGCGTATCTGCACCTCGAGCGCAAGGCCGCGCGGGCCGACCACGGCGGTGTGCAGCGAGCGGTAGTGGTTGCTCTTGGGGTGGGCGATGTAATCGTCGAATTCGCCGTCAATCGGCAGCCACAGTTCATGCACCAAGCCAAGCGCGGTGTAACAGGCCCCAATACCATCGACAAGGCTATCGTCGACGAGTATCCGCACTGCACGCACGTCGTAGAGCTCGTTGAAATCCAGCTGCTTGCGCTTCATCTTGTTGATGATGCTGTAGATGTGTTTGGGGCGTCCGGTCACCTCGGCGGATATGCCGGCCTGGCCCAATGACTGTTTCAACTGCGCCAATACGTCGGCGATGTATTGCTCGCGATCAACCCTGCGCTCATCCAGCAGCTTCGCGACCTTCCTGTACAACTCCGGTTCCAGAAAGCGCACCGAGAGATCCTCCAGTTCCCATTTGAGTTGCCACACGCCGAGACGGTTGGCCAGCGGCGCAAAAATGCTACGGGTTTCCTGGGCGATCTGTTTCTGAAGTTCAGGGTCTGCGCCGGACAGGTTGCGCATGGTCTGGGTGCGTTCGGCGAGTTTGATCAGCACCACGCGGATGTCCTGCACCATCGCCAGCAACATCTTGCGCAGGCTTTCGATCTGCTGTGCGGCTTCGTTCTTGTCCTTTGCTCCGCGCACTTCGCTGAACAAACGTATTCGTTCCATGCGCGAAATACCTTCGACCAGCATCTTCACATTGGCGCCGAAATCCTGTCCGAGTTCTTCTTCCCAATTGTCCAGAAACGCGGGCACCGCATGCAGGATCGTGGCGGCGATGGTTTCATGATCCATGTGCATGCCGACCAGGATGGCAGCTGCGCCGAGCGCGTGTTGCAATAACGGGGTTCTGGTGAGTTCGACTTGTCCGGCGTAGAGCGGCTCAGCCAATGCGCAGGCCTTGCGTATCACCTCAGCTTCTGCGGGAGCAAAAGTTTGTGAAATGGCATCAAGCCAGGTTTGGATATTCTCGAATGATACAGATGATTTTTGATCGGTAGAAACCATGGGACATTATTGCACTGATGCACGAGGCACATAAAGCTGTCAATCGAGCACCGTTTTTCAGCGCTAGTTTAAGTTGCGCAGCAAAAATTCGATTAACCTGTTGCGCACCGCTTCGCTGGCCAGCGACTGGGTATGCCCCGCACCAGGGATTATCCATAATTCCTTCGGTTCTCCGGCCCGTTCGAATAGTTGCCGGGAGTGGTGAGCGGGAACCACCATATCCTGATCGCCGTGTATCAGCAGCAGCGGCAGGGGACTCAGTGCAGCGATCGAGGCTGCGGGGGAATAGTCATTGTCTATCGTTAACCAGGGGAGCCACTGGAACGGCCAGGTTATAAAAGAGGCGGCAAGTTTTTCGTTGGCGACTTGGCGGTAATCATAAAATGCGCTGTCGATGACAACAGCGCGGATGTTGGCCCGGTATGCGTTGTGCGCAGCGTAATGTATGGCGAGCGCACCGCCGAGGCTCTGTCCGAAAATGATGATCCGGTTGGGATCAACGTCCTGATGCGCGAGCAAGCTGCGCATGGCTGCGTCGATGTCGAGCTGCATTCCCGCCAGCGACGGCGTTCCTTCAGATGCGCCATAACCGCGGTAATCGGGAGCGAGCACGTTGAAACCTTCGGCGGGCAGCCATGCGATGCTGCGGAAATGGGTGCTGATGTTTTCGGCGTTGCCGTGCAGGAACAGCACCGTTGCTTTTGCCTTGCTGCCATCCTTACTTTGGGCCGGAAGGAACCACGCATTAAGTGCTGTGCCATCTGCTGCCTGGAAATTTTCAATCCGGTATTCGATGCCATGTTTATCCGGCGTGTCGATCAGGAAGCTGTGGGGATGAAAAAACAACTTGGTGCAGCCCGAGAGCAACAGGGGGAACAGCACGGCGAGCAAAAGGAATCTTGATGTGCGCATAATCAGAATCAGAAGTAGAGCAACACCGATACCAAGCCACTGTTGTAAGTGTGTTGCAATTCACGGTTGCGCGCGATATCAACGCGCAGCGCAACGTCACGACCCAGCGAGATGCGCTGCTCCAGGCCTAATGTCTGCGTAGTGTCGAGCTGCCCCAGAAAGTATCTCATACTACGCACATAACCCTGTAGTCGCCAACGCGGGTTAATGTCGTATAGTCCGCCTGCACTCGCTCCCGCGCCCAAGGTGTAGCCATTTGCCAAGCTACTGTTGATTCGTGTACTGCCATCGAACAAAGCATACCAGAGTGCCGTGTTGCTTTCGTTTGACCAGGAACCGCCCGCGCCGCCATCCAGTGCCATCGCCAACGGTTCGTCGCCATTGGCTGCTCGTACACGCTGCCATCCCGCCACTATCCTCCATGACATGGATTGAAAGAAATCATCGCGCGGGGTCAGCGACAGGATGTTGACGGGAGTGAATTGTTCAACTCGGGTCGCGCTGAAGTCGTAATGACGCAGCCTGATGCTGAAGAATTCGATTTGCGCACCGCGCGCATATCCGTCATCGCTATCCATGATGTCGTGGTAGGTGGCGCGAGTGCCCAGTTCCTGGAAATTCTGCCCGTCCTTGCGTCCGGCGCCGAATGTGAGACGCGACGAACCGTGCCCTTGATCTGGATGGACTATGGGCATCGGAACATCCGGCACTTTACCCACTACGGCTATATGACTTCGTGCAGTAAGTAACTCTCGCGCAAGTTCGGCAGGTTCGGCCACGTCACTTTTGCCGATTGCGCGCCGATAGTTCACGTAGTCATGGCTGGCCTCAAGCACTGAGGCGGCACGTTCAGCGGGTAGCGCTCGCAGAGCCGGATTGTCTGCAGCGATGTGTAGCACACTCAAATCCTTCACCAGTTTGCGCTCTGGTTCTTGCAACTCCTTTAAGCGGTGTCTTACCAAAGTGGCGCTAGATGGGCGATAGACGACTCCCTTAACGATATCCGGTTGTCTGGTTATTGCACGTACCGAGTCTGAGGGGATAGCCCACCAGCGGAACTGGCTGGTGAGATCCAGCTCGGGGCGGGCGACCTGCAGCAGGCCCAGCAAATGGTATGCGCAGTTCTCATCGAAGAAAAAATATTGGTAGTAGGCAGACCCAAGCTCCCAGGCATGCCGCAAAACGCGATCCACTTCTTCCGGGCTAAGATTCATTTGAAATTCCCAAATGTCACGGTTCTCAAAGTCGCTATACTCGCGCACCTTGAGGTAGTAGGGCATGATGGAAAACGCACCGGGATATCCGCCGAACAAGCCGTTTACCGCGAAGGCGAGGCCGTTGGTTTCGTCGGTGTTCGCCGCGAAGGTAATCGCGTAAGCGAGCAGCCGGGTATGTTCATTCTGATCCTTGGCATCTACCCTGACCAGAGGATGACCGTACATCGAGGACGGGCTGTTGAGGTATGCCGACGCAAAGATCAGTGTCAATCCGCTCGGATCAAGCGAGGCATGCCACTGCAGGTAGCGCTTGCATGCCCGGCGCGGCAGCCGTTGCGGATCGAATGCCAGTTGCTCGTTCAACCAGGTGTAACGTGCCACGAACAGGCACTGCGGATTTTGTTGGGTGTTGCTTTCTTCAATGTCCGAGTAAAAGCTTGCGAGCGTGGCTTCGAGTTCCGATTGAGGATTGTTTTTTCCATCCGGTGCATTGTAAAACTGTGGGCTATCGACCAGGCCGTGCACACCCGAAGATATAAGGTTAGGCACATAATGCATCAGCTTCAGCCATTCCGGACGCTCTGCGATCTGGAGTTTTTTGGCGTTCGCAATCAGCTCCGCGAGATATGTGTCGTCTACCGCGCCGAACGCGGAATTCTGCGATATGAATAGTATCGCAAATAGGGTCGGCCATATCGAGCGCATCTGTTAGATATTTTAGGTAAGAAAAAACCCAGTGGTATTACCACTGGGTGCCGATGAGAATTAACTCAGCGACCTGCGTTGCTGTTACAGCGCGGCCTGATAATGAGAGAGTGTCGCGTCCGTAGCCAGCACTTCGCGTAACGATAAGATGACTTGCTCAGTCGCAACGCTATCGGTCGTGAAGATGCGTGCCACGTTGTCCTTGGTCAGGCGGTTGAATGCAGCTTGGTCCTGCGTTTCGACACCCAGCAAGTGTGAGAGTGAAGCCAGGGTTTCGCCGCTACCAACTGACATATCGCGCGCCAATTGATCCTTGTTGCCGTCGATGAACATCGCAGTCTTCATATTTGAATGTACAACGCCATCCTGTGAGCAACCCAGGGTGCCGGTGGTAATACCAAAGGTCTGATTACCTAAGCTGCCGTTAGTGGTGACAGCCAGTATCTGCGGAACAACACCTGACTGGCCCTTGAATATCAGTGAGCCCACGCCGCAGCCCCCGACGTTATCGTTCGCAGCTAACGCTGCTGTAGGTAATGCTGCAACTAAAGACAGTGCTGCCATAAGCTTTTTCATGTGAACCTCCCGCAAAGTTGATAAAGAAAATCGCTTTATTAACGTTCAATAAATCATTTGGACGTTGAATAGTTTATACAGGTTTATTTCAAGCATTGTCAATGCGCTGCTTTGATTTTGTGGTTTTTTTGATACGACATGTTTTGATACGCGAATCAGGCGAGTACTTTCAGCTATGGTTTGGTCGCCAATGTAATCAGCAGAGCGGCGAACAGTAGTTTGAATAAATAATTTACCAGCGATACAGTCCGGATTCGGTAGCGTCATTAAGGATCTCCGCGATGCGGTGGTGTCCTTCGCTCATGGCAACATCCCTAGGTGTTTTGCCCTGCGCGTTTGTTATGTGGAATTTCACGCCGTTATGTACCAATATTTGCATCACATCTGCCAAGCCTTTTTCTGCAGCAACGAACACAGGAATAATCCCATCCTGGTCAAAGTTAATCTCTGTGTTGGATTTCAGCAGCCGGTGCAGATTAACCAGATCACCTTTGGATATCGCGGTCAGTATGGCCTTGCGCGATTCTGCGGTATCAATCTTGTGAGATTCGAAGCCAGATGGCAGCAGCTTGAATAGATAACTCACCAGCGATAGAGTAACGATCAGCCCCAACACGATCAGCATCTCAAATGGGCTGAGGTCCAGGATTGCAGCGATCGCATCCTGCAGATTGGCGCCAATGGTGAGCACTTTGAACAACATCTTGGTCGCCAATGCGATCAACAGCAAGGCGAACAGTTTGCGTAGAAACTCAACCTTCAAGTGGTTCGTAGCTTTTGCGCCTAGCGGTGCCATGATGACGCTGGCAAGTGATACCCAGAATAAACCGGGCAGGTAGACAAAGCCGATGTTGGGGGCGGGCAAGGCGGGGTGGTTCATGCCGGTTACGATGTAACCTAACGTGCCGCCGACTGCAATCGGAAAGCCAATGGCGGCGGAGGTGCCGATCGCGTGTCTGAGCGAAAAATTGCACCAAAGCAGGAAGGGGGTGATTATCATGCCGCCGCCGATGGATACCATGCTGCTCAGCGTGCCGGTAAATATGCCGGTAATGGTCATGCCGACCATACCGGGCGGTTGGCGCGAGGCGTGCGGACGCACGTCGAGCAGGATTTGTACGGCGACGAAATAGACGAACAGCGCGAAGAATATTCCCAGCCCGTGTATCGGGATGGATGCAGCGAGCAACGCGCCTAAACCGGTGCCGAGCAGGATGCCGGGGGTGATGTTGCGCACCACGCGCCAGTTTACCGCGCCATGCTGATGATGCTTGCGCATGCTGGAGAGCGCAGTGAACAGGATGATTGCCATCGAGGTGCCGAGGGCCATATGCATCGCATTGTCAGCGGGAAAGTGCTGCGCGTCGAACAGCAACAGCAAAACCGGCACGAGCATGACTCCGCCGCCAACACCGAGCAGTCCGGCCAAAAAACCCGAGATTGCACCGAGTATTAAATAACTGATGTACCAATCCATCATGTGTGCGCCAGATTCTTTGTGATGAAGTTCCATTCCGCCGGATCGAGCGGCGTGATTGACAAGCGGTTGCCGCGCTGCAAGGTGCGCATATGTTCCAGCTCAGGGTGCTTGCGTAATTCGTCGATGGAGATAAGCGCAATCTTCTTGACCAGTTGTACATCCACATTAAACCAGCGCGGCTGTTCCTGTGTGGCCTTGGCGTCGAAGTATTTGCTGCTACGTTTGAACTGCGTGGCATCGGGATAGGCCGTGCTGCTGACTTTGGCGATGCCGGCGATGCCCGGCTCTTTGCAGTTGGAATGATAGAACAGTACACCGTCGCCGACCTTCATCTGGTCGCGCATGAAATTGCGCGCCTGATAGTTGCGCACCCCATACCATGCCACGGTCTGGTTGGGTAGCGCGGCGAGGTCGTCGATGCTGCAATCGGAAGGTTCAGATTTCATCAGCCAGTAGCGCATGGTTCACGTCCACAAATAAAAAGTGCGACCTGAGGTCATCAAGGCCGCACTGGAATAAAGCCCCCCGCCTGTGCCGTTGACCCAATATCTTGAACCTTGGTTCAAGAGGGCCGCTTCCCAGTTACATCAGGTACATCCGCCATCCGGATAAATCCGGAGGGGACGCGCACAACAGTAACATCAAGGGTCGTGGCCTAAGCCTAAGCTTATGGGTTCAAAGAATTATGGGCCTGACGAACACCGCAGGGGACAAACCGGTAACACATTATTATTTAGAACAGCGTATCTTGCTCGGCTAATGCCTGATCTATCGCTGTCTGCATGGCATTCATTCTACGCTTAAAGTCGGAGAGGTCAACGCCGCGACCTACTTTTGTGGTGAGCAGTTCGTGGGTGATATTGAGTGCGGCCATCAGCGCGATCCGCTCGACGCTGGCGATTTTCCCGGCATCGCGAATTTCGCGCATGCGCTTGTCCAGATAAGCGACGGCATCCAGCAACTCGCCGCGTTCGTCCTCGGGGCAGGCGATACGCAACTCGCGGTCGAGTATCTTGATTTCCAGCGTTTTTGTGGTGTTGCTCATGATTGATCTTCGGGCAGAGTGACCAGCAGTTTTTCCAAGCGAGTTTTCGCAATATTCATCTTGTCGCTGTACTGGCGATTGCTGCTGAGAGCGTGCGCTAACTCTTGGCGTAACTGGTGATTTTCCGCACGCAACTTGCCGCTAACCTGTATCAGTTGGGCGAGTTTGCTTTCCAGTGTGCTCAAATCATTTTCCATGCGCTGACTATAAATTGAAAAGTGCTGATAAGTCAAACGCTAAGACGGATTTATGCAAGCAGTTTGTAGGCTCTTGGCAATTCTTGTTTCTTGAGATGCGCTAGGTTTGTGATAAAGTGCGCGCCGCTTTGAGGTGCTTGTCTGCATGCAGATGAATTAAACGGGAAGCAGGTGCGGGAACCAAGTTCCCTATGCCTGAGCTGCCCCCGCAACGGTAAGCGAATGTGGATTTGCCAGTGTGCCACTGTGAGTAATCATGGGAAGGCGGCAAATCAAGACTTGCGAGCCCGGATACCGGCCCAAGAGCTAAGAACAGGAGATGTTGGGGGTGGCGCGTCGGAAAAATATCGAACGACAGCTTCGTTTGAATTCTCCCCCTCTTACCAAGCATTGCCTGATTTTGTGTTTCCTGCGTGAACGCAGGCTGCTCACACACTTAGGATAGGCAATGAACAAGCCAGACCCCGACGAACAACATCGCATCCGCGCGCAACGCCACAAAGAAGTGGTCGACGCGAAAATCGCGCGCGCCACGGAAAATCGCGGTGTGGTACTGGTGAATACCGGCAACGGCAAAGGCAAGAGCAGCGCGGCATTTGGCATGATGGCGCGCGCCCTCGGCCATGGCATGCGTGTAGGCGTGGTGCAGTTCATCAAGGGCAGCTTTTCCACCGGCGAAGAAACTTTTTTTCGCCGCTTCCCGGAAGTCGAATATCACGTGATGGGCGACGGCTTTACCTGGGAAACGCAGGATAAGGAACGTGACATTGCCTCGGCACAAGCCGCGTGGCGCGTGGCATGCACCATGCTGAATAATCCCGATATCGCGCTGGTGGTGCTGGACGAAATCAATATTGCGCTGAAGCTGCACTATCTGGAAGTCGAACAAGTGCTGGAGGCATTGCGCAAACGCCCGGCCATGCAGCACGTAGTGCTGACCGGACGTGCCGCGCCCGATGCACTCATTGAATATGCCGACACCGTCACCGAGATGCGCATGATCAAGCATGCCTTCGATGCTGGCATACAGGCTCAGAATGGCGTCGAGTTATGAACGCTTCCTTAGTTAAGATGATTTTTCTGTGATAAAGTGCGCGCCGCTTTGAGGTGCTCGTCTGCTTGCAGATGAGTTAAACGGGAAGCAGGTGATGGAACATAAGTTCCTTATGCCTGAGCTGCCCCCGCAACGGTAAGCGAGTGTGGATTTGTCAGTGAGCCACTGTGAGTATTTATTCATGGGAAGGCGGCAAATCAAGACTTGTGAGCCCGGATACCGGCCCCAAAGCAACGGTTGGGAGATGCTGCGGGTGGTCGCATCAGAATGCATATGAACTGTATCGCAGTTCGTATTCTGGTTTTTTCTGCTTACACACTCCTGAATTTTTAACGTTCCAACGGGGACGCTTGGAACTTACTCAGGAAATAAATCATGAAACGGAAATTAATCACTGTTGCACTATTCGGTGCAATCGCATTCCCTTTAGCTGCTCATGCCGAAACTCCGATGGAGTTGGTTATCGTGACACCCACGCGTATGCCGCAGTCACTGGATAAAGCCATTGCTGATACGACGGTGTTGACAGAGCAGGATATTCGCAAATCTGGTGCGCCCGATGTGCCGACCTTACTGCGATCTATGGCAGGGGTTGAGGTAGTGCAAAGCGGCGGGCTGGGCAAAGTGAGCAGCACTTTTATGCGCGGCACTAACTCAAGCCATGTGCTGGTGTTGCTGGACGGCGTGCGCATCAATTCCGCTACCAGCGGAACGACTGCTCTCGAACACATCATGCTGGACAGCATCGAACGTATCGAAGTGGTGCGCGGTAACGTCAGCAGCTTGTATGGTTCCGAAGCCATCGGCGGCGTGATCCAGTTTTTCACCAAGCAGGGGCACGGCGCGCCAGCGTTCAACGCCAGCGCCGGTTTAGGCAGTCATGGTACGAAACGTCTGGCAGCCGGATTTTCGGGCGGTGTAGATGCAACTTCGTTTAGCGTGAATGTCGGCAAGGTAAAAACCGACGGCGTGTCGGCGATCAATACGCAAATCGCGCCTACAGCCAATCCAGATAATGACGGGTATGACAATACCACTTTCAACGCGCAGGTGAAGCATACGATTAATGCCGAACATCAATTGTCAGCGTCGTTGTTCAGCACACGCGGTGATAGCCAGTATGACAATCCATTTAACGCAGCAACGACCGATCTCAACAATACCAAAGCTTCAATCGAAAAATTGTCGTTATCTTCGGACGATCAATTGAACGCGATGTGGCACAGCAAGCTGAATTGGGCTCGCGGCACGGACGATAGCAAGGATTATTTGAACGGCGTGGAGAATGGCAATATCAAAACGGTGAGCAATCAACTTGCTTGGCAAAATGAATTGAAGATTACCGATACCCAGCGTATTAATTTGGCTGTGGAGCGTCTGGGTCAATCTGTTAGTTCTAGCACGCTGTTTACTCAGACTACGCGCAGCGTGAATAGTTTGCTTGGCGGCTATGTGGGCGAGTATGGCGCACAACAAGTGCAATTAAATTGGCGCCAGGATCGCTATTCGGATTTTGGCACGGCGAATACCGGTTTGCTCGGTTATGGATTGGTATTCGCGGATAGCTGGCGCGCTACGGCAAGTGTCAGCAATGCGTTCAAGGCACCGACCTTTAACGATATGTATGCTCCTGTAGCATGGGGTAGCAACCCGAATTTGCTGCCCGAGTATGCAAATAATCGTGAGGTGGGTTTGCATTATGCGTCGAGTGGGCAGCATGTCGATCTGGTTTATTTCGACAATCGAATTCATGATTTAATTAACTATCCCGCTCCGACATATACCGCACAAAATACCGATCGGGCACGTATTGATGGCACTGAGTTGAGTTATGCCGGCGAATTTGGCGATACTCGTTTAAATGCCAATGCAACGCTGCAAAATCCGCGCGATACGGCAACCGACCAAACCTTGCTGCGCCGCGCAAAGCGGCTTGCCAATCTCGCTGTGACGCAGCAAATCAGTGCATGGAAAGTGGGCGGGGAGTGGCAATATAGCGGCGAGCGTGCGGATATTTATACTGATGCCACTACATTCGTAACTACACGCGAAACATTAACTAGCTATAGCCTGATAAATATCACTGCCAACTATGACATAAGCAAACAACTCAAGCTGTTGCTGCGCGCTGATAATCTGTTCAATAAGGACTATATGCAGGCATACAGCTATAACACTTTAGGCCGCACATTATTTGTCGGCTTGAACTATCAGCAATAGATTTTGTACTTGATGGCAAAGGCGGCATGGCCGCCTTTGCTTTTTTCTTGGATTGGTGTACTGTTGCTATCATTAGATCAAGCACTAAATAAAGGAGATGCCATGAATAACATTCAAACCAAAACCATCGCAATTTTCGCATTGCTGGCCGCGCTAATGGCGGCTACTCGTTTTAATCATTTCGGTTCGGCGATTTCTTTGCCAGATGCTTCCCTTGCAATATTTTTCCTGGGCGGTTTATTTTTGGCCAGATTTACGCGCTCATCGGCAGTCGCTTTCATCGTGCTGATACTGGAAGCGGGTTTGATCGATTACTACGCGACCTCAGTACAAGGCGTCAGCGACTGGTGCATGACGACCGCCTATTGGTTCCTCATCCCGACTTATGGAAGCCTGTGGTTCGTGGGTAGATGGTTCGCGATTCGGCATACCATGGAAGGCAGGGGGTTGATGGGGTTAATGCTGGCTGCATGGGCAGCCAACAGTTTTGCTTTTATATTTTCCAACGTAACCTTTTATTTATTCTCCGGGCGTTATGAGGAAATGAGTACGCTCGAATACACATCGCGTGTTGCTCAATACTATACTTCGTACGTTTCAGTGGCGCTGCTGTATATCGCTTGCGCAGTTGCATTGCACATGGCAATCGATATCACCAGCAAACAAAGAGAGCATTCGCATTAACAGGAGTTTCAAAAGATAAACGCATTATTATAGAGCGGCGGCAGTGAGATTACTTCTCTGAGGGATTGTCTTCAGTATTGTCGGCCTTGGGCTTACCTGAAAAAAGGATCATGCCGAACAGAATAATGGCTGGTGCCAGCACGACTATAGTAATAAACACATTTCTCATTATCATGAAAGCGGTACCTGATTGATGTTTGGATGTGGTGCGGGGTTTCGATGGATGGCGATAGTATAACCGCTGTTATCTGTGGCGATTATTACATTAAGGCCGTTCGTGGTTAGCCTGTCGAAACATGAATGACAAAACAAAAACCGCCGGGCTATCCCCGGCGTGTTATTTTGGTTTTCATGTTGTGTATCGCTAGATCAATCCAATCAACATGCTGGTTATCAGCACGAACGGCTTGAGTTGGTAGCCAGCCCTGGTGAAAATCAAATCCCACATCCATCTGAAGGTTGACGCAACGCCCGCAAAAGTCTAAATTGCTCGACCTGATATAACCAACAACAAGGAGATGAACATGGCAGTACTCGTCGGCAAAGCCGCCCCCGATTTCAACGCTGTTGCCGTGATGGGCAACAACGACATCAATGAAACGTTTAACCTGAAGAAATATATTTCCGGAAAATATGCCGTTATATTTTTCTATCCGCTGGATTTCACCTTTGTTTGCCCTTCCGAGTTGATCGCGTTCGATCACCGGCTGGACGAGTTCAAGAAGCGCAATGTGGAAGTGATCGGCGTG
>JANXXX010000069.1 GCA_025350405.1 Gallionella sp.
ATTGACTGATGTAAAAATCTGTCCAAAGCGATTGACCCAGGCCGCAGTCTGTATCGCCGACGAATTGATCAGGTGGCTGCCAATATCGATGATCAGGCCGATCTCCTCGGCTAAAGGAATAAAATCATCCGGCTGAACCAGTGTGCCATCCTGTTTTATCCAGCGTGCCAAAGCTTCGAATCCAACAATCTTTTCGCTGGAGATTTCGACAATGGGCTGATAGTAGGCGACGATTTCGTTATGCTCCAGGGAGCGCCGCAATTGTGTCTCGATGTTGATGCGATTTTTGTGGACGAGAGACAAATCGGCTTGATAGAACTGGAAGGTGTTCTTGCCCAGATTCTTGGCCTGATACATCGCGCTGTCTGCCTGGCGTTGCAGAGTCTCGCTATCCTCGCCATTGTCAGGGCAAATCGTGATGCCTATCGATGCGCCGATAAAAGCTTCATAACCTTCGAGAAAGAACGGCTGCTGCAGCGCTGTCAGGATTTTTTTGGACACAGTGCTGATTTGCGCAATGCCGGTAAAGTCACGCATGATGATCGCGAACTCATCTCCGCCCAGGCGTGCGACGTAATCTTCCTGGCGCAACGACCCGCGCAGCCGTTCGGCAACCCGCGCCAACAGCAAATCCCCGGCGTGATGGCCAAAAGTGTCATTCACGTATTTGAAGTTGTCCAGATCCAGGAACATCAACGCAAATTTTTCATGATCGTATTTGTAGTTGAGCATCGCCCTGTCGATCTGGCTGTTGAATGAATTGCGGTTCGGCAGGTTGGAGACAGAGTCAAAATGCTCGATTTCAGAGAGCCTTTCTTCGATCTGGCGACGTTCTTTCAGCTCTTGATGCAGTGAATCCGCGCGTTTTGATAGTTCATCCAGCATTTGATTGAATCCGCTGGCCAGTTCCCCGATCTCGTCATGGCTGACGAGTGTCGCGCGTGCCGAAAAATCCCCGTCCTTACTGACTTTTTGCATGGCTTCGGTCAGGGAAAGCAGCGGCAGCGTAATGCTTTTTTGCAGCTTGGTGAGCAAGACGCCGATCAGCGTAAAGCTGAGCAGGCCAACCAGCAGGATGGCGACAATCTGATTGGCAAGATGTTTGTAGGCATCAACCAGGTCTATGCGGATCGCGATGGTGCCGATTCGTTTTTTGTCGGGAGATGCGCTGAAAATAGGCGATACATTATCCAGCGCCAGACTGCCGAAGTGGGCAGCTTCCTCATAATGCGACGGGTCGAAGCGGAGGGGCGCTTTAAGAGTATTATTTTTTCTCGAATAGCTGGCGAATAAATGGCCTGATTTGTCGTATATGTCAGCGCGCAATACATCGCGGACTGTGCGCAAACCGTTGAGTGTAGCTTGTGCCGCTTGAGCGTCGTTGGACAGCAAGGCGGAAGTTACGCTTTCTGACAGCATTGCGGACAGGGTGGCAGCGTCTTGCCGGTAATCATCCCGCAACGAGTGATACTTAAGCAAGCTCATGCTGGATATCGTCAACAAAGTGATCAGGCTGACGATCAACAGGTTAATCATCAGCAGTTTCTTGCGTATCGGTAAATTGCGAAAGCTTATTTCCATGATGTCTGGTGAACCTAATAATTGGCGAGTTTCAATAGCGTGGTGCGCGGCGTCAGCGAACGCGGATTGCCCGGCCAGGGAAAAATTGCGAGGGTTGATTTGATGTGGCGAAATCTCATGAAGGGAGCCCCTGTACCCCCTGATTTCATCCCAACTACTGTGTTGCGTTAATAATTGCTTGCTTAAACATAACCCATATGTCGCGCTGCTAAAATTTAGCGAGCAGCCGCTGCGCGCCTTGCTGACGATTCCGCACGGGCTGCTTTTGCCCGTAGCAGATCAGCGTCCCCTTATGGGGCTTGAGGGCGAACTCTGAATTTCCAGAGCTTCCCTGACAAACATTGGGTCCGCGCTTGCTGCTGCATGTTAAACCAGAGGTGGATGTGGGGCAACCCATTCCCCAATCGGCGCGTTGCCATAGGCTGCTCTGACGCGCTTTGCTCAGGTATAATGCGCGCCTTTGTAATTACTCGATAGGAAGATACGATGCCTATTTATGCTTATCGTTGCAGCAGTTGCGATTGCCAGAAAGACGTGATGCAGAAAATGAGCGATGCGCCACTCAGCACTTGCCCGGAATGCGGCAAGGAGACTTTTGCCAAACAACTGACCGCTGCCGGTTTTCAGTTGAAGGGCAGTGGCTATTACGTTACCGATTTCAAGGGCGGCCCCAAAAAGCCGGATGCCAAGTCAGAAGCCAAGTCAGAAGCCAAGCCTGACGCGGTTCCTGTGCCCGCTGCCAGCACCGCGTCCGCTCCTGTGACGAGTGGTACAACTTAACGCATGAAAAAATATTTCATTACCGGCCTGCTGGTCTGGGTTCCATTCGGCATCACCTTGTGGGTGTTGAACCTGACCATCAGCACGATGGATGAGACCTTGTTGCTGTTGCCGGCAGCCTGGCATCCCGACAGGTTGTTGGGTATCCATATTCCCGGCTGGGGCATCATCCTGACGCTGCTGATCGTTGGCCTGACCGGGATGCTGGTGCGCAATGTGCTGGGCCAGCAGTTGTTATTGCTCTGGGAAGCCGTGTTGCACCATATTCCCTTCGTGAACAGTGTTTACAAGGGCGTGAAGCAGGTCAGCGATACCTTGCTGTCGGGCAGCGGCAATGCCTTTCGCAAGGTGTTGCTGGTGCGCTACCCCCATCCCGAAGCCTGGTCGCTGGCGTTTTTGACCAGTGTGCCCGGCGAGGTGATCGATCAGTTTGCCGAAGAATATGTCGCGGTGTTTATTCCCACCACGCCGAGTCCGGTGAACGGTTTTTATTTTTTCGTGCGCAAAGCCGACACCATCGAGCTGGAAATGTCGGTAGACGAGGCCTTGCGCTCCATCGTTTCGATGGGGGTGGCGGCGGATCACGAGGCGGGAAAACACCGCGCCCACCCCCAAAATCCCTAACCGAACTATATTGCCTTTATTTTCAGAAACCGAACCTTTAGAAATCGAACCATGCGAACTCATTATTGCGGACTGCTCAACACCGACCAACTCGACCAGACCGTCAGCCTGTGCGGCTGGGCGCATCGCCGCCGCGACCACGGCGGGGTGATCTTCATCGACCTGCGCGACCGCGAGGGGCTGGCGCAAATCGTCTGCGATCCTGACCGCGCCGAGATGTTCAAGATCGCCGAATCGGTGCGCAACGAGTTCGTGCTGCGCATCACCGGCAAGGTGCGCCACCGGCCGGCCGGCACGACCAATGCCAATATCACCAGCGGTGAGATCGAAATCCTGTGCCACGAGATCGAGGTGCTGAATACCGCACTGACCCCGCCGTTCCAGCTGGACGACGAGAACCTGTCCGAGACGGTGCGCCTGACCCATCGCGTGATCGACCTGCGCCGTCCGCAGATGCAAAAGAACATGATGCTGCGCTACAAGGTGGCGATGGCGTTCCGCCGCTTCCTCGACAGCCGCGGTTTCATCGACATCGAAACGCCGATGCTGACCAAGTCCACGCCGGAAGGCGCGCGCGATTATCTGGTGCCGTCGCGCGTGCATCCGGGCGAGTTCTTCGCGCTGCCGCAATCGCCGCAGTTGTTCAAGCAGTTGCTGATGGTGGCGGGCTTCGACCGCTATTACCAGATCACCAAGTGCTTCCGCGACGAAGACTTGCGCGCCGACCGCCAGCCGGAATTCACCCAGGTGGATATCGAGACTTCATTCCTGAACGAGACGCAGATCACCGCGCTGATGGAAGAGATGATACGCACCGTGTTCAAGGAAGCGCTGAATGAGGAACTGCCCAATCCCTTCCCGCGCATGACCCATGCGGAGGCGATGGCGCGCTATGGTTCGGACAAGCCGGATCTGCGCGTCACGCTGGAGCTGACCGAAGTCACCGATGCGGTGAAGGATGTCGCGTTCAAGGTGTTCGCCGGTGTGGCCAATTCCGAGAACGGCCGCGTCGCGGCGTTGCGCGTGCCGGGCGGCGGGACATTCAGCCGTGGCGAGATCGACGAGTACACCAGGTTCGTCGGCATCTATGGCGCGAAAGGGCTGGCTTACATCAAGGTCAACGACATCACGCAACTCAACGAGACCGGCTTGCAGTCGCCGATCGTGAAGAACATCCACGAGGCGGCGCTGAAGACCATCATAGCTCGCACCGGTGCGCAGAATGGCGACATCATCTTCTTCGGTGCGGACAAGGAGAAGATCGTCAACGACGCACTCGGCGCGTTGCGCAGCAAGATCGGCCACGAGAAAGGCTATACCAACGGCAAGGCATGGGAGCCGTTGTGGGTGGTGGATTTCCCGATGTTCGAATACGACGACGAGGCCAAGCGCTGGAATGCTTGCCATCACCCATTCACCGCGCCCAAGGACGAGCACCTTGCACTGCTGGAAAGCGATCCGGGCAAGTGTCTGGCCAAGGCTTACGACCTCGCCTTGAACGGGTCGGAGATCGGCGGCGGCTCGGTGCGTATCCATCAGGAGAAGGTGCAATCGCAGGTGTTCCGTGCGCTCAACATCGGCGCGGAAGAAGCGCAGCTCAAGTTCGGCTTTCTGCTGGATGCGTTGCAATATGGCGCGCCGCCGCATGGCGGACTGGCGTTCGGCTTGGATCGTATCGTCACGATGATGACCGGTTCGGAATCCATCCGCGACGTGATCGCCTTCCCCAAGACGCAGCGCGCGCAATGCCTGTTGACCCAGGCGCCGAGCGCGGTGGATGAACGGCAGTTGCGCGACCTGCATATCCGCCTGCGTCAGCAAGTTACAACCACGGCTGAAGTGACCAAGGAATAATCATGTCGCGTATGTTGCGTTTGATGTGGATCGTATTGGCAGCGATACTGTGGTTGCCGCTGGAATCCCAAAGTGCTCCACCGGCTCAAGGCGGACAGGAAGCATTGTCCGTTATTGCGGCAGCGGAGCTGCCCGTTGAAGCGCGCGACACCTTGCGCGCCATCAAGCAGGGCGGGCCGTTCACCTTCCCGCGCGACGGCGTGGTGTTTAACAACTTCGAGCGAGTCTTGCCGGAGCATCAGCGCGGCTACTATCACGAGTACACCGTCGCCACGCCCGGCGCGAACAATCGTGGTGTGCGGCGTATCGTTTGCGGCCCGCTACCGGAGTGTTATTACACTGCCGATCATTACCAAACTTTTAAACGCATTCGGGAGTAGCCATGGAAAAAAATTCCCCCACCCCAACCTTCCCCCAGAAGGATAAAGGACAATCGTTCCTTCCCCCTGATGGAACCACTAGCCATTCGTCTAAGTTGTCCAAAGACGACAACCAAGTCGCTGGTTACGCAGAGGAAGGCAGGGAAGTGACGGCATTGGCACAACAACTGGGCAACCAGGAAGCGGCGGGCAGCTACACACTGGGGTGCAGTGTGAAGACCTTGCGCAGCGCGGCAGAGTCAGCCGGTTTTGCGCTGTTCGATACCGACTTGAAGGGCATCAAAGGGAAGCAGAATCTGCTTGATGTTCTGGCGCGCGCAGCCAACTTTCCCCCTGAGTTCGGCGCGAATTGGGATGCACTGGCCGACGCGCTGTGCGATTTGTCGTGGCGCCCGGCCAGCGGATATGTGCTGCTGTTGCGCAATGCCAGCGACACGCTTGGCCTTTCCGCCAACGACAGGGAAATCGCACAGGACATTTTGGCCGACACGGTGGTGTATTGGCGGCAGCGCAAGAAATCGTTCTGGATATTCTTCTCCTGACTTCATTTCATCGGCGATGCTGCGTTGGCTTCCTGATATGACTACTAGCCAACTGACTAACCCAGCAAAAGACGCTGGGCAAGTCATTGGTTATAGCCATTCGACTAGGCCGCCAAAAAAACGACAGCCAAGTCGCTGGTTATCACGAACTCTTTGTCGTGCTATTAGCACTGTTTGCGTCGCTCACTCGTCGTTGCCTTGTCTCGCCTTCGAACTGAAACCAGAAAGATGACTGTGCAATACAAACAGCCGGTCTCTGTTCTGGTGGTGATCTACACCTCTGCGGGAGATGTGTTGTTGCTGGAACGCGCCGATCATCCCGGTTATTGGCAATCGGTCACCGGCAGCCGCGATGGCGAAGAAACGCTGACTGAGACCGCGCTACGCGAGGTGCGCGAAGAGACCG
The DNA here is from genome assembly GCA_025350405.1 of Gallionella sp. Lineage (GTDB taxonomy): Bacteria > Pseudomonadota > Gammaproteobacteria > Burkholderiales > Gallionellaceae > Gallionella. The sequence continues at coordinate 6,168 of JANXXX010000069.1, forward strand.
GCCTAGATGTCGGAATGAATGCCAGTCAATACAAGCTGACCGACTGGCAAGCGCAAAACGTCTATGAGATCTATCCGCATTGGCGCTATCGCTACTCTCCCGGTATCACCCGCAACACCGAACATGTGTTCGGTTTGCAACTTCCGCATCAGGTGGATATCCAACTAGCTCCGCGCGAGCATTTAAATTATCAGTGGCTAACGTGGCAGGACGCGGCTGAAAAAGTTTTTTCGCCGAGCAATCGCGCCGCGATACTGGAAATACCGCAGCGCTTACAGATGAAAGCGCGCGTACAGAGAAAACCCCAATGAGCGAAAACCGCAATGAATGAAAATTTGGTCTCCGTTGCTTACGACCACCCCAATGCTGCGCAGACCAGTTGCAGCACGGCGCAGGCATGGGCGAAGGCGCCGCACGAGCCAAGCGCGGCGGAAAAGCCTGGGCTGATCGCGCGCATCAAGCGCATGCTCAAGGAACAGGATGCGGTGCTGGTCGCGCATTACTACGTGCATCCTGACTTGCAGGATCTCGCGGAAGCGACCGGCGGGATTGTCTCCGATTCACTGGACATGGCGAACTTCGGCCACCAGCATCCGGCCAAGACCATCGTTGTCGCGGGCGTGCGCTTCATGGGCGAGACCGCGAAGATTCTGAATCCGGAAAAACGCGTGCTGATGCCCGACCTGGCAGCGGAATGCTCGCTCGACCTCGGTTGCCCGGTAGATGAGTTCAGCGCGTTTTGCGACGCGCACCCGGACCGCACGGTGGTCGTATACGCCAACACCAGCGCAGCGGTGAAGGCGCGCGCCGACTGGATGGTGACCAGCTCGATCGCGCTGCCCGTGGTCAAACATCTCAAGGAACAAGACAAAAAAATCCTGTGGGCGCCAGACCGCCATCTCGGCAGTTACGTGCAGGAACAGACTGGCGCAGACATGCTGCTATGGCAAGGCTCGTGCATCGTGCACGACGAATACAAAGCCAAAGAATTGATCGCCTTGAAAGCACTGCATCCACACGCCAAAGTGCTGGTGCATCCCGAATCGCCGCGCGCGATCGTGCAACTGGCGGATGTGGTCGGCTCTACCACGCAACTGATCAAGGCCGCACAGAATCTGGATGCGAAGGAATTCATCGTCGCGACCGACAGCGGCATCCTGCACAAGATGCGCACGCTGTGCCCGGACAAGATATTCATGGAAGCGCCGACCGCCGGAGCCGGCGCGAACTGCACCAGTTGCAGTCACTGCCCGTGGATGGCGATGAATGGCCTGATTAATTTGGCGGAGGTTCTGGAATCGGGACGCAATGAGATATATGTTGATCCGGCGATCATTCCGAGGGCGGTGTTGCCGATAGAGAGGATGTTGGCGTTTGCGAAACAGATTGGTTTGCCGACGCGGGGTATTGGTAACGCTTAATACACATAAGTCCGTTCGTGCTGAGCTTGTCGAAGCATGAATAGCCGAAAACAAGTCAACTTCGCCGGGGGTAGCCCGGCAGCTAGTCACTTTTCTTGTCTTGCCAGGAAAAGTAACCAAAAGAAATCGCCCCCGGTTTGCCGCCGCTTCGCGGTTCCCTGCGTTGCTCGACTGGTCAGGCGGCTGCGGAACTCGCGCTACGCGCTCAGACAGTCCTCGCCGAAATCCCCTGACCAGCCTCCGCTACTCGGCGGCGCACAGGGGAAGTAAAACAAAAACCTAAAACCAAATCGTAGGGTGGGCACGTTGTGCCCACCATCTATTGAATTGCCGCGTGGGCACAAAATCGTGCCCACCCTACCAGGCTCCGGACGGATTGGAGTAGCAACCTAAGGTTCGATGCGGACGATGGTGGATGCAGAATTAAAGTCTGTATCTGGCTTGCCTTGTTTAATATCGCCGTTATGAATATTCATTTCTGCAGTTAACGAAACTGTCGTGTTGACTGGAACTACAATCGTGCGCATATCGTCTGTTTCAGCACTTGGAAGTAACTGATATTCGCCCTCAGCACTTTTCATCAGATCAATTTTTTGGATCAGACTGCCATCATCTTCGCCAATAACAGTATTCTCATTGACGTCTGTTGCGATTTTTCGGATACGAAGTTCAAAGGTGTCGCCTAGCTTGCTTTTTAGTGTGAACTCAACGTTGCGTGGATTCTTTGATTTAACGTGAATGACCAATAAGCGCAATTTGTCGTGATATGGCAATACTTTCGTTTCAAGCGTGATGTTATTTACCCAACCGTCCAAACCCGAAAGCTTGTACTGATAGAGCGCCCATCCACCGCCGGCAATTACAACGGCAAGGAACGTCAAGACACGCAGGACAAAGTCTGCTTTCTCGATCATTGTTGGTGTTGACTTAGCAACCATGGACGATAGCTCCCTCACATTGGAATAGCTGCATCATAACGGCAAACGATGAGCACTCAATATTCGAAAAGCTCGCATAGGGCGCAATCGTTATTGCGCCGAATGAAAATATCCGGTGCAATGCGCTTCGCTTATTGCACCCTACAAAATCTGAATTAAGGTTTTGATTTCAACATGAGGAGGGCAACTTGTTGACCACCTGGTTTTAAGGTTATGGGTTTCTGCTTTTCATCCCCTGAGCAACGCAGGGTACCGCGAAGCGGCGGCAAACCGGGGTCTTTTCTTTGGCTACTTTATTTTGGCGAAGCAAAAGAAAGTAGCTTGCTGCCGGGCAACCCCTGGCGACGTTGACTTAAGAGCTGGTGAAGTTCATGGAGCCAAGCTGAATAGCTGCCGCTCTACGCCCGGCGGTATTGATTTGTCTCAAGGTCGCCTTTTAGTTTCGGTATAACATACTGCGCAAGTAAGCCTGCACTGAAACTTATTTCAAGAACGCCGGGATTTATGCTCGACAGTATGGAAATCGATTTAACGGATAAACATGCTGAAAGTTGCAAGGTGGGATCTTAAACGCCAACCTGTGTGTTGAGTAAAAATGGGCAGCCGCGGGTAGCGGTTGCCCATTTTCTTGTGCTTCTTATTGTGGAATCAAACCTTGCTGCGTGCCCAGCGCACGATGCCGCTAACGTCCATTGCGCCGGCTTGCCGCGCGATCTCTCTTCCGCCCTTGAATAGTGCGAGGGTGGGGATGCTGCGGATGTTGTAGCGCGATCCGAGTTCCTGGGCTTCCTCGGTATTCAATTTTGCCAGGCGCATCCCGGGCTCCAGCTGTGCTGCGGCCTGCACAAAAGCGGGAGCCATCACGCGACATGGGCCGCACCACGGCGCCCAGAAATCCACCAGTATGGGGATGTCATTGCGGCTGATGTGCTGCGTAAAATTATTGCTGCCCAGTTCTACCGGGTGCGCATCGAACAAGAGTTTCTTGCACTTGCCGCAAGTGGGTTGGTCGTGCAGCTTGGCAGCAGGTACGCGATTCACTCCGTCGCAATGCGGGCAGACGATGTGCAGTGGGTCATTCATGATTGTTTCTCTTCAGGTTGCGAATTGTTCAAGATGGGGACGCATCATGAAAATTCAAATCCCGCCCAGCGAGTTGACCGGACTGGGCTGAGTATCAAGCTGAGATACTGCCTCGCCTTCGTGGAACATCCACAGCGTGCCGGGTTGCATGGTCACCCACGGTTCGTTGTCAGTGAGCGGTTGGGTGGCAATGATGGCCACCCGGTCATTCGGCGTGGTCACCTGGCTGAAATCCACCAGCACGTCCTCGTCTTTCAGGTGCGCCACGTTGAATGGGGCATGCCGGATGATGTAGCTCAATTCGGTGGAGGAATGTGCGAACAGGCAGTCGCCGTTGGAGAGCAAATAATTGAAGATGCCCATGCCTGAGAGCGGATAGGTGAGTTCATGCAGTGCGCTGAACAACACAGCGCGTGCTGGCGGTGCGTCGCCGAAACGCTGGCGCAGGCTTTGCAGCAACCAACAGAAGATCAGCTCGCTGTCGGTGTTGCCGACCGGCATGAAGTCGCCCTCCAGCACGGGCTGGAACTGCGGCAGGTTGCCGTTATGCGCGAACACCCAGTAGCGTCCCCACAGTTCGCGCATGAAAGGGTGGGTGTTCTCCAGCGAGACCACGCCCTGCGTAGCCTTGCGGATATGCGCAATGACATTGAGCGAACGGATCGGATAGTTGCGCACCAGTTCGGCGATGGCAGATTGCGCCGAAGGCTGCGGGTCGAGGAACAGGCGTACGCCCTTGCCCTCGAAGAACGCGATGCCCCAGCCGTCGGCATGCACGTCGGTCCCGCCGCCGCGCTTCTGGAATCCGGTGAAGGAAAAACAGATGTCGGTGGGGGTGTTGCAGTTCATGCCTAGCAGTTGGCACATGGTGTAGCCCCATTTATTTTAAGAACCAAAATTCAAGCCACAGAGCTCACAGAGAACACAGAGAGAACAGCATTGAAGTGATATTCCTCAGTTCGTCCAAAAGGTGAGTTTAGCTTTTGTTTTTCTCTGTGAACTCTGTGCTCTCTGTGGCTAGTTGTTTTTATTTAAAGCGCATCGACAGATCAAGCGCTTCGACATCTTTGGTCAATGCACCGATCGAGATGCGATGCACGCCAGTCAGTGCGACTTCGCGTAAAGTTTCCAGCGTAATGCCGCCGGAGGCTTCCAGTTCGGCGCGTTTGCCGGTGTGCTGCACTGCGGCGCGCAAGTCATTTAAATTAAAATTGTCGAGCAGGATCAGTTTTGCGCCAGCATGCAAAGCCTCATCCAGTTGTGCCAGGTTCTCCACTTCGATTTGTACTGTGATACCCGGTTTGGCGAGGCGGAGTGCCTGTTCCAGCACGGGCTTGATGCCGCCGGCTGCGGCGATGTGATTTTCCTTGAGCAAGATCCCATCGTACAAGCCGACGCGCTGGTTATGTCCGCCGCCTACTCGCACCGCATATTTTTGCGCCTGCCGCAGTCCGGGCAAAGTCTTGCGCGTATCCATGATCTGGACATTGATGCCAGCCACCGCATCCACATAAAGTTTGGTGCGCGTGGCAGTGCCGGACAGGGTTTGCAGCAGGTTCAACGCACTGCGTTCGGCGCTCAGCAGTGCGCGCGCGTGGCCTTTAATCTCGCACAGCGTTTGCCCTGCGCTTATCCAGTCGCCGTCTTTTGCCAGCCAGTTGATCTTGCAGTCAGTGTCTTGCATGCGAAAGCATGCATCGAACCATTGCGTGCCGCATAGGAGACCGTCTTGCCGAGTGATGACTTGCGCGGACGAAATCAGTGTCGCGGGCAACAATTGCGCGCTCAAATCGCCGGTGTAGATGTCTTCATCGAGCGAGTTGGTGACATTGCGGCGGATGTGCGCGGTAAGCTCCGACTCAAGCATGGGGACTCCTATTGCAAGTTGGAAAGAGAGTGCAGATTAACTCAGGAGAGGCCGTTTGGGGAGATTCGTGTTTCCAGGCTACGCCAGATTTGATGACTTGGCAGTCGAGATAAAACCGGATGGCAGCCAGCCGATTGTGCCGGGGTGGAGCTTGTGCTAGAAACCGTAAGAGACTGCTGCGCCGACGCTACGATCCGCGCTGTTGTCGGAGAGACCCTTTAGGACGTAACCTCTGGCTTTGAGGCTATTGCTGATTATGTGACTTACATAGGCGCTGAGATGCCGTTGTCCCTGCGCATCTGTTGTGGGGCTTTGCGATAAGCTGAAGTCGACCCCGCCGCTGATCTGATCATTGAGCTGGTAAGCGCCACCGATGGATCCGTAGAGTACCCTGTTCATGTTTATCCCGGCAGGATTGCTTTGAACCTGATAACCCAGTGAGCCTAGAGCTTTGAATTTGTCGAATTTCTGATAAGCATCAGCTTGAGCCGCATAGTCGTTCTGTCCAGAGCCGAGACCAAAGGATTTATCCGCAAGGTTAAGTTTGACCTTGCCGGTCAGATCCACGCCGAGGTTGGATGCCGTGTTTGCGTAAATGTTGTAGGTGGCCGCCGCTACAGGGTCAACCAAGCCGGATTGGGTGGCGTTGGTGACCGGAGTTGCTATTCCGCTACCCGGAATCCGGGCGTAAGGGGCGCTCAGCTTGAATACCCAGTGGCCGGTTTCAAGCTTGCCGGTCACTGGGATGGCTGAGAGTGTGTCGGTGGTGCTGACCGTACCGAAATTACCGGTGGAGCTGTGATCAAATTCGGTGGACAGGCTGAATTCCCCATCGGCAGCCCATGCAGTCTGCGCGGCCAACAGCGCCGCGCCACTCAGGGCACTCGCCATGATAATAGAAAATATATTATCTTTCATGCTGAGCTTGCCTACTTGTTGCTTAATGACCGATTAACGGCCGGGACGGCCAGCCAGTTCCGGGCGTGCAGCAGCTATTTCTGAGTGTGTAGAAGAAATGTCTGGACGCTCGGCTTTTTCAGGACGCTCAGCTTTCTCGGGACGCTCGGCCCTTTCGTGACGTTCAGCCTTTTCGGTCAGCTTTTCCTCGCGTTCCTCATGACGCAGCTGATTTGCCAGCAAGTGTTCTCTGGCATTCAGCAAACCAGTGTTGCCAGGATTTTTCACCAGATTTTTATCGATGCTTTCTAAAGCTTGATCAAGCGGCTTTTGTTGCGTAGTGGTATCGGCAGCATAGCTTGCGCTTGCGGCACCCAACAGGAAGGCTGCTCCAACTGTGATCGCAATTTTAGTCTGGTACATGATGTTTCCTTTCAAAGGTTGGTACGGAAAGTTTTTTAACTCGGGTTCAGCACAGAAAATGCAACTCAAACAATATCAATTAACGCGCCATCAAAGAAGCAGTTGACCCGTGTCGGTGAGTGATTGTGCGCGGTCGAACATTATATAGCAGATGAACTGTTTTTGCCCAATCCGGCACCTCGAATGAATTCACTTCCGCCACTTGAAATCGGCCACAACTCACTCCATTAACAAAGACAACTACTTGCGAAGGAGAGTTCCATGCGTTTCGACAAATTTACCACCAAGTTCCAGCAAGCCCTGTCCGATGCCCAGAGCCTGGCAGTGGGTGCTGACAACCAGTTCATCGAGCCGCAGCATCTGCTGTTGGCCTTGCTCAACGATGCCGACAGTGGCGCGGCTTCGCTGCTGGCGCGCGCCGGCGGCAATGTTAATGCGCTGAAGACCGCATTGAAAGACGCGGTGGAGCGCCTGGCCAAAGTCGAAGGACACGGCGGCGAAGTGCAGGTCGGGCGCGACTTGTCCAATCTGCTCAACCTCACCGACAAGGCCGCACAGAAGCGCGGCGATGAATTCATCGCCTCGGAGATGTTCCTGCTCGCGGCGTGCGATGACAAGGGCGAAACCGGACGCTTGCTCAAACAGCATGGCGTGGCACGCGCACCGCTGGAGCAGGCGATCACCACAGTGCGCGGTGGCGAGACGGTCGGCAGCGCCGAATCTGAAGGCCAGCGCGAATCGCTGAAAAAATACACCATTGATCTGACCGAGCGCGCAAGGCAAGGCAAGCTCGACCCGGTGATCGGGCGCGACGACGAGATACGCCGCGCGATCCAGGTGTTGCAACGCCGCACCAAGAATAATCCGGTGCTGATCGGCGAACCCGGCGTGGGCAAGACCGCGATCGTCGAAGGTCTGGCGCAGCGCATCGTCAACGGCGAAGTGCCGGAGACTTTGAAAAATAAAAAGGTGCTGTCGCTGGACATGGCAGCACTGCTGGCGGGTACAAAATATCGCGGCGAATTCGAGGAGCGTCTGAAAAACGTGCTCAAGGAAATTGCCCAGGAAGAAGGGCGCATCATCGTGTTCATCGACGAGTTGCACACGATGGTCGGCGCGGGCAAGGCCGAGGGCGCGATGGACGCGGGCAACATGCTCAAGCCTGCGCTGGCGCGCGGCGAGCTGCATTGCGTCGGCGCGACCACACTGGACGAATACCGCAAATATGTCGAGAAAGATGCCGCGCTGGAGCGCCGCTTCCAGAAGGTGCTGGTGGATGAGCCGAGCGTGGAAGCGACGATCGCGATCCTGCGCGGCTTGCAGGAGAGATACGAGTTGCATCACGGCGTGGACATCACCGACCCGGCCATCATCGCCGCAGCGGAACTGTCGCACCGCTACATCACCGACCGCTTCCTGCCGGACAAGGCGATCGACCTGATCGACGAGGCCGCCGCGCGCGTCAGGATGGAGATCGATTCCAAGCCCGAGGTGATGGATAAACTGGATCGCCGCCTGATCCAGCTCAAGATCGAGCGCGAAGCAGTGAAGAAGGAAAAAGACGAGGCCTCGAAAAAACGTTTTGCATTGATCGAAGACGAGATCAAAAAATTGCAACGCGAGTACGCCGATCTGGAAGAAATCTGGAAGGCGGAGAAGGGCGCGGCACAAGGCACGGCACTGCTCAAGGAAGAGATGGAAAAAGTGCGCGCCGAGATGGTGCGCTTGCAACGCGAAGGCAAGTTGCAGGAAGTGGCCGAGCTGCAATACGGCAAACTGCCGCAGCTCGAAGCCAAACTCAAAGATGCGGTGCATAACGAAGAGAATAAGCCGAAGAACCGTTTGCTGCGCACCCAGGTCGGCGCGGAAGAGATCGCCGAAGTGGTGAGCCGCGCCACCGGCATCCCGGTCAGCAAGATGATGCAAGGTGAGCGCGACAAGTTGCTCAAGATGGAAGAAAAAATACATGAGCGAGTTGTCGGTCAGGACGAGGCTGTGCGCCTGGTCAGCGATGCGATTCGCCGTTCTCGCTCCGGACTATCTGACCCGAACCGCCCATACGGCTCCTTTTTGTTCCTCGGCCCGACCGGTGTGGGCAAGACCGAGTTGTGCAAGGCGCTGGCCGGTTTTATGTTTGACTCCGAAGATCATCTGATCCGCATCGACATGAGCGAGTACATGGAGAAACATTCCGTCGCGCGCCTGATCGGCGCACCGCCCGGCTATGTCGGCTATGAAGAAGGTGGCGGGTTGACCGAGGCGGTGCGTCGTAAACCGTATTCAGTGATCCTGCTGGATGAAGTGGAGAAGGCGCACCCCGACGTGTTCAACGTGCTGTTGCAAGTGCTGGACGACGGGCGCATGACCGACGGTCAGGGGCGCACCGTGGACTTTAAGAACACTGTGATTGTAATGACCTCCAATCTTGGTTCGCAGATGATCCAGACCATGGCGGGCGACGATTATCAGGTCATCAAGCTGGCGGTGATGGGCGAGGTGAAAAGTTATTTCCGTCCCGAGTTCATCAACCGCATCGACGAGGTCGTGGTGTTCCACGCGCTCGACGAAAAGAACATCAAGTCCATCGCGCGCATCCAGTTGCAATATCTGGAAACACGTTTGGCCGCGATGGAAATGAAGCTGGCGATCAGCGATGCAGCACTGGCCGAGATCGCCAACGCGGGCTTCGATCCGGTGTACGGCGCACGGCCGCTGAAGCGTGCGATCCAGGCGCAACTGGAAAATCCGCTCGCCAAGCTGATCCTCGAAGGACGCTTCGCCGCCCAGGACACCATCAAGGTGGGATGCGTGGGCGGGGTGATGAAGTTCGAGAAAGGCTAAGAAGCTACTGCGCGGTCGTTCTGCGTTGTTGCGTGCTCGCTCAACGCCTCGCCTATCTGGTCGATATGTCTCGGGTCTCGCTGCGCCGCGCCTAGCATAACGACCGCTCGCGACGCTTCTTCAGCGCTTCGAATGTGTAAAAAATTAAGGGCTGCTTCGGCAGCCCTTTGCTTTAGTAATGTGTCGCGCGTATGGTCTGCTATGCAGGCGGGACACTTTTCAAACGGAGAAAATGCTTCATAAAGGAACTGGTAAGCTCAAACACAAATTCGATCTCAGCTGTAATGACTGCATCATCGTGTTTGATGTAGGTGTTCTGATACTTGGTGTAATAGTCGACAAGCCTTTCGAACATGTTCGCCAATTGCGGAGATCCACCTCGTTCTTTGACGAATTGACCAAGAAGGGGGATTTGGTTCTCCAGCGATTTGTAGTTGCCAAATAACTGGCGGACCAATATTTCGAGCGCCAAGCGTAAATCATCAAGAGTATTACGCCTGAAAACTCCATGGTCATGCTTCTGAAGTGCCTCATCGAATAGCTTTTTGACATCAGGATGATCGGAAAGCCAATGACGGGTTTCGATGATGAGAGTTTTGTGCATCGCTTCACTGTTGTCTTGATCGGCGAACTCACTGTATTCAGAGAGTAGCTTTACTTTGAGAGTCACGAGAGAAGCGATGCTTCCATCAGGGTTAAGCCGGTCACATAGCTCACGGATGATTTGGTATTGCTGTTTCGGGGCGAAGCAAAGCAAGTTATCGAGAAGAGCCGTTCTTTTATTCGGTGAATCGAAAGGATAGCGTGCGTGCGGAATATCGACCCCAAAGTCAGCAGCATAAGCGGAAGTAATTTCAACGAGCTTTGGGCCAGAAAGGCCGTTATTCGTCATCTCCGTTGCGGCGAATGAAATGAATGCTGTTGGAATGCGTTCACGCATATTGAATACCTTCCAATAAGGGTGCGAGTTCACATTGATTTTCTAATCCTGCAATCACGCCGCTAGCTTAAGCTCTACCTTTTTCCCCGCCCGCGTTGCCAAAGTTATCAGCATGTCCAGGCTGAATTTGTCCCACTTGCCGCGTATCAGGTCGGACACTCGCGATTGCGAGATGCCGAGCACCTTGGCGGCTTCGGCTTGCGTCCATTGCTTGTCGCGGATCAGGATTTCCAATTTACACATGAGGTCGGCACGCATGGCGAGGATGGCGGCTTCGTCGGGCGGAAAGCCGAGGTCGATAAAAACGTTGCCGGATGATTTGGTGATTTTGAGTTTTTCATTTTTCATTTTGCACTTTCCTTGAGTTGCTTGTAGCGGGCGGTTGCCAGCGCTATGTCTTCATTGCGAGTCTGTTGTGCCTTTTTCTGAAAGGCGTGAAGCACGTAAATTGCATCGGAAAATTTCGCTACATAGATCACACGCCATTCGCCCAGCGCGTGAATACGGATTTCGTAAGTGCCTGCGCCGACATTCAGCATCGGCTTCCAATCGGAGGGCATCAGTCCGGCTTGCACGCGATAAAGTTGGTAGCCAGCGACTTGCCTTGCTTCACGGGGGAAGTCGGCTAGATTATTCTCGCTGGAGCCGATGAACTTGAGCAGTTTCATTGATGCAATATATAAGTATTTCTATAAAAGCGCAATGCCAAGTGGAGGTAAAGAGAGTTGTGCCTTTGCTTAGTGCAGGCATTTCGGCGAGGAGCGCGCAGCCCTCTGTTATCATTGCGCCATGCTCAACATTCTGAATTTAACTTATCTGCAAGGCGGCATAGCGCTGCTCCAGCAGGCGAATTTGCAGGTGTTTGCCAACCAGCGCATCGGCCTGGTGGGCAAGAACGGCTGCGGAAAATCCACGCTGTTTCGCCTGATACGCGGCGAGATCAAACCCGACGGCGGCGAGGTTTCGCTGCAAAGCGGCAAAACCATCGCCTTTGTCGAACAGGAGATCGAAAGCTCAGCCCACCCCGCGCTGGAGTTCGTGCTCGACGGTGATGTGCAGTTGCGCCAACTGGAAAAGATCCTGTCGCGGGAAAATCATGATGCCGTGTGGTTCGAGGCGCAGCAGCAGTTCGAGGCGATCGATGGCTATGGTGCTCCGGCGCGTGCCGCGCAATTACTGAACGGGCTGGGCTTCGACAGCGACAGTTTGCAGCGTCCGGTGACCAGTTTCTCCGGCGGCTGGCGCATGCGCCTGAATCTGGCGCGCGCGCTGATGCACCGCGCCGACCTGCTGCTGCTCGACGAGCCGACCAACCACCTCGATCTCGAAGCGATCATCTGGCTCGAGCAATATCTCGCGCGCTACCCCGGCAGCATCCTGCTGGTCTCGCACGACCGCGAATTTCTCAACGCCTGCGTCAACCGCATCGCCCATGTGCACGACCAGACCATAGACTGCTACACCGGCGATTACGACGACTTCGAACGCGCCCGCGCGGAGAAGATCACGCAGCAGAATCAGGCATTCAACAAGCAGCAGGAAAAGATCGCGCATCTGGAAGATTTCGTGCGCCGCTTTCGCGCCCAAGCCACCAAGGCCAAGCAGGCGCAAAGCCGCATCAAGGCGCTGGATCGAATCACCCGCATCGCCGCCGTGCATATCACCGACGGCCATTTCGAGCTGGAGATCGAAGCGCCGGAACGCAGCCCCGACTTGTTGCTACGCGCCGAAAAGATGGGCTTCGCCTATGGTGACAAAAAACTGTTTCAGAACGTCGACCTGCTGCTGCGCGCCGGTGCGCGCATCGCGCTGCTCGGGCCGAACGGTGCGGGCAAATCCACGCTGATCAAACTGCTGGTCGGCGAACTCGCGCCCACCTCGGGGAGGCTGGAGATCACGCCGGACATCCGCATCGGCTACTTCGCCCAGCATCAATTGGAAAATCTCGACAGCACTGCCACGCCGCTGCAACACATGGAGCGCATCGCGCCGAAGGAAACCACGCTGGCGCTGCGCAGCTTCCTCGGCCGCTTCGGTTTGGCCTCCGACAGTGAAGACCGCCCGGTCGCGAGCTTTTCCGGCGGTGAAAAAAGCCACTTAGCACTCGCGCTGCTGGCCTGGCAAAAGCCGCACCTGCTGCTGCTCGACGAACCTACCAATCACCTCGACCTGGACATGCGCGACGCATTGACCATCGCGCTTGAGGAATACACCGGTGCGGTGGTGATCGTGTCGCACGACCGCAGCCTGATCCGCGCCGTGGCCGATGAATTGTGGCTGGTGGCCGATGGCGATGCGAAACTGTTCGACGGCGATCTGGAAGACTACAAAGCGTGGATCGAGACCCGCCGTCCGCGCGAGACCGTGCAAGTCAAGCCGGCAAAGCTCATTCAGCCAGCCGCACCCAAGGTTAACCGGAAAGCGTTGCAGTCGAAATTGACCAAGCTCGAAACCGAGCTGCACAAAGCGCAAACCGAACTGGGCGAAATCAACCGCCAACTCGGTGACCCGGCCACCTACTCAGACTGCAGCAGCGACTTTATCGCCAGCCTGAATGCCCGAAGAGTAATACTGGAAAGCCAAGTCGCGGAACTGGAAGAGCGCTGGCTGGAAATGGAGATGGATTTGGAAGGCGCGGTGTAGCGCACCCTCTTTGTTTTTAGGGACGTACTGATTAAGTCCGCTGTTCGTGGTGAGCTTGTCGAACCATGGATGGAGGGCTTAATCAGTTCAACAGGTTAAACGAAATGCCCTTCGACAAGCTCAGGGCGAACGGACTTATTCAACATCGCCTTAGATATGTAAAGTTATGCAACGCAACGAAACTTCAATTCGCATCAGAAACCTGGTCATCTCGCTGGCAGTATTTGTGGCATTGGTGCTCTATGCCTCCACTTATTCTGTGCCGGTACTGCGTGTCTCCTTCCTCCCTGACGAATCACCATCGCTATTGCGGCGCAAGTCTAAGCCGTTGATTGATTATCTTGAGAAGAAGATCGGAATGAAAATAGAGTTCCGTCCGATGCGCGATGGTGATGCTTTGGTTGACGCATTGCTCGGAAAAAAACTGGACATAGTTTGGCTCGATGGCTTTTATTTCATTCAGGCTAAAGCGCGCAGCAACGATCAGGTCATCCCGCTGGTGCAGCGAGCAGAAGATGAACAGACTCAATCGGTGTTCGTCACCACGCATGCTGGCATCAGCAAGCTTGAAGACTTGAAGGGCAAGACGTTTTCTTTTGGTGCAGAAACTTCCGCGTCGGGTTATTTGATGCCGCGTTCCTTTTTGCTGGCAGCGCACATCAATCCCGATACCGACATGAAGCGCATATTTTCAGGCACGCCGGATGCGACCGCCACGGCGGTGGTGAGTGGCGAGGCCGATGCGGGTGTGTTGGGCAGCGCGTCATGGGAGAAGCTGATCGAGCAGGGCAAGGTCGACCCAAAAGCAGTTCACGTGTTCTACACCACGCCCGGTTATCACGATTACAACTGGACGGTGCGTGCCGATATGGATGTCAATTTGCGAATACAACTGTTCGATGCATTTCTTGCGTTGGACAAGAACAACGGGCAGGACAAAGAGATTCTGGATTTGCAGCGCGCCAGCAAATTCATCCCGGCCAAGGCTGAAAACTATTCCGCTATTGAAGCGGCTGTTCGTCGTGCGGGCCAGACTCCATGATTGCCGCCATGATCGGCAAATCCTCGCGAGGCAAGTCCAAGGCCTCCAGCACTTTCAGCGCCGCGTAGGCATCGTTGGCCGCGTAGAGCATTTGCTGCGGGGTGAGTTGGGGTAGTGACCAATTGGTGGTGGTCACATGCCTGGGCTTGGCAAAGCGCTGCTTCAACACCAAGCCCACCGCCGCCCGTACGCCCATCTCCTTGTGGTAGCCGTCCATGCGGAACACTGTATTGAGATCCACCACCGCGTTGAAATGCACGCCCAGTTTCGCGTAGATATGCCCGCGATCCGATTTAAGGCCGAAGCCTACCTTGATGAGCTGTTCCGATTGCAGCAACTCGAGCAGGAACGGATGCCCGTCTGCCCGATGCAGTTGAAACAGATAGGCCTTGTCGTGCAGCGCAAACTGCACCACGTGCGGCCCCTCGCTGACATCGCCGACGACAAACGTCGGTTTGGATTCAGTATCGAATCCCACGATGCCCGCAGCCATGATCTCGGCCGTGGCGGACGCAAATTCTTCGCTGCTGGTCGGCACATGGATGCGCTCCAGAGTGAGGCCGACGAATGGCTCCAGCAGTTTGATCTCATCCTTGGTCGGGGCGATTTTTTTCATGTGGTGAGAGTTGTGTTTTTAATTGTGTGAGCTATTTTCTTTAATCTAAAAACCAAAGTTCAAGCCACAGAGGTCACAGAGGTCACAGAGAACACAGAGAGAGAAGTGCTTTCTCTACATTTTGTAGCCTCACCCAGAAGGCGAATCAATTTCGTGGCACAACCGTTTGTTTTACCTCTGTGATCTCTGTGATCTCTGTGGCTAACTGCTTTTTTCTAGGTTTCTCTGTCCGTGCACGCAACTGCCCGCACGCGCCTTCGATCTCCTGTCCTGCCGAATCGCGTATCTTGGCGACGATGCCATGCTGCTTCAGGGTGTGCACCATGAATGCAATCCGTTCGGGTGAGGGGCGGCGATAGTTGAGCCCGTCGACAGCGTTGAAGGGGATGAAGTTCATCACGGCGTATTTTCCGGAGAGCAGCTGGGCGATCCGCTCCAGCTCGGCGTCGCTGTCGTTCACGCCCTCGAGCAAAGTCCATTGATATTGCACCGGATAACTGGTGGCGCGCGCATACGCCTCACTGCGTTCCACCAATTCTTCGATAGCGATCTGCGGCGCGCGTGGAAGTAACTGGGCACGCAGTGTCGCATCGGTGGTGTGCAGCGAAAGGGCGAGCGCCGGTTTGACCTTGTCC
The DNA here is from genome assembly GCA_025350405.1 of Gallionella sp. Taxonomy (GTDB): domain Bacteria; phylum Pseudomonadota; class Gammaproteobacteria; order Burkholderiales; family Gallionellaceae; genus Gallionella. The sequence continues at coordinate 21,514 of JANXXX010000069.1, forward strand.
TGAGTCAAGCGCTCGAACACGCGCAGATCGCCTACCGTGGAGAACACCAGATTCTTGTGGCCGATGTTGCCATGTGTGCCAAGCAGCTCGATCGCCTCACACACGTTGTCGAGATTGTGGGCAGGTTCGCCCATGCCCATGAATACCACCTTGCTCACTGCGCGGCGACGGCGGGCGAGCACCACCTGGGCGACGATCTCGGCGCTGCCAAGCTGGCGTTGCAGACCGGCACGGCCACTCATGCAGAACACACAGCCCACCGCACAACCCACCTGCGTCGAAACGCACAGACCGCCACGCGGCAGCAGCACGCTCTCCACCATCGATCCATCGGCCAGTTCCACCAACAGACGCGCGACGCTTTCAGCGGCGGGATGTTCACTGCGCAGTTGCGCCAGTCCATGCAACTCCGCCTCGATGGCGGGCAACTCATTGCGCAGCGCAAGCGGAAAGAAAGTTTCTGCGGGACTGTGCTTCCTGTCGTACGAGCAGACCTGACTCCAGCCGCGCAGCAGCCTATCTTCGTGGCACGGTTTGGCGCCGAGATCGCGCAGACGTTGGCGAAGATCGGTGGTACGCATCGGGGAGGGAAAGGCGGGAATCAAAGTGGTTTGGAAATGGTTGCGGAGAGTCAGTGATCATTTTAACCTAACCGACGGAACTGCCCCACTTGGGCTTCAAGGCAAATTTGCCACAAGACCATTAAAAGACTATATTAAGTCTTAATCATTTCAAGGAGTCAATTATGCGCCCAGCGAACATCAAACCCATCAGCTACCTCAAGGCCAATGCCGCTGAGGTACTCCAGAACCTGTCGGAAAACCGCGAACCATTCCTGATCACCCAAAACGGCGAGGCAAGGGCGGTCATGCAAGACATCGCCACCTATGAGAGCACACAGGAAACACTGGCGCTCCTGAAGATACTGGCACTGGGCAATCAAGAAATCGCAGCAGGCAAGACTACACCCATCGCAAATGTTGCCCGCCGCTTGCGCTCCAAAAAGATCACGGCAAAGTGATACCGGCAGAATGAGCTACAAAGTATTGCTCACGCACAGCGCCGAGCGCGATCTTGAAGCGATCTATGACTACATCGCCGAAAATGACACGCAGGCCAATGCAAATTACGTGCTGGACAAACTGATGGAAGTGGCAGAGTCATTGGCGGCCTATCCTGAGCGTGGCTCCTATCCAAAAGAACTGCTCGCCCTTGGCATCCGCGAATATCGTCAGGCGCATTTCAAACTCTACCGGCTTATCTATCGGGTCAGCGGCAAACAAGTGATTATCTACCTCATTGCAGATGGTCGGCGCGACATGCAAACACTGCTGACGCGCAGAATGCTGGGGGTATAACATCCGTGTTTCGGCCCACGCCAGCACCACCTGTAAAAGACGACTCCGGCACTGAGGTCTCCCCTCAAAACCCCGTTGCATTTCAATAAAGTAGGGCGTACTGTCCGTTCCAAAACAGCACATGCATGGCAGGTTTATTGTCTCTTTCGTAGCGACCAAACTGCGAAGGAGAGCCCACCATGCATGCGAAC
>JANXXX010000086.1 GCA_025350405.1 Gallionella sp.
TGGAAAGCGGGTTCCGGAAGTATGCAGTTTCAAAATCCGGGGCGCGCGGCTATATGCAGGTGATGCCGTTCTGGACCAAGACCCTGGGTGCGGGAGAACAGAATCTATTTCACCTGCGCACCAACCTGCGTTACGGCTGCACTATCCTGCGCTACTATCTGGACATGGAAAAAGGCGATCTGTATCGTGCATTGGGACGTTACAACGGAAGTCTGGGCAAGCCGGAATATCCCAACATGGTGAAAGCGGCATGGCATAAACACTGGACCAAACCGCAACAAAACGCCGAGCGACACACCGGCTGACCCCCTATTTATTTCTTGGCGGTCTTGCTTTTTACGTAAGTCTCCACGCTTGAACGCGTCACCATTCCCTGTTGATAACTGACCAACTTACCTGTCGGGTCGTACAGATAGGAAGTTGGCAGCGCCTCCACTTCGCCGACTTGGGCAGCAAGGTCGTAATCACCGAAGACGATGGGATAGGTGATCTTCTTCTTCGCGACGAATTCGACGACCGATTCTTTGGTTGAGTCCAGCGCGACACCGATGATCACCATATCCTTATTTTTGTGGGCCTCGTATAGCGCGATCAGATCGGGTATTTCTTCCAGGCAGGGCGGGCACCAAGTCGCCCAGAAGTTGACCAGCACCCACTTGCCGCGATAGTCCTGCAAGCGTTGCTCGTGCCCCTGCATATCCTTGAACACGAATGATTCCGCCGATGCGACCCCGGCCGAGAGCATCAGAACTACCGCCAGCAGACGCGTAAAAGTGTACATCAATGTCCCGCTTCTTCCTGATGGTTGTCGGCGACTTCTTCGTCGCTGGAAGTGTGCCCATCGGCGGCGTGAGTCAGATACAGCGCCAAGGCGATGAGAGCGATCGCTGCCCCCATATAGACCAGATCGACCGGTTGTGCGATATGCATGTTCAACGCTTCTTCGAACAAAGTAACGATCATGATCATCAAGATGACTTTCGCCAGACGCGACTTCAGATCATCCAGATTGCTTATCACCAATATCTTGCTGGATGCCTTGCTTCCATGCGCCTGATCAATGTCACTGATGAACAGTTCATACAGACCCAGTGAAAAGATCAACAGTACCACCGCCAACAGGTAGCCATCGACCACTTCAACAATATGCGACACAGTGGTGTCATGCAAGAGTTTGCGCGCCTCGTCCGTCATACTCGAATCGGCATAGTGGAACATGTGTTGCACCAGTATCACCACGTCCACGGTTGCCATGTAGAAAATTGCAAAACTTGCAAACAGGCTTCCCAATACAGCAAGGAAAATGACAAAACGGCTATTCCACAGGGAGCCTTCGAACAGGCTTTCGAGAAATTTCAAAACGTTCTCCTAAAGGGACTTGGCAAATATAAATCGAGCGGCGCGCATTAAAGCGTAAAAGCGCATCAGCGGCAATATGTTACGCACTCTTATTCCAAATATCCTGCAAGGTCATGCCCTTAGGCTCGTTCAAACGTTTCTCCAGCGAGGAGAACCATGCCTTGATATCGCTGTCACCGCTATGTTTTGGCAATGCCCCCACATCCAGCAAAAAAATCCTCAACAACAAGCTCAGTTCCACTGCTTCCGGTGCTCGCACCATGCTCCAGCCCAACCCTGCTAGCTTGCCCACGATCTTGGCTTGAACCAGTTTATCCAGAATACGCTCGACGTCGTCGTAACCGATATGCAAATGCCGTGATAGCCCAGGCAGGGTCTGCACTTCGCCCTTGCTCAGTCCTTTGTGCATCTGTTTGAGTATGCCCACCGCATAATAGAGCTTCGCGGCCTGATCCAGGCGCAGAGAATGCGTGCTGCGCCAATGTGAAAGCGAGGCAGTGATGATCGCGCCGAACAGCACGGTGAGCCAGGAAAAATAGACCCACATCAGAAAGATCGGGACGCTGGCGAATGCGCCATAAACCAGTTTGTAAGTCGGAAAATGCGAGATGTAGAAGGCGAAAGCCCGGTTCATCGATTCGAATGCCACGGCCGCGATCAAACCGCCGATGATGGCATGGCGCATCGGCACGTAGCGATTGGGCACGACACGGAACAATAGAGTGAAGGCAGCCGTCGTCAGCATGAGCGGAACCAGCTTGATCGCATCCATGCTCAGTGAGGGTATTCGTTGCGCATACTCCGCGGAAAAGCCGACCAGCCAGGAGGTGAGCGACAGACTGCCGCCAACCAATAGCGGTGCCAGCGTCACAACCGCCCAATATACCAACACCCGCTGCAACAGGCTGCGCGGACGCGACACTCGCCAGATCATATTGAATGCATTGTCGATGGTCAGCATCAACAGCATGGCGGTAACGGCGAGGAATACGATACCGACCGCTGTCAAACGCGATGCGCTCTCGGCAAACTGCTCCATGTAGCCCGTGATGATCCTGCCGCCGGTCTCGGGCACCATGTTCATCAGAATGAACTCCTTGATTGGCGTCGAGAATTCGCTGAACACCGGGAATGCCGAGAACAAGGTCAATGCGATGGTAATAAGAGGAACAACTGACAGCAGCGTGGTAAAAGTCAGGCTCGCCGCCAT
>JANXXX010000099.1 GCA_025350405.1 Gallionella sp.
GATGATGGCTACCTTGATCATGGCTCATTCCTCCTAAAGAAAATGATGACATGCTGTGCGCATGGTGCGCGGCAAAACAGGACTGCGACTAGCGCTCAGCCGGATTGTTACCTTAGCACAAACCGTTTCAGTTCGCTAAGCGCGATCTTTTCCATGCTGGGAGCAAGGCAATCCGCTTCAATATTGTTCGGTATGGAACGCAGCCGGGTGCACTGGCGTTTAAGCAACTGCCGCATGGCGGCGATGCGGGTGGTGCATGTTGTATAACGAAATTTGGTGCACGGGGCGCAGCTATCATCCTTGAGGAGAAGATCCAACCCGGAGCCGGGTTGGATCAAGCTGGCAGATTAAAGCCGTTTGTAGATAACCTCCTTGGTGTCGCCCTCACAGGTGCCCACAACCTTGCCTTCTTTTTCTTTGCCGGCTTCCTTGGCAGCTTCCTTGCCGAGTGCGCCTGCATCATCTTTTGTTTTCATGATAGGCCGGATTTCGAGTGTGTATTCCTTGACTCCTTTAGCTTGCAACTTGGAATCGATCTGCGCCTTCAGATCATCGCAGGTGGCCATGGCAGAAACAGAGAAACAGGACAGGCAAGCAAGAAGCAATATTTTATTCATTATCAAACTCCTTATCAGGTTGGGAAATTTACCATGCAACGAACGCAGAGACAAGCGGGTAGCGGCTGCATGCCGTGCGAACACGCGCAAGTTAGCACAGGAAACGATTAAGCACTACATTTTTGCAGCGGTAAATGTGATTCATCTTGATATCAAAGCATCAGCGGGGGCGGCACGAAAATTCCCTGAATAAAATAGGGTGTAACAACCTAAATATTTTCTGTGAGCACCGCGAACACGGTCTGAGTAAGATCAGGCACGAGACAATCCATTTCGATACTGTCCGGCATGGAGCGCAGCCAGGTGAGTTGGCGTTTAGCTAGCTGCCGCGTGGCGGCGAGGCCTTTGTCCAGCAGTTCCGTCGCGTTGATTTCGCCATCAAGATATTGCCATGCCTGGCGGTAGCCGACGCAGCGCATCGAGGTCATGTTCGGGTGCAACGGATATTTTTGGCGCAGCGCGCGCAGTTCTTCCACCAGGCCGAGTTTGAGCATGGCATTGAAGCGTGTGGCGATGCGCTGGTGCAGCACGGCGCGGTCGCCCGGGATCAGGGCGATGGGGATGATGCGGTAGGGCAACTCGTGCAGCGCTTGCTGCTTGATCAACATGGACATGGGTTGTCCGGTCAAGCGATAGATCTCCATCGCGCGCTGGATGCGCTGCGTGTCGGTCGGTTTCAGGCGCGCGGCGGTTTCCGTATCCACCAGGGCGAGCTGTTGATGCATGTGCTGGATGCCGTGTTGTGCGATCTCGGCATCGAGTGCGGCGCGCACTGCAGGATCGGATTGCGGCAGGTCGCTCAAACCTTCGCGTAGCGCCTTGAAATACAGCATCGTGCCGCCGACCAGCAAAGGAATCTTGCCGCGTGCGGTGATGTCGCGCATCAGGCGCAGCGCGTCACGGCGGAAGGCCGCGGCGGAGTAGGCCTCAGTCGGGTTGATAATGTCGATCAGATGGTGCGGCGCGCGGGCGAGCGTAGCCGAGTCCGGTTTGGCGGTGCCGATGTCCATGTCGCGGAACACCAGCGCCGAGTCCACGCTGATGAGCTCCACCGGCAGGCGCTGCACCAGTTCTACTGCGACGCCGGTCTTGCCGCTGGCGGTGGGGCCCATCAGGAAGATTGCGGGGGGCATGGTTTTCATCTCGGCGTATGCATCCAGAAAAAACATTTAGCCACAGAGATCACAGAGGCCACAGAGCAAATCGATTTGCTGCCTAGACCTATATGAGTACTCTTGAGGTAATCAGGAGAACGGATGAAAAACTGTTTCATCTCTGTGTACTCTGTGTTCTCTGTGGCTTGAATTTCAGTTCTTGATTCATGACAATTCCCTGTCCCGCGTCTCGCGCATCATGAACACCGCCAGCAAACTGATCGCTGCCGCAACAGAAACATATCCGCCTACCCACGCCAATCCGCCGTACTGCACCAGTTGTTGCGCCAGGTAGGGTGCCAACGATGCGCCGAGGATGCCGCCCAGATTGTAGGCCGCGCCCGCGCCGGTATATCTGACTTGAGTAGGAAACAGTTCCGGCAGCAGCGCCCCCATCGGGGCGAAGGTCGCGCCCATCAGGAACAGTTCGATGGAGAGAAACGCGGTGATTTGCAATAACGAGCCGCTGCCCAGCATTGGCGCCAATAAAAATCCGGACAGCAACGCCGCGCAGCCCGCGACCAGCAACACCGGGCGGCGTCCGTAACGGTCGCCCGCCATCGCGGAGAGCGGCGTGGCAGCGGCCATGAACAGCACGGCGATGCACAGCATAGCCAAAAATTGCGGGCGCGGGATTTTCAGCGTGGCTACGCCGTAGCTCAGGCAAAACACCGTGGAGATATAGAACAGCGCGTAACACACGACGATGGACAGCGCGCCTAGTAGCAGCGGCTTGGCGTGATGCCTGAATAATTTCGCCAGCGGCAATTTGACCGGTTGCTGTGATGCTAACGCCTTCGCGAACACCGGCGTCTCGGCAAGCTTGAGCCGCACGTACAGGCCGACGATCACCAGTGCTGCACTGGCGAGAAAGGGAATGCGCCAGCCCCAGGCGCGGAATTGCGCATCGTCGAGCCACTGCGACAGCAGCAAAAAACTGCCGACGGCGCACAGGAAGCCGATCGGCGGACCGAGCTGCGGGAACATGCCGAACCAGCCGCGCTTACCCTTGGGCGCATACTCCGCCGCCAGCAGCGCAGCGCCGCCCCATTCACCGCCGAGGCCGATGCCCTGGCCGAAGCGCAGCAGGCAGAGCAGCGCGGGCGCGGCCCAGCCGATCAGATCGTAGCCGGGCAACACGCCGATCAATATCGTGGACACGCCCATCACCAGCAAGGACGCGACCAGTGTCGTCTTGCGCCCGATGCGGTCGCCGAAATGCCCGAACAGCAATGCGCCAAGAGGTCGCGCGAGGAACGCGATGCCGAAGGTGAGGAAGGCATTCAACGCTTGCGCCGCCGGATCGCTGCCGGGGAAGAACACCGGGCCGATCACCATCGCCACCGCGAGGCCATAGATGTAGAAATCGTAAAACTCGATGGCGGTGCCGATGAAGCTGGC
>JANXXX010000163.1 GCA_025350405.1 Gallionella sp.
CAGGGCTTATTATCAAACTGAGGGCCAGAATTTCCTTTGCGGAAATATCCCCGCGGCCAATCAAGGGACGCATACGCTTAGGTGATACAACTTCTTTTCCTATTCTCCAAATTGCAGCTTCGGCTAAAGTCGAAGTTCGATACACGGACCACCTGAAATTTTTTGGAGGCATAAATTCATTATGGTGCAATGAATTATCAGGACGGAAACTTTTCTTGCTAAACAAATACCGAGTAATTCTTTCGTTTGAATTTACACTATTTGATTTAAACAAGTCACCGATAAAAATAATCCAGCTGCGAAAGGATAGGATCGGGAAGATTTTGCGTATAAAACATTTTCCCATGCAGCTCTCCTTTGTTGCCAAATATAGCAGCGTATTCAATTCTGGACGTTCCGTTAATGCTTATAACAAATACATTTGAAGGATCTTTATACCATTCAAAAGCTATTGCTCCACCAGGTTCAGTCATCGGCGTGGGAAACGGTAGGTTGTTTGGTAATTTTGCAATAAATGAAAGAGCTTCTTCAAAAGTTTGCAAAGAAGGCGACTCCTCCTCATTTAGAAGACCAATTAAATCTTCAATAATTTGTGTGGGTAGGCTGATTTTGTCCCGTTTAGAAATTGTTGTTTCAACCTCCGCCCACATTTTGTTGCATATCGACTCCATAGTTTTCGCAGTTTCACTTACACCATACGCGACGACGTCTCTAAATCCATCAAAGATATTATTTGAAGGTCGCCCATATTCAAACGTGGCAGTTGTCATTTTAATAATCCCAAAGTTTTTGCGGTTAAACTTTCAAAAAATGCTGCATTTTTTAGAACATGAAGTTCGGAAAGAATTCCCCATTGCCGTTCACTTTTCAAGTCATACGTTTCATCACAAGAAACGTCGATATCCAAAATAATTGGAAAATTATCTTTGGTTACATTAGCTACATCTAGCGCTTGTATCAGAATCATTGATGCATTTAGTTTTGGATAGTAAATTACATTACGTGTAACGAATTCCGCGAGTCCCTGTGGTAGTCCTGCTGGAATTTTTGGCCCCGCAACCAGATAGTCGTCAAAGTCAACGGTAGGCCCACTTAGTTCAAGCCGATTAATATACCGCACCGCAGTCCGTATAACAGTTTGTTGTCCAGACACTTCAATAAATACGCCCAGAAGTTTTTTAGCTTCTGCCAGGAACCGAGGCCAGTCTTGATATGGTGCAAGCTTGCTTAATGTAAAACCATTTAAGGTTGCTTGTAAAACATATTTTTCGTTTGGAGCTTCAAATCTATACCCAATGGTTTGACCTGTTACGGCTTGCTGTGTTGTGTTGTCAGGCCCAACAACAAAAGAAATTTGCGTTTCTTTGTTTTCATGTTTGACGGTATAGGTGTCAGAAATCTTGGAATATATAGATCCAAGTTTGGAAAGATCCAAAGATGCAGACGGCAAAAATCGAAAATCGATAATTGCTTCAACAATAGGCGCATGAGATAGACTAGGATAATCCATTATTTTGAGAAGTATAAACCGCAACAGTAATTTTTTGTTGTTAAATTAATTTTGTTTGGTTCAATATTAAAAAAATGCGTACTTTATAACCAATCCCCACACCACCAGCGCATTCACAATACTCAGCAACACCGCCGCACTGGCCACATCCTTGGCGCGTTTCGCGAGCGGGTGCTGTTTCAGCGAGGTGTGATCTACAGCGGCTTCAAGCGCGGAATTGAGCAGCTCGACGATTAACACCAGAAAGATGCTGGCGATCATCATCGCTTTGCCGAACGTGCTGGCGGGCAGAAACAGCGCGACAGGTATCGCAATCGCGGCGACCAGTACCTCCTGGCGGAAAGCATCTTCGTGTTGCCACGCGGCGCGCAGGCCTTGCAACGCAATACCTGTCGCGCGCCAGGCGTGGGTAAAACCGCGCGGGTGTTTGCCAGAATTTTTTATTTCGCGGCCTTCCACGTTAAGCTTCTGTTTCAGGACTCGGCATATACCTCGATCGGCGGGCAAGAACAAATCAAATGCTTGTCGCCATACACATTATCCACCCGCGCGACACTAGGCCAGAATTTATTGTCGCGTACCCAGGGCAGCGGGAAAGCGGCCTTCTCGCGCGAGTAGCTGCGCTGCCAGTCGCTGCTTACCACGGCCTTGGCAGTGTGCGGCGCATGCTTGATGACATTGTCTTTCTTGTCGGCCTTGCCTGCGACGATCTCGGCGATCTCGCCACGGATCGAGATCATCGCGGCGCAGAAGCGATCCAGCTCGGCTTTCGATTCGCTTTCGGTCGGCTCTACCATCAGCGTGTCCACCACCGGGAACGACGTAGTGGGTGCGTGGTAGCCATAATCCATCAGGCGTTTGGCGATGTCGGCGACTTCTATGCCCGCTTCGCGCTTGAAGTCGGCACACGCCAGTATCATCTCGTGCGCGCAGCGGCCATTCTTGCCGCTATACAAAGTCGGGTAATGATCCTTCAGCGATTCCTTGATGTAGTTGGCGTTGAGTATCGCCTTGCGTGTCGCTTCGGTGAGCCCCGTGCCGCCCAACATCTTGATGTAACCATAGGAGATCAGCAGGATCAACGCGCTGCCATAAGGCGCGGCGGATACTGCGTGTATGCCTTGTGCGCCGCCGGTCTTGACCACCGGATGCTTGGGCAGGAACGGTGCAAGATGCGCCGCCACACCGATCGGTCCCATGCCGGGTCCGCCGCCGCCGTGCGGGATCGCGAAGGTCTTGTGCAGGTTCAGATGGCACACGTCCGCGCCGATGTTGCCGGGGCTGGTCAGGCCGACTTGTGCGTTCATGTTCGCGCCGTCCATGTACACTTGGCCGCCGTTGTCGTGAATGATGCGCGTGATGTCCTTGATGCCTTCTTCATACACGCCGTGCGTGCTGGGGTAGGTCACCATCAGGCACGACAGATCGTTCTTATGCTGTTCGGCTTTTTCGCGCAGATCGGCTATGTCGATGTTGCCGTTCTTGTCGCATTTCACCACGATGATGTGCATGCCGCACATCGCCGCACTCGCCGGGTTGGTGCCGTGCGCCGAGGCAGGGATCAATGCCACGTTGCGCTGTGCTTCGCCGCGCGAGCGGTGATAAGCCTGAATCACCAGCAGCCCGGCATATTCGCCCTGCGCGCCGCTGTTGGGTTGGAAGCTCATCTTGGCGAAGCCGGTGATCTCGGAAAGATCGGCATCCAGTGCGGCGATGATCTCCTGATAACCTTCGGCTTGTTCAACAGGAACGAAAGGATGCAGATGTGCGAATTCCGGCCAGGTCAGTGGAATCAGTTCCGACGCGGCATTCAGCTTCATCGTGCAGGAACCCAGCGAGATCATCGAATGGGTCAGCGACAGATCCTTGTTCTCGAGGCGCTTGATGTAGCGCATCATCTCCGATTCGGAGTGATAGGTATTGAACACCTGATGGTTCAGGATGGCCGACTGGCGCAGCTTGATGCGCATGGTTTGGGCGAATACCTGCGTTTGTGTGACGACCGGTGCAGTCTTGCAGGAAGCCTGCGCAAACACGCGCAGTATTGCATTCAGTGCATCGGCATCGGTGGTTTGATCCAGAGAGATCGTCAGCCCGCCATCGGTATAACGGAAATTGATCTGAGCAGCTTCTGCCTGCGCATGGATCTTCACATTGTCAGTATGCGTGAGCTTGAGCGTGTCGAAGAACTTTTCTTCAGTAACGGTGTAGCCCAGCTTCTTCAATTCGTTTGCCAGCGTCGCTGCAGACAGATGCACTTGTTGCGCGATGCCGCGCAAGCCGGCGGCGCCGTGATATACCGCATACATGCTGACCATGATCGCTAGCAGAGCTTGTGCGGTGCAGATATTGGATGTGGCCTTCTCGCGGCGGATGTGTTGCTCGCGGGTCTGCAGCGCCATGCGCAATGCGGGGTTGCCGTCGGCATCGACCGACACGCCGATGATGCGGCCCGGCATCGAGCGTTTATGCGCATCGCGGCAGGCGAAGTAAGCCGCATGCGGGCCGCCATATCCCATCGGCACGCCGAAGCGTTGCGTCGAACCGACCACCACATCCGCGCCCCACTCGCCCGGCGGCGTGAGCAGCACCAGGCTGAGAATGTCGGCAGCGACTGCGACCGTCATGCCGTTGGCCTTGGCGCGAGTGACGAAACCGGCATAGTCATGCACCGCGCCGTCGGCTGTCGGGTATTGCAGCAACGCCCCGTAAAGCTTGTCGTTCAGCGTGACCGTCTTGAAATCACCGATCACCAGATTGATGCCCAACGGTGTGGCACGTGTCTTCAGCAACTCGATGGTTTGCGGGAAGCATTCGTGCGAAACGAAAAAGCTGTTCCTGCCCTGCTCCGCCGTTTCGCGGGAACGCAGGCCGTGCAGCATGGTCATCGCTTCCGCTGCAGCAGTGGCTTCGTCGAGCAACGAAGCATTGGCGATCTCCATGCCGGTCAGGTCAATCACCATGGTCTGGAAATTCAGCAGCGCTTCCAAACGTCCCTGCGCGATCTCGGCCTGATAGGGGGTATAGGCGGTATACCAGCCGGGGTTCTCCAGGATGTTACGCTGGATCACTGGCGGCAGAATGGTGTCGTAATAACCCAGGCCGATATAACTCCTGTACAACTTGTTCTTTGCCGCGATACCGCGCAAGTGTTGGTGGTAGGCGTACTCGGTCATGCCTTCCGGCAATTTCAGCGGCTGCTTCAGGCGTATCGCCGCAGGTATGGTCTGGTCTATCAATGCGTCCAAAGAAGGCGCATTGATCTTGTGCAGCATGGCCTGAACTTCTGGTTCAGAGGGGCCGTTGTGGCGATTTACAAATTGGTCGGTCTTGATCATGGTTGGCTCGGGAATATTGGAGAATCAAAAACAAATTTGCCGCAGAGAACACAGAGCGCACAGAGAAAAACCTGCGCAGGCATCTCTATGGATTCTGTGTTCTCTGTGGCTATGTTTTGCTAGTGTGCTTCGCTATCGACCACAGTCTGATAGGCTTTGGCATCCAGCAGTGCAGCGACGTCCGCCGCGTTGTCCGGCTTCATCTTGAAGATCCACGCGGCGTAGGGATCTTCGTTGATCTTTTCGGGTGTGCTGTCAAGTTCGCTATTCACTGCGGTCACCACTCCATTCACCGGGGCGTACACATCGGCAGCGGCTTTCACCGATTCAACCACGGTGCACTCTTCCTTGGCTTTCAGCTTGCGCCCGACCGCGGGTGCTTCGACAAACACCATGTCGCCCAGCAGTTCCTGGGCGTGCTCGGTGATGCCGATGCTGATCGTGCCGTCGGCTTCGGTTTTGACCCATTCGTGGGAAGCGGTGTACTTTAAATTATTTGGCAGGTTTGCTGGATTGTTCATGGTCATGTCCTCAAGAAAAAATTAAATTAAACCTTTGCCGTTACGCGCGAACGGATACTTTACAACTTTAGCATTCAGTAATTTGTCGCGTATTTCGACTTGCACGCTGTCGCCAACCTGCACTTCTTTAGGCACGCGCGCCAGCGCGATGGATTTTTCCAGCGTTGGAGAAAAACTGCCGCTGGTGATTTCCCCTGCCCCATGCGCGGTTTGCACCACTTGATGGCCGCGCAACACACCGCGATCCTGCAATACCAGGCCGACCAGTTTGCGCTTGGGCGGATTCGCGATGAGTGCTGCCTTGCCGATGAAATCACGCTCGCTCTTCAAGTCCACGGTCCAGGCCAGCCCGGCTTCCAGCGGGCTGATGGTCTCGTCCATATCCTGTCCATACAAGTTCATGCCCGCTTCGAGGCGCAGCGTGTCGCGCGCACCCAGGCCGATCGGCTTCACGCCTTTTTCGGCCAGCGTCGCCCAGAACATAGGTGCGGCCTTGGCGGGAATCATGATCTCGAAACCGTCTTCGCCGGTGTAGCCGGTGCGCGCGATGAACATGGTGCCCATCTCCACGGCGCTGAACGGAATCAAATTCTCGGTTAACTCCTTGCTGCCGGGTAGCGCCTCCCAGACCTTCGCGCGTGCGTTCGGGCCTTGCACTGCGATCATCGCCAGCTCGGGATGGTCGGCAATGACCAGTTTGGGTGCGTGCTGCGTGGCCTGCTGTTTCATCCACGCAATATCTTTGTCGGCAGTGCCCGCGTTCACCACGATGCGGAACCACTCTTTGTTCATGAAATAGACAATCAAGTCGTCGATCACTCCGCCGTTGTCGAGCAGCATCGTCGAATACAGCGCCTTGCCGGACATCGTGAGCTTGTCCACGTTGTTCGCCAGCAGATAGCGCAGGAAGCCGCGCACCCCTGCTCCCCTCATGTCCACCACGCGCATGTGCGACACGTCGAACATGCCGCAGTCGTGGCGCACCTGATGATGTTCGTCGATCTGCGAGCCGTAGTTCACCGGCATGTCCCAGCCGCCGAAATCGACCATCTTTGCGCCCATCGCGCGGTGTGCTGCATTGAGCGGGGTTTGCTTGAGTGACATATTTGCTTTCTAAAAATGAAAAAAGGCGCAGCACGAATCCGTGCTGCGCCCCATCTGTCCTCGGTACCTGAGAGATTGCGGAAAGATCCGTGTGCCCCTTCGGTGGTTGGTTGATCCAACACTCTCCAGATTTGCCTGTGTCTATGGTTCTTTGAGCCTGAGCGGTTGCGGGTGTTGCGCCTTCGGCGGTGTCAGCATCGTTATCGATGCGAGGGACACGCTCTCCCATAGGTTTGAACGGCAGGGCGGATTATGCCGGAAAGAGCGTGGCCTGACAATTGTGATTGTGCCGAACAAATAAAGGTGATGTCTGGCTACGTCAGTGGTAACGATTTTCTGGTAGCTTGAATTATGCCAGGCAGAAGCGGCATGCGATCATCTGCTTCCACCACGAAAGAATAGAGCGATGCCAAGCATTAAATGTCACAGATCGACCACAGATAGTCAAGCGCACTTGCAATCCTGTCCCCCGAAACAGGCGGTTGTGAGGCGCAGCAACTTCGACACGGCGTTCACGCAAAGAGCAGCTGATATTGATAATGATCTATTGTATAAACTGCTTGTCAGTATAATAACCAGTACTGGTTTTACCCCGATTTAACGGATACCTCATTAAGAGTGATAATAAACTCGGAGGTAAACGATGCACAAGCGCAGAAAATACAGTCAGGAATACAAACAGGAAGCAGTCCAACTTGTTCGGCAATCTGATATTCCATTA
>JANXXX010000169.1 GCA_025350405.1 Gallionella sp.
CGGGATTTTCCGGAGTGGGAGGAAAAAACTATCGGCGCAATACTCGAAATTGGGAGCGGCAAAGACTACAAACACTTATCTGCTGGGGCAATTCCTGTCTATGGGACAGGCGGTTATATGCTATCCGTTAATGATTATTTATACGATGGTGAAAGTGTTTGTATAGGCCGGAAGGGGACTATAGATAAGCCGATGCTGCTATCTGGTAAATTCTGGACTGTTGATACTCTTTTTTACACGCATTCATTTAAGGGCTGTTTGCCTAAGTTCATCTATGCATGCTTTCAGAATATTGAATGGAAAAATTACAATGAGGCTTCGGGTGTGCCAAGTTTATCCAAAAGTACAATTGAAAAAATTGGAATTGTACTCCCCTCGCTTCCTGAGCAAACCAAAATCGCCAACTTCCTCACCGCCATAGACGACAAGATTGCCAGCGTCCAAGCCCAGCTCGAAGCCGTAAAGCAATACAAGCAAGGCTTGTTGCAGCAGATGTTCGTATAACGGGCATGGAAAGAAGCCACTTTATGAAAATGAAACTCGCCATGCCCGTTCCCTCACCTCAATCCTCTCCCGCAAGCGGGCGAGGAAGCGAACGGATCACTGCGCGATTCTCACGTTAATCCTCCCGCCATGAACACCCAATCCGAATACGCCCTGGAAGCCGCGCTGATCGAGCAGCTCACCGAGATGGAGTATAGCTTCGTCGAGATCGAAGACGAAGCGGCCATGCTCGCCAATCTGAAGCGGCAACTGGAAGCGCACAACAAGGGCATTTCGCTTACCCAATCCGAGTTTGAACGTATCCTGAACCATCTCAACACGGGTGGCGTGTATGAGCGGGCGAAGGTGTTGCGCGACCGCTTTGCCTTGAAGCGCGACCCCGTAGCAAATCAACCCGCCGAGACGGCCTACATCACTTTCCTGAACCCGGATGACTGGTGCCTGAACGAGTTTCAGGTGACGCATCAGGTGAGCATGGAGGGCAAACGCCGTAACCGCTATGACGTGACGCTGCTTATCAACGGCCTGCCGTTGGTGCAGATCGAACTCAAGCGCCGTGGCGCGGAAATCAAAGTCGCCTTCCATCAGGTGAATCGCTACCAGCACGATTCCTACGATGCCGGGATTGGCCTGTTCCAGTATGTGCAGTTGTTCATCATCAGCAACGGGGTGAACACCAAGTATTTTTCCAACAACCGGCAGCAGTCGTTCAAGCAGACGTTCTACTGGACGGACAGGGATAACAACCGCCTGTCTGACCTGCATGATTTCAGCGCGGAATTCTTGAAGCCTTGCCATATCGCCAAGATGATTACGCACTACATGGTGCTGACCGAGGAAAAGATCATCAAGGTGCTGCGTCCGTATCAATACTATGCGGTGGAAGAGCTGGTTGACCGGGTGAAGAACAGCAACGAATTCGCTTCAAGCAGGCATTTGAGCGCAGCTCAAAGCTCGCACAACGGCTATGTGTGGCACACCACAGGCTCGGGCAAGACGCTGACTTCGTTCAAGGCCAGCCAGATCATTCAGAGCAGCCCGAAGGTGTTCAAGGTGGTGTTCGTGGTGGACAGGAAAGACCTGGATTACCAGACGGCGCGGGAATTCAACGGCTTCGCCAAGGATTGCGTGGATGAAACCACCAATACCCACACACTGGTGAAACAGCTCAACGATGACAGCACCAAGCTGATCGTGACCACGATCCAAAAACTCAACAATGCCATCGTCAAGGAACACTACCTGAACAAGGTGGCGCACCTGCAAGATAAGCGGTTCGTTTTCATTTTCGACGAGTGCCACCGCAGCCAGTTTGGCGAAACGCACCAGAACATCAAGCAGTTTTTCCGCAACGCGCAAATGTTCGGCTTCACCGGCACGCCCATCTTTGCCGATAACGCCTTTGGCAGCACCGGGCAACAGAAAACCACCAAAGACCTGTTTGGCGAGTGCCTGCACAAGTATGTGATCGTGGACGCCATCCGGGATGAAAATGTGCTGCGCTTTGCCGTGGAGTATGTCGGCAAGTACATGCGCCGCGACAGCCACAACGAAATTGATATTGAGGTCGAGTCGATAGATACCAGGGAGCTGCTGGACAGCCCGCAGCGCCTTGGCAAGATCGTGGATTACATGCTGGCTTACCATGCCCAGAAGACCAAAGCGCCCGATTTCACGGCGATGTTTTGCGTCAGTAGTGTGGAGACGCTCATCAAGTATTACGCGCTGTTCAAGGATAAGCAGAAGGATGCGGCAAAGCCGCTCAGGATAGCCACGATATTCAGCTATGCGGCCAATGAGGAAGACCCGGAAGCCAATGGCCTGACCAGCGGGCTGATCCCGGAAGACAACCCCAACCCGGCAGGCGGCAAGGTCAACCAATCCAGCCGGGACAAGCTGGAAGAGTTTGTGGGCGACTATAACGCCATGTTCGGCACCAAGTTCGACATCAACGACAACGAAGGCTTCTATCGCTACTACAAGGATATTGGCAAGCGGGTGCGGGAAGGACAGGTGGATATTCTGCTGGTGGTGAACATGTTCCTGACCGGCTTTGACAGCCCGCGCCTGAATACCCTGTATGTGGACAAAAACCTCAAGTTCCACGGCTTGGTGCAGGCATTCTCGCGCACCAACCGCATCCTGAATGAGAAAAAATCACAGGGCAACATTGTTTGCTTCCGCAACCTGAAAACGGCAACCGATAAAGCGATTGCCCTGTTTTCGGACAAGAACGCCAAGGAAACCGTGTTGCTTGAACCGTATGAGGATTACGTCAAGCAGTTCAATGCAGCAGTGGAAAAGCTGCTGGAACTAGCGCCCACGGTGGCAAGCGTGGATGCCCTGCCGGATGAGAAAGCCGAACTGGCCTTTGTGGTGCGCTTCCGCGAGCTGCTACGCATCAAGAATATCCTGACCACTTTTGCCGATTTTGATGACGCCGACTTGGCGCTGGAGGCGCAAAAGTTTGAGGATTACAAGAGCAAATACCTCGACCTGCATGACAAGGTGAAGAAGGAACGCGAGGGGGAAAAGGAATCCATCCTCGAAGACGTGGATTTCGAGCTGAGCCTGATCCACCGCGACCAGATCAATGTGGCCTATATTTTGAGCCTACTGGCTGCGCTACGAAAACTCAAGCCGGAAGAGGCCAAGAAACGGCACAAGGAAATCATTGACCTGCTGGCGGGTGAAGTGCAACTGCGCAGCAAGCGGGAGCTGATCCAGAAATTCATCGAAGAGAATCTCGTCAACCTGAAACCCGAGGCCAATGTGGTGACAGAATTCGAGGCATTCTGGGCCAAGCACAAGGAA
>JANXXX010000042.1 GCA_025350405.1 Gallionella sp.
GTCGCAAAGCCATGCTCGAAGATATCGCTATCTTGACCGGTGGTACTGTGATCGCTGAAGAAGTGGGTCTGACACTGGAAAAAGCAACACTGGCGGAATTGGGCCAGGCCAAGAAGATTGAAGTGGGTAAGGACAACACCACCCTGATCGACGGCGCAGGCAAGGCAGATGCAATCAAAGCACGTGTTGGTATGATCAACAAGCAGATTGAAGAGTCAAGCAGCGATTACGACAAAGAGAAGCTGAAAGAGCGCAAAGCCAAGCTGGCTAGCGGCGTAGCCGTGATCAAGGTTGGCGCTGCCACCGAAGTTGAATTGAAAGAAAAGAAAGCGCGTGTTGAAGACGCATTGCATGCCACACGTGCCGCAGTAGCGGAAGGCATTGTCCCCGGCGGCGGCGTTGCCTTGCTGCGTGCCAAGTATGTTGTAGCCAAGCTGAAGGGTGACAACCATGACCAGGACGCCGGTATCACCATTGTTCTGCGTGCGCTGGAAGCGCCATTGCGCTGCATCGTGCACAACGCAGGCGAAGAGCCATCCGTTGTTGTTAACGCGGTAATGGCAGGCAAGGGCGTTAACTTCGGTTACAACGCGGCCTCAAGCGAGTACGGCGACATGATGGCGATGGGTGTAATTGACCCAACCAAAGTAACCCGCACAGCCTTGCAAAACGCGGCGTCTATCGCCGGCCTGATGCTGACAACGGCCTGTATGGTTGCTGAACTGCCTGAAGACAAGCCAGCAAGTGGTGGCGGTGGCGGCGATATGGGTGGTATGGGCGGCATGATGTAATTGCTGCGATTAACGCAGAGGTAATAAACAAACCCCGCTTTGCGGGGTTTGTTTTTTCCCGGTATAGGGTTTGCGTAGCGAGTGATTTGCAATAATTACGTTTGCCGCTATAATGCTCGACTTCGTTGGAATTGAAAGATTGTCGCGATAGTTAAAAGTAGCATGGCTCGGTAGCTCAGTTGGTAGAGCAGTGGATTGAAGATCCTCGTGTCGGTGGTTCGATTCCGCCCCGAGCCACCAGTATTTAAGGCCGACTGTTCTCAGTCGGCCTTCTCATTTCTGCACTTCCCGGCAACCTGCGCGGGGTTCCGCCCCATTCTGCATGTGCCACGAGCCCCGCGATACGCCGCAAAATTTACTCATTTTCGGCCCGGTTCGACTCTTTTCTGCTCTCTGTTCTCAAAAAATATTGCAGAACTGCCCGCCGATGGCACACGCAGAACGTCTGCCCCCTCAATGAGTTACGTTCGTGTCGAATAGACGGGTTTGACGGGTAGTCTGGATAGGCATGACAATTGTTTGTCGAACTAGTGGCCCTCCATCTGAGCGTCGTCGGTCGATACACCGGTTAGTTGGAGGGCACGCATGGCGATCGAAATCATTCCATCCATTAAGGGCTGTCTTGATGCTGTCGAAGCTGGCATGTCCTCTTTCGACGAAAACAATCTTTCTGTCGGTCTTGAAACGCTCGTCGATGACCCGAAATCCCTAACTGACAATGAGCGCAAGGGATACCGAGCGGAAATCTTTGGTTTCCGTTTCATTGCTGCGAATACCGAGCAGCGACCGCCTTGGGGTCTATATTTCGTGCCCATGTCGTCAGGTGTGAAAGCCGATGGAACGGAAGTGTATCAACCTGACGCGCGGGACATGGATTCGGAAATCATCCAATATTGGCAAGACCGATCTGAAAAAACGCAGCATCCCACACTTCGCGCTCGATATGCCGATCTCGCTTGGGAGATGAGCCGCCTGTGGAATAGCGATCATCCAAACGAGCAGCCTATTGAACGGCCCCGCGTGCTCGCGCAGCGCGCTGTCGAGGCTTATCTCGATGTCGTAGAAAAGAATCTCACGGTCGATAAACTCCAGGCTTGGCGATTCCTTGGACGTGCTACAGAATTGGCGCTGTACATTAAGGGCAACAATCTTGTCGAACGCGCAAGGGGCTTGGGTTTTTCGTATCAGCGTGAGCAGTTGAAAACGGGAGATTCCAGCATTTGGCAGATCGACGATCTTCTATGGAGAAACAGGAATGGTCTGACATTATCCGACGCTGAGAGCTCCGAGCTGATGGGTTGGCTGAATGCAAGTCTTTCTGTCCATTCCAACATCGAAGATTCCCAGCGATTCGATCCGCACCAAGCCTTGAATGCCGCCGAACGGATTGGCCGCTGGCTCGCAAAGAGCGATCCTGCTAAATGCATCACCGCGCTTAAAACTGCGGGAGCCGCATTCGAAGCGATCGCCCAAAAAGCTGATGCGCTCACTGCCATTTCATGGCTCGAAACCCTGAATGCGAAATATCGTACTGCAAATCTCTCCGCTGATGTGGCTCGGGTTGAATCCGCTATTCGGGCGCGGGCGGATGAAGCCCGGCAATCGATGAAGCGATTGTCCGTTGACATCAATGTACCTCAAGCGGAAATGGATGCCTGGCTTGATGAGCTCACGGCTGGTTCAGCCGATCAAGCCCTCGCGCGCATCGCGGTGAATTTGATGACGAGCGAGGCGACCCTGCGCGGCATGGTTGAAACAGCGGCCGCCAATGCTCCGCTTCAAGCGCATCTCAAAATTGCCATTATGAGTCAAGGCGGCGCGACAGCTGCCACCATCGGGTCGGTCAAGGATGACATGCCCGGCCGAGTGATCAACCAAGCCGCCATGCTGATCGGCGCGGCAGCACCATTTGTCCATCAAGCCTTGGAGCATGCGAAGACGAGGTGGAACATCGATGCGGATGTCTTGTTTGCATTCCTCGCACAAAGCCCGCTTTTTCCCTCGCACACTCACGCCATGTTGAAGCACGGGATCGAGGCTTGGTTTGCGGAAGACACCGTAAAGGCAATCCATATCTTGGTACCGCAAGTCGAAGCGGCGCTGCGGGAGATTCTGGCATCCATGGGCGCATCCGTACTGCAGCCGAACAGGGA
The DNA here is from genome assembly GCA_025350405.1 of Gallionella sp. Classification (GTDB taxonomy): domain Bacteria; phylum Pseudomonadota; class Gammaproteobacteria; order Burkholderiales; family Gallionellaceae; genus Gallionella. The sequence continues at coordinate 2,945 of JANXXX010000042.1, forward strand.
AGCGGGCGGCTTCGAATCAATTGGAATGGGTGAAGTCCTCTCGCACAAAACATTCAAGGACAAATTCAACTCGACGGCCCGCCACCATCTTCGATCTCTCTATACCCATCAGAAGGGTATTAACCTGAGAAACAAGATCGCGCATGGCATCGCCGGAGAAGAATTGCTGGGTCGGGGCATATCCAATTGGGTAATCCATTCCCTGCTCGTGGCCCGCGTCTACGGACATGCAAAACCTTCATGCCAGGAAACATCGAGTTCACAAACATAGCCCAATGACCTGTGCCGCTATCTATCCTGGGCTCATACGAACCCGAACAGCACCCGCTGCTCCTCCCATGCCACGGGTACCTCGGCCTGTCTGCCCCGCACCGCATGTAGGTTGAGGTGACGGGGCTGGCGGCCATCAAGGACCGCCTGCACAATATCCGGTGACAGACGGGTCAGCCGCAGCACTTCTGCGACCCAACCGGGCTCCAGACGGAGTTGCCGCGCCAGTTCAGTGGCGTTGGCCACTACACCGGTATCCAGCAAACGCTGCCAATAAAACGCCTTCCCCAGTGTGCGGATCAGCGGCAAGTCGAACGACGACTTGATCTTGGCGCTCGTGTTCCCCGGCGGCGGCACCAGCACTTTACTGTAATGGCGGCGCTTGATGCTCAACGGCACAAAGGTGACTGAACGACCGCCAGTCTCAAACTGGCGCGCTTCGCCCGTGATAGTGATTTCCACCTTTCGCTGTGCTGGCACTTGGCGGAAATTCTTCGCATCCATCTCCATGCATTGCGCTTTTCGGCAAAGCTGATGCGCTCAAAGGTCTTGAGGTAATCGGGATGAACCGGGAACAGACGGACGTACTCGTCCATGCGTTCGTTCATCGAGCCGTAGAACTTGGCATATGGCGTCAGGTAGGCGCGGATCTTGTCCTGCTGATCTGCTGATTTTTTGAGCAGACGTTCCGCCACGACAAAGCTCACATCC
>JANXXX010000043.1 GCA_025350405.1 Gallionella sp.
CCTCCATCGCCCACGAGTTGAATCAGCCGCTGCTGGCCATCGCGTCATACAGCAGTGCCGCGCTCATGCTGTTGAAATCGGGGGATCCGAATCCGGACAAGATCAGAAAAGCCATCGAAGGCTGCGAGCTACAGGCACACCGGGCCGGGAAGTCGATCCGCGATCTGCTCGAATTCCTGAACATTCAAAGATTCACGACCGAATCTTTTGACCTCAACCGGGAAATACTCGATGTTCTGGATGTCGCGAGATCCGAACACGAATTGGTGTTTGAATCCGTTCTGCAAAAAGGTGAAGGGCTTCCCTGGGTTCGGGCCAGTCGTACCCACCTGCAAAAGGTACTGTTCAATCTGTTGCACAATGGCATCGAGGCGATACGGGAAGGAGGGATTGCATTGCCCGTCATTACCGTGACGGTGAGAGAAAGTCCGGATGATGAAAGGATGGCTCAAGTGACGATACAAGACAACGGGCCGGGTATCAGGGAGGAGGATATGTATCGTCTGTTCAAACCGTTCTTTACCACCAAAGAGAAGGGGATAGGCATGGGACTCGCTGTGAGTCGTTCTCTGGTCGAGGCAAATGGCGGCAAGCTGTGGGTGGAACTGCAACCGGGTTCCGGCGCCATCTTCCATCTGACGTTGCCCTTTGCATCATGAGCTACATCGGTTACGTATTTATCGTGGATGATGATGCGGTCGTACTGGACTCGCTCCGTATGCTGCTGGAAGCAGCCGGCTATGCCGTTGCCACATTTCATGGTGCCGAAGATTTTCTGGAGATATGCACGCCCGAAACACAGGGCTGCATCATCCTTGATGTGAACATGCCCGACATGGACGGACCTGCGTTACAGGAAGAATTGAACCGGCGCGGTTTGCAGCTGCCGATCGTCTTTCTTTCAGGGCATGGCACCATACCGTTGACAGTGCGCACCCTCAAGGCGGGAGCGATGGACTTTCTGACCAAACCGGTGAAAGGTTCGGTATTGCTCGCGCGTGTTCAGGACGCAATGGAGCAGTGTTCCATTTTGCAGAAGCAGGCCAAGGCTTCCGAATCGGTTGCGGCACGACTGGCAATGCTCACTGAACGCGAGACTGAAGTGTTGAATCTGGCAGTCGCAGGACATACCAGCAAAGAGATCGCGCAACGTCTTGGCATCAGTTATCGGACGGTGGAGATACACAGAGCCCACGTCATGCAGAAAACCGGGGCATCCAATATGTTGGAACTCGCGCGCATCACCTCCAACCAGGCATCCTGATCGCTTCATGCATAGGTATTCATACTGATTTCATCGCGCGATTGTTCGGTGTTAGCGTGAGCGGGAGATCAGGAGGTGACCGCTATGCATCTGCAAACGATCGAAAAGCCCCATGGTAAAAACGTATTCGAGGCCATTCTCGCACGACGCACCGTTCGCGCGTTCTCTCCGGACAAACCCAGCAGGCATGCCATTCAGACATTGCTGGAAGCCGCCGTGCGCGCACCCACTGCGATGCAAGAAGAGCCTTGGGCATTTGTTGTGGTTCAGAACAAACAGACACTGAAGCAACTGTCTGACCGGGCCAAGCCGATATTCATCGAGGAGATGCGTCACCGCAACGCTCAGGGTGTGCGGCATTCGTTCGAGCATTTTGCCAGGAATGATTTCGATATGTTCCACGGCGCAAACACGTTGCTCATCATCTGTGCCAAACCATTGAGCCCCTTCGTTGTGGCCGATTGCTGGCTGGCGGCCGAGAACCTGATGCTGGCTGCTTGTGATATGGGATTGGGCAGCTGTGTCATCGGCTCGGCGGTTTCTGTCCTGAATATACATATGGTTAAAACAGAACTCGGCATTCCGGCGGAGTACAGCGTCATAGCGCCTATCGTGGTGGGGGTGCCGCTGGAAGAGACAGTTGCGACCCCAAGAAAGGAACCGCTGGTTCTCTCCTGGAAACAGTGATGCATGGCTTGAGTCATGTGGACGAAACCGGCTTTGCTTGCGGCGAACCTGTGTTTTGACGGTCTTGTAACATTCGATATCGAACGCTGCTTCCTGATGCGCTGGGCGGGTTATTAAAGCCGCAATACCAGACAATCGCGATTTCCCGTGGATGAAACAGTTAGAATAGCGTCCCCTCCCAGGAGGAGACGAGTAGCCTTGCATACACGCCTTGTGCGTCAATCCTCACCACTAAGTGCAACACTGAAACAGCATGAACATTAAGCAAAAGATACCCAAGATCGGTTTCGTCTCGCTCGGCTGCCCCAAGGCCACGGTGGATTCGGAACACATCCTCACCCGCATGCGTGCCGAAGGCTATGTCATCACGCCGAGTTACCAGGAAGCCGATCTGGTGGTGGTGAACACCTGCGGCTTCATCGACAGCGCCGTGGCGGAATCGCTGGAAGCCATCGGCGAGGCGCTGCAAGAGAACGGCAAGGTCAT
>JANXXX010000060.1 GCA_025350405.1 Gallionella sp.
CGGTAACTTTTTTCATTTCGTTACATCTCCAGGAATTTTGAAAAGGCAATCCGCATTGAGCGGTAAATTGAATTATAGGTTTTCATTCGGTTGCCTGATATGATTTGAATCATATCAATCTCGTTGAGTGAATCGCATGGAATGGCAAACACTTATCGAATCACAACCGTTTCTGGCACATGTTCCGCTTAGGCTGCGCAAAGCGACAGAATGCAGGAAGATGCTAGCTGGGGATGTGTTGTTCCGGATTGGCGATCATGTACGCAGCCTGTTTTGCGTCGTTACCGGAGAAGTGCAACTGGTTCGTCACGGCGTTCGCGGCACGAAAATCGTTTTGCAAAGATCGCGTGGAGGATTCCTTGCCGAGGCAAGTCTGGGCAGCAAGGCTTACCACTGTGATGCGGAGGTGAACGAAGCAGGGATGCTACTGTGTTTTCCGCCTGCGGCATTCCGTACCGCACTCGAAGACGATGCACCATTTCGCAATGTCTGGATGGGGCTTCTTGCCAGAGAGGTGCGAAAACTCCGCGCCCAGTGTGAGCGGCTGAGTCTGAATGGTGCGGCCGAGCGGATCATCCATTACATCGAATCGGAGGGCATCAACAATGCCGTTACCCTGAATCAACCGCGCAAGGCATGGGCTTCCGAGCTAGGGCTGAGCCATGAAACGCTCTATCGCACCTTGAAGCGTCTTGGCGACCAAGGCCTACTCCGCATCAACGGCAAAAGAATTTCACTTGTCCGGTAGGAATTCGTCGTGCGCCGGAAGTAGCTGGACAAATATTCCTATGCCGATCTGGTCATAACAGTTTTGCCGAATCTGAAAAAAAATCTTCGCAGGCACATCTTGCCGTTAGTCAAATTGACGGATAAGTTGTTGTTCCGCTTTTGGCACGCAGCGGCTGTAGTTCAATGCTAACAGCATGCCACAAAGCGGACGCACGTAGTTAACTCAGTCAAGACTGGAACGACAGTCCGGAAAGGCCGAGGAGCGGTCGCTCCCCGTGCTGTGCGTGACCGTTTAAAAATGGCACACTGCCGCTATACGCACATACTAACTTTCTTCCAGAAAGCGGGCACTTAAAATGCTCAGCCCGCGACACATTGAGGGCAGTTTTTCCCAAGCCCGTTGTTTATTAATTGTTGCTGCTGTGTTGTATCGGCTATTTCGAAATGCTTGACCGTGATATTCAATATCCCAACATCCTCGCACCCTGATAGAACGCAAAGCTCACTAGCCAAGCCAGCCCCAGCGACCAGCCCAGCGACAGCAGGGTGAATTTGAGTTGCTTGGATTCGCTTTGCAGTGTGGCGACGGTGGCGAGGCAGGGGGTATAGAGCAGCGTGAACAGCATGAAGCTGTAGGCTTGCACCCAGTCCAGTTGCTGGCCGATCGCGCTGCCCAGCGCATCGCCGCTCAGGCTGTAGATCACCGCGAGCGCACCGATCACGATCTCCTTGGCGATGAAGCCGAAGATCAGCGCGATGGTGAGTTGTTCGTTGATACCGAGCGGGGCAAAGAACGGGTGCAGCGCGCCGCCTATCATGCCCGCCAGGGTGTCGGCACTGGCGGGGACGGCGGACAGCGGCAGGTGGGTGAGCAGCCACACCATCACGACGCCGACGACGATGAACTTGGTGGCGCGGCGCAGGAAGTGGCGTACTTCCAGCCAGCCGCGCAGCGCCATCTGGCGTAATGTTGGGAAGCGGTACGGCGGCAGTTCCAGCACGAACGGCTCGGTATTTTTGAAGCGGTTCTTGAATAGCAGCGCGGTGATGATCGCGGTGGCGAAGCTGAACATATACAGGCTGAACAGCACTAGCGGCGCGGCCTTGGGCGAGAACAGCGCGGCGGTGAAAAAGATGAATACCTGCAAACGCGCCGAGCACAGCGACAGCGGGATCACTAGCATCGTCAGCAAACGCATCGCGCGCGAGCGCATCACGCGTGTGCCCATCAGCGCGGGAACGTTGCAGCCGAAGCCCATCAGCAGCATCACGAAGCCGCGTCCGTCCAAGCCGAGGCGCGCCATCAGCGCGTCCATCAGGAACGCCGCGCGCGACAGATAGCCGCTGTCTTCCACGATCGCCATGAATAAAAAGAACAGCACGATGATCGGCACGAACGCCGCGACGGTGCCCACGCCGTTGTAGATGCCGTCCAGCAGCAGGCCCTGCAGCGCTTGCGGCAGGCTACTCAATAGCGGCACCAGCGCGGTCTCGCGCAGCCAGGTGAACGCCTCAGCGATGCCTGCCTGTATCGGCTGGCCGAAAATGAAGATGCCCTGGAACAGAAAATACATCACCGCGAAGAAGATAGGCAACCCCAGCCACGGATGCAGGATCACGCTGTCTAGTTTATCGGTGAGGTTGTCCGACAGGCGCGCAGGAACCTGCACGGTGTGCTTCAGCACGCGCGCCATTTCCGTTTCGATATGTTCGTCCTGTTCCAGCTGGCTGCGCAGCTCTTCCGCCATGCCGGGCGTGGGATAGCGCAGCGCCTTGGTGACGGCCTGCAGCGCTTCGGGATAGCCGCTGCCGTACTTCGCGCTGAGCAGGAAGATCGGCATCTCCAGCAGCGCGGACATTTTGGCCGCATCGACGCTGATGCCGAATTTCTTCGCTTCGTCCGCCATGTTGAGTATCACCACGATGTTCATGTCGAGCTGCTTGAGTTGCAGCAACAGGCTCATCTGGCGTTCGATCTGGGTGGTGTTGACGATGACCAGCGCGAGGTCGGGCACGTTGTCGTGCAGGAAGTGGCGTACCACTTGTTCGTCGTCGGAATAACCATGCAGGTCATAGATACCGGGCAGGTCGATGATCTCGACCATGTCCGGGCCGAGCAATATCTTTCCGCTAAGCAATTCGACGGTGATGCCCGGCCAGTTGCCGACCCGCGCCGCGCCGCCGGTCATACGGTTGAACAGCGTGGACTTGCCGGTGTTGGGCATGCCCAATAAGGCTATACGTTTCATTTTAGAAACCCTGATTCAAGCCACAGAGATCACAGAGCACACAGAGATAAACCTGCATTTTCTCTGTGCACTCTGTGTTCTCTGTGGCTAATTGTTCTTTGCTCATGATTTAAGCACTTCGATCTTGGCCGCCTCTACACGGCGCAGCATGACGTCAGTCGTGCCGACGCGCACTTGCAGCGGACCCGAGAAGCTGGCTTTGCGGATCAGCTCGATTTGCTTGCCACTGCGGAAACCCAAGGCGAGCAGGCGCAGATGCAGCGCTTCCTCGGCGTGGATCGAGACGATGGTGGCGATATCGCCGGGATGCAGCGCGGCTAGGGTTGTTGCGGACATGATGATCGTAAATTTAAAGTACCGCATTATTCCATAGCCTTGGGGATTTTGTCGCGTAGCGCTTTGGGGCCCGGTGTTAATTACGGTAGAATGCGTCCTTTATTTTTCCGCCAAGCACAGAATGATGAGCACCGAGATGATGCACAAAGGCAAAATGATCACCGGCAGCATGGTGGCGATCGTCACCCCGATGCACGAGGACGGCAGTCTTGACCTGGCGGCGTTCCGCGCACTGATCGACTTTCACATCGCACAGGGCACGGACGGCATCGTGGTGGTCGGCACGACCGGCGAGTCGCCCACCGTGGATGTGGCAGAGCATGAGTTGTTGATCGCCGAGGCGGTAAAGCATGCCGCCAAGCGCATTCCCATCATCGCCGGAACCGGCGCGAATTCGACCAAGGAAGCCATCGAGCTGGCGTCGTTCTCGAAAAAGGTCGGCGCGGACGCATCGCTGACGGTGGTGCCCTATTACAACAAGCCTACCCAGGAAGGTTTGTATCTGCATTTCAAAGCCATCGCCGAAGCGGTGGACATGCCGCACATCCTGTACAACGTGCCGGGGCGCACCGTTGCCGACATGAGCAACGATACGGTGTTGCGCCTGGCGCAGATACCCAACATCGTCGGCATCAAGGACGCGACCGGCAACATCGAGCGCGGCAGCGACCTGTTGCAGCGCGCGGCTTTATTGAAGCGCGCTCATGAGGATGGTACGGGCGGAGATTTTGCGATATACAGCGGCGATGACGCCAGCACGCTGGCGCTGATGCTGCTCGGCGCGCACGGCACGATCTCGGTGACGGCGAACGTCGCGCCGAAGCTGATGCACGAGATGTGCGTCGCCGCACTGAAAGGCGATGTCGCCAAGGCGCGCGAAATTAATTACCGCTTGCTCGGCTTGCATCGCAACCTGTTCGTCGAAGCCAATCCGATCCCGGTGAAGTGGGCGGTGGCGCGCATGGGCCAGATGAAAAATACCTTGCGTTTGCCGCTCACGCCTTTGTCGCCATCCGCACACGCGGTGGTCGAGGCCGCAATGCGCCAGGCCGGAGTGCTCTAAAGTTTTTCTTGGAATTGAATATGTTGTATAGCCGGAGAGAATCAATGAAAGTTTTGCAGATCGGGATTTGCAGCGCGGTGCTGGTTGTATTGGCGAGTTGCAGCACGCTGTCAACCGACGGCAAGCGCATCGATTATGGCACTGCTGCGATGCAAGTGCCGACGCTGGAAGTGCCGCCGGATATGACCACGCCCGCTGGCGATGACCGCTACAAGGTGCCTCAGGGCGAAGGTGAAGCCGTTGCGACTTATTCCGATTACAGCAAGGGTGGCAGCACGGTACGCACTGCCAGCACGGTGTTGCCGGAAGTGCAGGGCGTGCATATGGAGCGCAACAACGCCCAGCGTTGGCTGGTGGTTAACAACAAGGTGGAAAACGTTTGGTCTATCGTCAAGGCGTTCTGGCAGGAAGTCGGGCTGACCATCAGCAGCGAAGACCAGGCGGCGGGGGTGATGGAAACCGACTGGGCGGAAAATCGTGCCAAGATTCCACAGGGGGCTATTCGCAGTGTGCTCGGCAAGGTGTTTGACCGCGCCTACTCGAGCGGCGAGCGCGACCAATATCTCACCCGTCTGGAGCGCAGCAAGGACGGGGCGAGTACCGAGGTGTATATCACCCATCGCGGCATGGTCGAAGTGTTTTCTCCCGACATGACCATGTCCAAGTGGCAAGCGCGCGCCAACGATCCGGAGATGGAAGCGGTCATGTTGCAACGCCTGATGGTGCGTTTCGGCGTCAGCGAAGCGCAGGCGGCCAGCGCAGTAGCGGCGGTTGGCCCGATAGCGGTGACCGGGACGGCAACGTTCAACGCGCCCGAAGCGGCGGGAGCGGCCAGCTTGCGCGAGATTGCCGATGGCAATACCATCATCGTGGTGAACGATCCGTTCGACAGGGCCTGGCGCAAAGTAGGGCTGGCTATCGAGAGTGCCGGTCTGGCTATAGAAGACAAGGATCGCGAAAAGGGCATCTATTATTTGCGTCCGGTCAAGATCGAGGCCGGTTGGCTGGATAAGTTGAAGTTCTGGAAGGGCAACGAAGATACCACCAGGCGCTATCGCGTGAATGTCAAGGATGGCGGGACATCGTCCGAAGTGTCTATCACTGATCAGACCGGCGCAAGCAACAAGGTAAGCAGGCAGATGCTTGAGGCGATGTATAAGAACATCAATAAACAATAATGCGAGCTTCTAGTGCCGATGCGTTTTGCGTCTTTGGGTAGCGGTAGCGAAGGCAACGCACTGCTGGTTGCTTTCGGTACGAAAGGCTCTTGTCCGGGCACCCGTCAGACGCAAGTATTGATGGACTGCGGTTTTGGATTGCAGGACACGCAAATGCGCTTGGCGCGACTGGGCGTATCACCCGAGCAGCTGAGCGGCATCGTCGTCACGCATGAACACGGCGATCACATCGGCGGCGTGGCGCGGCTGGCGCGCAAATTCAATCTGCCAGTCTGGCTCACGCACGGAACGTTGCGCAGTCAACCGAAAGCTTTTGCCGGCATAGCCAACATCCACGAAATCGATCCCCATCTGGCGTTCTCAATCGGCGACATCGAGATCACCCCTTATCCCGTTCCACACGATGCCGCCGAGCCGGTGCAATTCGTGTTCAGCGATGGCGAACGGCGGCTGGGCGTATTGACCGATACCGGATGCAGTACGGCGCATATCGAACAAACGCTGAGCGGTTGCGATGCGCTGGTGCTGGAGTGCAATCACGATGCTGAAATGTTGATGAATAGCGATTATCCATACAGCCTGAAACAGCGTGTGGGCGGACGTTTCGGGCATCTGAACAATCAGGAATCGGCGGGCATCTTAGCCAGGCTGGATTTGAGCCGCTTGCAACACCTGATCGCCGCGCATCTCAGCCGCAAGAACAACACCCCGGAGCTTGCCGTGCGGGCGTTGAGCGGCGCGGCCAAGTGTGAAGAAAGCTGGGTCGGTGTGGCTACGCAGGAAGAAGGGTTTGCCTGGCGCGAAATTACCTGAAGGGTACCTCCAAAATTCAGATTCCATCCCAACTGATAAAACAACTAGCCATTCCACTAAGTTGCCAAACAACGGCAACCAAGTGGCTGGTTATGCTGCGTTGAGGAATAAATTTCTTGCTTACATATACCTCATATGCCGTGCTGCGAAATTTCTTCCACGCCTTGCATTTGGGCGAACTCTGAACTTTTGAGGCACGGCGGGCGAAAACCAAGTGCAACATTCTTTCATGAAAGAATGTTGGATGGCGGAAAAATACAAACACCTCACCTTGGATGATAGAGTCTTGATTCAAACCCAGCTCCAGCAAGGATTTAAACCAGGGGCAATTGCCGAGAGCTTGAACCGGCCTCGTTCATGTATTACACGTGAGCTTGCCCGCAATGGCTGG
>JANXXX010000106.1 GCA_025350405.1 Gallionella sp.
GTCAAAGCGCCGGTGTCATCAATGGGTGCAGGTTGTTCCAGAATCGCGGTGATGCGCCGATTGAATGCGGCCACACTTGGCCAGCTCGCCGGTGCATCCGTGAACGGTCTAAATCCTTGCGTCGACTCAGGCCAGGCAATAAGGAACCGCGCTAGAAAACCTGTTCCCCGAGCCAGCGCCCCAGACTTTGCTAAAAAGCTGCGTAACGTCGCCTCTTGCACTTGTAGCTCCATCGTCAGCCGCGCACCACGAACGGTGAATGAGTCGGACGTGCGCCGGTCAATGGTCAGGCTCCCGCCATCCCAAAGAACGTTAAGGAACCGCCGATCAATTCAATTTTAGAGCGAGCAACCAACGCGCCGTGATTTTTGTCACGCTCGCGGACTTTCGAATTCTATCTTTTCAGTTTCAATAAAGTATTTTTGGTTCCATTGGCCTTGTTTTTCCGTATTTTCATGGATTTCCGCCTCGTTCTGCCCCTCACGGGCACAGCTTTCCTCTGACCCTGTACAGGTTGCTCAGCGCAAACAGCACATGGAGCTGCGCATCGTTCTTCGCCAGGCCCTTGTAGCGTGTCTTCGTGTGCTTGAAGATATTCTTCACCACGTGAAACGGATGCTCGACCTTGGCTCGCAGACTCGCTTTGAGCTTCTCATTCAGCAGCGCCAAGTCTTTTTTCCAACCTTCGACCATCGCTTTGATCGGCTTTCTGCGCTTGGCAATGCGAAACGTCACGGTGTGCGCCATCGTCTTGAGTTTGGCTTGGACTTCGGCGCGTTTTTCCACGCCCACATAACCCGCATCGGCACCCACGCGCTGTTCCTGGCCATGCAGCAGCGCTGCGGTTTGGCTGATGTCGCTGACGTTCGCCGCGGTGCTGATGACGGTATGCACCCGACCCGACTGATCATCCGCTCCAATGTGGGCTTTCATGCCAAAGTGCCATTCGTTGCCTTTCTTGGTGGAGTGCATCTCAGGATCGCGCTTGCGCACCTTGTTCTTGGTGGAGCTGGGCGCGGCAATCAGCGTGGCGTCCACCCAGGTGCCTTGGCTCATCAGCAGGCCTCGTTCGGTGAGTAACGCGTTCACTTCTTGCAGCAGAGCGTGGGGCAGTTTGTGTTTCTCCAGCAGATGCCGGAAATCCATCAGCGTGGTGGCATCGGGCACGGACTCAAACCCCAGGTCAATACCACAGAAGTTGCGCAGCGCCTGGCTGTCGTAGAGAGCGTCCTCAACCGCCACGTCCGCCAGCCCGTACCACTGTTGCACCAAGTACATGCGCAGCATACGTTCGATCCCCACGGGCTGGCGCCCGCGTTTGCCACTTTTAGGGTAGTGCGGTTCAATGACCGCGATCAGACGTGCCCAAGGAACCACCGTCTGCATCTGGGCTAAAAACAGATCACGCCGTGTTTGCTTCTTTTTGCGTGCATATTCGGCTTGGGCGAAACTACCTTGACGCGGCGTGGCGGTGGTTTTTATCATGGGCTTGGCCTGCTTAAGTAAGTGCCATATATTAACATTTATGCCGTCGCTCGACCATCAATCATTGGACGATTTAATCGGCGTTTCCCTAGCAACTACTCAAACCCTTTCGGCGCGCGCAGGTGCCAATCGGTTGCTTGTTGGTATTGATGTGCGATGTTCAGCAAGCGGGCTTCGTTAAAATAATTGCCCATCAATTGCAAACCCACCGGACGTTGGCCGACAAAGCCAACGGGTATTGACATGCCGGGGATGCCGGCGAGATTCACTGCGATGGTGTAGATGTCAGACAGGTACATGGTGACCGGATCATCGACCTTTTCGCCGATGTTGAAGGCGACGGTCGGTGAGGTCGGGCCCATGATGACGTCGACTTTCTCGAAGGCCTGTTTGAAATCATCGCTGATCAGACGGCGCAGCTGCTGGGCCTTGAGATAATAGGCATCGTAGTAACCCGCCGACAGCGCGTAGGTGCCGATCATGATGCGGCGCTTGACCTCGGCGCCGAAGCCTTCGCCGCGCGAACGCTTGTAGAGGTCTTCGAGGTCCCTGGGTTTTTCGCAGCGGTGGCCGAAGCGCACGCCGTCGAAGCGCGACAGATTGGAGGAGCATTCGGCCGGCGCGACGACGTAATACGTGGGCACGGCGAGATTGGTGTTGGGCAGGCTGATCTCGATCACTTCGGCGCCGAGCTTGCGGTACTCGGCGATGGCCGCTTCGATGGCCTGGCCGACGCGCGGATCGAGTCCGGCGCCGAAATATTCCTTGGGCAGGCCGATCTTCAGACCTTTGATCGAATCGCCGAGTGTCGCGCTGTAATCCGGTACCGGCACATCGACGCTGGTCGAATCGCGCGCATCGAAGCCGGCCATGGCGCCGAGCAGCAGCGCGGCATCGGCGGCGCTACGCGTCAGCGGTCCGCCCTGATCCAGACTGGAGGCGAAGGCGATCATGCCGTAGCGCGACACGCGTCCGTAGGTCGGCTTGATGCCGGTGAGATTGCACAGCGCGGCGGGCTGGCGGATCGAACCGCCCGTGTCGGTGCCTGTGGCCGCCGGCGGGGATGGACATGCCGGGCAGGCCGGCGAGGTTGACCGCGATGGTGTAGATGTCGGACAGATA
>JANXXX010000109.1 GCA_025350405.1 Gallionella sp.
CTGGCGCAGCCGGCCGCTTAAAGTCGGGGCCTGCGGCGCAGCCAGACAATGTCGCTAATACCAGCAGGGAAACTACAGAAAATCGATTGGTTGGCACTGAATATTTTCGGACGATGGACACTAAACAAATCACAATCAACATGCAGGATAAATAGCGTTTTTTTGCTTAAGGGTCGTACCATTACGCATTCATAATTGTACCATAAACATTTTACGCTTCTGAGGCAGACGAAAAAACGGCGGGCATATAGCCCGCCGTTTGCCAGGAAATGTGAACTGAATTATTTCTTTGCCGAATGATGTTCGTGTCTGTCGTGGCGGCGCTCTTTGCGGTCACCGTGCAGGTCACGCTTGTCCTTGTGGCGATCGGCGCGATCTTTGCTGATATCATTGTTGCCTCTTTTGATGTCGGCGTTATCCTTGGCTAGTGCCTTGCGTTCCTTAGCCACACCAGCCGCATCGCCTTTACGCTTGTCCTCATTGAGTTCACGACGGTCACGATTGCGCTCATTGACGTCCTTCTGTCTCTCGCGTTTATCCTGTCGGATATCCTGAGTATCCTTGGCAATATCTTTCTTGTCCGCACGAATGTCTTTTGTGTCTTGCTTAACATCACCCTCGGCAGCATGAACCACAGGCAGCATGGATACGATCAGAGCGGCGCCCAGAGCAACCAACATGGATTTAATCTTGAACATTGCAAACTCTCCACTTATGAATTAACGGGGTAACAACCGTGTTATCGCAAAGTCGCAATATCACTGAGCATACAACGCGTGGCGTTGCTTTACCGTTGACGTTAGTGGGATAGTAGTGTGACCATGGTAGATGAAGCTGGATATATGACTCGCCTTGCGTCTATTGAACAAGGGCTAGAAGCTGGTGCTAACACTTGCGCCACTACCCCAATCGGGACTGCCTTTGGCGAAGCCTCTCAAAACATAGATATGGAGACTTTTGCCCTTACTGAGCTTGAAATTCAAAATAGCCGTTATGTCCTTCTGCTGAAACTCACCGATTTCCGGCGCCTGCTGCTTGTTGTAAACCAACTCCGCCTTGGTACTCTCAGACATTTTGTACGTGGCACCTACTGAACCATAGAAGATGTTGTGCAAGATAATGTTTTGTTGAACACCGCTGACCACTACGGATCCAGGACTGCCCAAAACAGAATAGCCTAAAGAGCCTGACACGCCAAACGTGGAGTAGTCTTTGTTAACTGTCGCCTCTACAGAGTAGTCATTTTTGCCGGTACCCAAGCCTCTGCTCTGATTCGCGGTAGCGAATTTAATCTCGCCTTTCAAGTCTACGCTTAGTCCAGTCTCATCATCGTTTATCAGGTATCTTGTAACAGACCCAGTGATATCTCCAAAACCAGATTCCGAGACTACTGGATTTGCAACACCAACCGGGCGTATACGACTACCAGCAAACGTTCCCGCAGGTCCAGTTTGCCTTAGATAAGAAGCCGTCAAAGCGAATCCATAATTGTCTGTATCGTATGAGAGAGTTACCGGAACACTTAAGCTATTGGAAGTCCGGTTCGAGCCATACGTGCCTGAGCTACGATCAAACCCTGCACTAACCGTGACCGGGCTTTCACTTGTGCTTGCTTCGCTGGTCTCGCTTCCACTTTCACTCGAATTTACTTCGCTGACTTCGCTTGCTTGCGTTCTTGCTTCACTGCTCTCACTTTCATTCGAACTCGCTTCACTGACTTCGTTTGCACTCGTGCTTGCTTCGCTGATTTCGGCAGCGTAACCAAGACAAGGCAGGATGCCACATACCAATGCAACTACTGCTGCTCTACATGTCATTTTACTATTCATTGTTTTCTGGACTCCATATTGCATCGCAAATTAAAATTAAATCGTAAAGAGAATTCAGCCCAGTTTGAAATATTCCGCCAAGCTGGTCAAGCCAAAAGCCAATACCGTAATAGTCATCACTCCCGTAGCCAGCCAACCCAACCACTTCAGGCGAGCACCAATCACGAAGCTGCCCATGATTTTTTGTTGTGTCGAGATACGCATCATTGCAAACATTAAGGGAACCGATATTACGCCGTTGATCACGGCGCTCCACAGCAGCGCTTTGACCGGATCGATCGGGCTGAAATCTAGAAGCACACCAACCAAGGTTGCCAAGGCGATGATCGCATAAAAATCCTTTGCTGCTTTCAGTTCCAAGCCAAGGCTGGACGGCCAGCGAAAAGTTTCCGCTACCGCATAAGCTGCGGAACCTGCCAACACCGGCACGGCCAGCATTCCGGTACCGATGATGCCGGCCGCAAATAAAAAGAACGTGAATTCTCCGCCGATCGGGCGCAGTGCTTCAGCGGCTTGGGCGGAAGTCTGAATGTCATGCAAGCCGTGAGTATATAGAGTGACCGCTGTAGTCAGCATGATGAAGAAGGCGATGATGTTGGAGAATGCCATGCCCAGTGCGGTATCGATATTGATGCGGCGCAGGTGATGCCGTGCATCTTGCGGCGCCTTGCGCAAGGAATCCCCGTTGCGCTGCACTTCCAGTTCCTCCACCTCTTGCCCAGCTTGCCAGAAAAACAAATAGGGGCTGATCGTCGTACCAAAAATTGCCACAATGAGTAGCAGGTAGTTTTGCGAAATTTCAATTTCTGGCACTAGTGTTCCATGCAGCACCTCTCCCCACGGCACATGTGAGGCAAATACGGTTCCCACATAAGCAAACAATGTCAACGTCAGCCACTTCAATACGCCCACATAGCGCTGGTAGGGGATGAACACCTGCAACAGCAAACAAATCATGCCTAGCGCGACGGCATAAATGTGTCGCGGTCCGCCGACCACTAACTTAATGGCGTCGGCCATCGCCGCCAGATCGGCTCCAATATTGATGGTATTGGCCACCAATAGCATCGTAACCAAAGACAGCGTTACTCCACGCGAGTTGGTCTTTGCAAGGTTGGCCGCCGGACCGTGGCCTGTGACGCAGCCGATGCGCGCGCTGATCACCTGGATTCCGACCATTAGCGGATAAGTAAGAAGTAGCGTCCATAATGTGCCAAAACCATATTGCGCTCCGCCCTGAGAATAGGTAGCAATACCGTGGGGTCATCATCCGCAGCCCCGGTAATCAAACCGGGACCAAGCTTGTTAAGCCATTGGTAGATCGTTTTTTTCATTAGTAGAATGATTGGTTGGGTTCAAGATGAGAAAGGTGATTTTGCCCTGCTTTCCTGCTGGCAACCTGACCAACTGTTAACCAATGTGTTTAGAAAATGGTGCCAGTGAAGTGCGCGTTGAAGGTACTCTTCCGCAGAAATAGGGCTTCTCTTGTGTGTCGCGAGCTCCACGTCATCAACATTTGCTTCAAAGCGATGAAAAGAGTAAAGGCAGATTCTCAATCACAGTTGCAGCTTTCAAGTAGAAAGCTAATATGTACTTATAGCCGCTGGGTGCCGCGGACCCCGGCATTATCTTATGGGGTTTTAAAAAAACTCCTGAAATGATTTCGGAAGAACAGGTTATAGCTTCCTTGCAATCTGCCAATTCAGTGACCAGATGAAAATTTCATACGAACTACTCTACTAGTGGCTGGTCATCCTTGTTGCGCATCTCATCAGAAAATAACGGAAACAGAAGCGGCAATAGCAACAGTGTAAAAAGTGTGGCGGAAATTATTCCGCCTACGATTACCACGGCAAACGGACGTTGCGTTTCAGAGCCAATGCCGTGCGACAATGCCGCTGGCAACAGGCCGATTCCAGCCATGAGCGCTGTCATCAATATCGGGCGCAGACGCGCCACCGCACCTTCCATCACACTCTCACGCAAGCCCTTGCCGTTGCGCATGATCTCCATGAACTGCTCCACCATGATTACGCCGTTCTGCACCGATATGCCAGCTACAGCGATGAAGCCAACTGCGGCAGACACCGACAGGTGCAGCCCGGCCAAGCCAAGCCCGGCGATACCTCCGATCAGTGTGAACGGCACCATCAGAATAACCAATAGTGCCTTGCGCATGGAGCGGAATGCCCAGAACAGCAACACAAAAATCATCAACGCAGAAAGCGGAAGGATTACTTTAAGCCGCTTGTTGGCACGCTGCTGGTTCTCGAACTGCCCGCCCCAGGACATGCTGTAACCCGGCGGCAATTTCACCTGTTCTTCGACTTTGGCCATTGCTTCGGCAACAAAGCTACCCTGATCGCGTCCCAGCAAGTTTGCTTTCACCGCCACCATGCGTCCTCCCGCTTCGCGACCGACCCGTGCCGCGCCTTGGCGCACTTCGATATTCGCAATCGCACCGAGCGGCAGTGTTCCACCACCCGGTAACGCTATCGACAGATTGGCGACATCATCCACTGCATCACGGTAAGGTTCGGCAATGCGCAGCGTGACATCAAAAAGGCGGTCACCCTCATAGAACGAGTTTACTGTGCTGCCTCCCATGGCGGTCTGGATAGTCGCGTTCACGTCGTTGATGTTGAGGCCATAACGGGCCATCCGGCTGCGATCAAGGGTGATATTCAATTCAGTCTGTCCACCCACCTTGATCGCCTCTACGTCCGCAGCCCCACGAATGCTGCTAATCACGCTGGCGACCTGCACTGATTTGTCTTCCAGAATTTCCAGGTCAGGGCCAAATATCTTGATTGCAATTTCACCTTTGACTCCGGACAAAGCTTCTTCCACATTATCCTGAATGACCTGCGAGAAATTGGTCGGCACACCGGGAATAGTACGAATCTTTTGCGTCATGTCGGCAATCAACTCTTCTTTGTCGGCAAAGCGCCAGGTGTCGCGCGGCTTGAGGTCGGCCATGATTTCCATATTGTTCGGGCCTTTTGGATCGGTGCCGTCATCGGGACGCCCCACCTGGGTAGTTACATTATTTACTTCAGGGTAAGACCTGAGTATGGCGCGCACCTGTCCCTCGACCTCCTTGGTCTTGTCCAGCACGGTGGCGGGCGGTAACGTGATGGTTAGCCAGATGTTGCCTTCGTCCAGTTTGGGCAGGAATTCACTGCCAAGAAATGGAGCGCCAATCAGTGCCACAACCAGCAATCCGACAGAAGCCGCCACGATGCGTTTGCGACGACTCTCCGCCCATAGCAGCAGCTTAAGGTAATGTTCTTGCAGTTTGTGCATCCAGTCGCTGTGTTTTTCCGCCAGATCCTTGTTCTTAACCGCGTAACTCAGCAATGCCGGTACCAGCGTCAGCGTCATAAGAATCGCGCCAAGCAGGGCGAAACTAAGAGTAAAAGCCATGGGGGAAAAAATCTTTCCTTCTACACGCTGAAAAGTGAAGATAGGCAAAAAGGCTAAAATGATAATGGCCTTGGAGAATAAAATTGGATGTCCCAGCTCGATGCTGGTCTGCTTGATCAGATGAATGCGCCAACCGAAGGTCTGGTGCTGCGGCAATACATCCGTTTTGGCCAGCGCAAGCCTGACCATCAGCGCTTCGACCAACACAACCGCGCTGTCGATGATGATACCGAAATCCACGGTGCCCAACGAAATCAGATTTGCTGAGACACCGCGTAAATCCATCAGTATGAATGCGAACAACAGCGCCAAGGGTATGATGACTGCAACCGCCAATGCCGCATACCAGTTGCGCAAAAAAATGATGAGGATGGATATCACCAGCAGCGCACCGACGATCAAGTTTTCAGAAACCGTGCGTACGGTATGACGCACCAGATCGGTCCGATCGTAGTACGGAACGATGCGCACACCCGGCGGGAGCTTGGGACTGATCTGTTGTATCCTTTCTTTCAGAGCCTCCACGACTTTGCTAGCATTTTGCCCTTTGGTCATGCTCACAATGCCCTGAACCACATTATCGTGGTCGTTAAACGCAACGATACCTGAGCGAGGACGGTCACCTATGCCGACTTCGCCAACATCGCCCACCAATACGGTCTTGCCACCTTGCGCTATCACAACCACATGCGCAATATCCTTAACACTCTTGAATATCCCGATGCTGCGTACCACCAGCGCTTCATCGCCGCGCTTCAGGATGCCGCCGCCACTGTTGCTGCTATTCGCACTTAATGCTTGCGAAACCTGGCTCATGGTCACATTGAATTTGCGCAACAGCAACGGGTTGATTCGAACTTGATATTCTTTGATAGTACCGCCATAACTCACCACGTCTGCCACACCGGGCACCTGACGCAAGGCAGGGCGTAATACCCAATCCTGCAACGCACGCGCTTCATTGGGCGGCATATTGGCTGGGGTATCCAGCACGTAGCGATATACCTCGCCGACAGCATTGGTGAGCGGCGCAAGACTGGGTTGTATGCCCGGTGGGAAGTTAACGTTCTGCAACTTCTCCATTACCTGCTGGCGCGCAAAATAGTCATCCGTGTGATCTAAAAAAGTCAGAATGACTTCCGACAGCCCGGTAATGGATACTGAACGCAACTGGGTCATGTGCGGCACGCCGCTCATCTCTCGCTCTATCGGCAGGGTAACGCTGCGCTCAACTTCTTCGGGTGCCTGTCCAGGAACCAGCGTATCTATCTGCACTTGTACGTCCTGCACATCTGGAAAGGCTTCCACCGGCAAATTCTCAATCGCCTGCCAACCTGCGATCAGAATCACGAAGGCCCCTGCCAACACAAACACGCGTTGCTGCAGGGCGAAAGTAATTATTTTTTCAAGCATCAGTCGTTACCGCTCAATTCCGCGTTCAGTAATATTGCTCCGCTGGTTACTATATGTTCACCGGCGTGTAATCCTTCCTTGATGTAAGTGAAATCGGAACCCTGTATACCAAGGATTACGCGACGGCGCTGCAATACGCCAGGCATTTGCTCTACAAAAATATATGTGTACAGACCTTGCGTGAACAAAGCTGAATTGGGCACGCGCGGCAACCTGGATTTGGTATCAACGATGGGACTGATGCGCGCAAACATTTCCGGTTTGAGTTTGTGTTGACTGTTATCTACATCGCAACGAACCTGGAAGCGGCGCATGACCGGATCCAGCGTTTCGCTAATTACCCTTACCTTGCCCGAGAATATTTCATTGGGATAAGCGTCCACTTCGACAGCAATGGGCTGTCCCACCCTGACTTTGCCGATTTGCTGTTCCGGCAGATCAACCACAACCCATACGTGTTTCGGGTTCGTTATAACGAATAGCGGATTGGTAGCATCCGGTCGAACTTCGCTTCCGGCATTGACTTGACGTTCACTGACAATCCCATCGATCGGCGCACGCAATATAAATCTACCATCTACGGTCACTACTACATTGCTGCTCAGATTCTTCATTCGCGCTTTAGCGCGTTGCGCCTCGGCATCTGCCTGATGCCAGTCTGCCTCGGCGGATTCAAGATCCTTGCGCGCCAGCCCTTGAGCATCAAACAATAATTGGGCACGCTCGTAAGCTTCCTTTTTGCGGAGCAAGTCGGCATCGGCCTTCAAACTGTCTGAAGCCCCCATGGCATAATCCGGCGAATCGATCCACAGCAGCGCATCGCCCGCCTTGACCTGTTGTCCAGCCTCGGCTGAAATCTTAACGACCCGACCAGCAACTGATGAGAATATCCGCGCAGTGTAATTATCGTCATAGGCGATGCGAGCATTGAGAGCATCCATCAATGGCTCAGGAAAGGACTCTACCGGCGTGATCCGCAAAAATGCCAATTGCGGCGCTTCCGCAGGAAAATGCAGAGTATCAGATGCAGTACGGGCTGCCGATCTTTCCAAGGTAGATTCTACTTTAGGAGCATGAATTTTTTGCCAAACCCAGTAGCCGCTTCCCGCAGCAAGTGCCAACCCTGCCACTATAAAAACAATTTTCCGATCCAGCATCTTCATTTCTTGTTTTCTCCTCTCGCTGTAGCAGATTGCTGAGCCACAGGCGTTTTATCCAAACCAATTTGAATCGTGGCAGCGTTCGCGCCGCTCCCCAATTCCTGAGAGGTGGCATCTGGGCGATTCCACCAGCCCCCTCCCAGTGCCTGGTACAGTGTTGCGGTATCACCGAGGCGATTGGTTTGCGCCTGCGCCAGGTTGATGGCGGACTGCAAATAACTTTGCTCTGCGGCAAGCTGTGCCTGGTAACTGACATAGCCC
>JANXXX010000111.1 GCA_025350405.1 Gallionella sp.
CTGGCGCAGCCGGCCGCTTAAAGTCGGGGCCTGCGGCGCAGCCAGACAATGTCGCTAATACCAGCAGGGAAACTACAGAAAATCGATTGGTTGGCACTGAATATTTTCGGACGATGGACACTAAACAAATCACAATCAACAAACAAGACAAACAAAATTATTTTGTTTAAGGGTTATACCGTTGCGCATTGAAGATTGTATTATGAGCATCTTGACTGACCATTTCCTGACCATCTATGCGCCTGCTGCTAGTTGAAGACAATCACCCCTTGGCTGACGTGATTTGTCGCGCCCTCCGGCAGGAGGGATATGTGGTCGACTGGGCTAAAAACAGGCGCGAAGCGGATAACTGGCTTCTGGGTCAAAGTTACGATGTTGTGCTGCTGGATCTGGGTTTGCCAGATGCAGACGGAGCTGACGTGCTGCGCCGTTTACGCGCATGCGGCAGCCGCACCCCCGTTCTGATAATGTCTGCCCGGGAGGCGGTGGACGAACGAGTCCGCCTTCTCGACCTGGGTGCGGACGACTATATAGTCAAACCCATTGCACTGAATGAACTGGAAGCTCGTGTCCGTTCTCTTATGCGCCGTAGTCACGGCATTGCTGATCCTGAAATATGCCTAGGTACTTTGCGTCTCGATACTGCCGGGCATCGTGCCCTGGTGGGTGACACGCCACTCGAATTAAGCTCCAAGGAGCTGGCCGCGCTGGAATACATTGCTGTGCGCGCTCGCCGCATCGTCACCAAGGAACAGCTACTGCAAGCGCTTTATGGTTGGCAAGACGATATAAATTCCGTCAACGCCGTAGAAAAAGTCATTTCAAGATTGCGCGTAAAACTGGAGGGATCGGGGGTGATTATTCGAACCGTGCGCGGCCTTGGCTACAGCTTGGTGACCGATGAGAACCAAGAGGCTTAGCCTTTCGCGCAAATTGCTGCAAGGTTTGCTGCCGCTAATGGTAGCAATCCTTGTTTCCGGAGGAGGTGTTGCGTATTTTGTTGCGCACTATGCAGCGACAGTAGCCTATGATCGTAACCTGATGAACTCCGCCTTGGCTATTGCCGTCCATATCGAGGTCTCGGATGGACATGTTCACTTGGATCTGCCCAAGATAGCGGAAGAAGTTCTACTGAACGATGCTTATGACCAGCTATTTTATGAAGTCATTGATGCCAAAGGAGTTAGGGTAGCAGGCAATGCCGATCTGCCTCGCGCAGCCAAACCGCTTGAACTCAATAGATTTTATTATGACGGCTCGTTCAATGGAAAACTGGTGCGTGTTGCAGCCGTATTCCATGGGCATCAAAAAACACCCGTTACCATTCTCTTTGCCGAAACAACATCAAAACGCGACCTGCTGGTAAGGGAAATCTTATTGGCCATGCTGGTGCCGGAAGTGCTGCTGATCATCGCGGCTGTTTTCATGATACGCAGAAGTGTCAGTTATGGGCTGGCATCCATTCAGCCATTTCGGGAAGAGTTGGTGCGGCGAACCCAAACAGATTTAAGACAGATAACTTTAAAAGGCATCCCGGAAGAAATTTATCCCATCTTTGCAGAAGTAAACGAATTGCTGGCTCGCCTCTCCGCAGCGCTTGATGCACAACGGCATTTTGTCGCAGATGCATCACACCAGTTGCGCACTCCGATTGCGGCACTTCAAGCCGAAGCCGAAATGGCACTACGAGCTTCTGACCCAAGCGAATACCTTAAAAGAATCGTTGCTGGAACACGCAGGATTACTCATTTGGCTCACCAACTTCTCACTTTAAGCCGCATTGAACAACAACAAATACATTCGCCAAAGATTGTCGATCTGTCCGAATTGACTAGGGATGCTGCGGAGCGCTGGATGCCTTTGGCAATGCAACGAAACATCGATCTCGGTTTTGAGTTGAGTCCGGCCAAGGTGATGGGCGACCCCGTGTGGCTGGAAGAGTTGGCCAACAATCTGATTGATAATGCGCTACGCTATACGCCCTCCGGCGGTATTGTTACGGTTCGCTGCAACAGCACCGCCAGTCAAATTACTTGGGAAGTCGAAGATAGTGGCCCCGGCATTCCAAAAGAAGAACACGAACGGATATTCAAACGCTTTTTCAGACTCGACACGACCGGTGTCGACGGGTGCGGGCTGGGCTTAGCCATCGCCCGTGAAATTGCCCACAACCATAACGCAACGATCACTATTGAAGAAGGGAAAAACTTAGGTGGCGCGTTACTACGCGTTACATTTCCACAAAAATCTGAAAGCCATTGACCTAAATGGTGGGCCGTGAAGGATTTGAACCTTCGACAAACGGATTAAGAGTCCGCTGCTCTACCAACTGAGCTAACGACCCGATTTGATAAAACTTTAAAGCGACGCGCATTATCTGAAATGCCCACTTATCTGTCAAAGTTATTCAGTTGTATATTCGTCCCACTGCAAACAACAAAGTCCTCACGAGGCGGACTTTGTTGCTTGTAAGGAGTCGCGCCTGCCCTGAGTATGTCGAAGGGATGACGACCTACTTTCGCATGGAAGTTAACGGGGGGAGTGTATTAACTTCACTTCGCTTCCATCTTTATAATGCGATGGTTGCAAAGTGAGAGTACGCAGAGTTTCAAGGCGGTAATCTGCATCAACGAAGGATGCCAGATGGGGCCTGGGATTTTTGCTCAATGAGTTAGCGACGTTTGCAATGATAGCCTGCACCAACTTTACATTGCCCTCCCTGGTGAAGTGGCAGCAATTGTCCCCATAAACAGGCGAATGATCGTCCTTGAACAGCAGCGTCATGTCATAAAAACGTATGCCTGATTGTTGAAGTGTATGCCCTGCGCTGCGCAGGTACGGGTAACCGTGTTCAACTTCCGGCTTGAACAAAGAGTCCATGTTTATTACCGTTTTGACATTGTCCGCGCCTGCGGGGCGACTGCCGGGAAAGTACTGGTTCGGTTGCAACAGGTGAACATATACGCCACCCTGGCTTGCCACCATATTGTTGAGCATTACAGAACTACGGGCCCAATGTGAAGAACTGGCCTCATAGAGCTCGCGTGCATTATTAAAGCCATCTGGTGGGCCAAGCGAGGTTCGCAAATCTTCTGTTGAGGGTACGGCTCCGTTCATTCTCGCCCCCGCCCCCTTTCCCAAGGATTGCTCCAGTTTGGGCTGCTGCATTTTCAAAGTATTATCAATGATTCGCCAGATCGTAGAAACCGTTACGCTATAACGCCACGGCCAGCATCCGGCATAGTCGGCCCATTTTGCTCGACTTTCCTGTAGCAAAGCTATGCGCCCCAACTGCAGCATTGCCTCATGAGAAAGATTGGTTTCACTTAGATTTTTCCAATTCTGCGGGAAGAAAGGTGAAATTCCATAAAAAAATGCACCCTCTCCATTGGGCAGCGCTATTTCATTGAAACCGTCGATGTTTATAAGCAGATCAATATGTCCGCCCTGACTCAAGATATCTCCGATAACCATGACTTGCTGAGGTTGTTTATACGACGGCAAAGCAAAGTTCAGCAGCACAATTTCACGCCCCTTAAACTCAGGGAGTTTGCTTAATCCTTCCAGAAAGGTCTTGCGTCCCCACGCCACCGTATAGGCAGCAACTGATCCACCGATGACGGCCACTACGAGTTTCTTTGGGTTGCGCGGCTGAATTGGGGATGTGTCACCAAAGAAACCATAAGCATTTACGTGATCTTCAATCGCGAACACATTGGCTTTATTTTCCGCCTCCCCGATTCCGATAGGATTCATGACATAACCGTAATAAGGATGTCGCATGTAAACAGTACTCTTCTCCTGCTTTGAATCTTTAGACAGCGAAGTTGCTGTTTCACGAATTTCGCTAATTTTTGAAAATGAAAAATTTTCGCCGAACAATATGCGGTAACCAACCCAAGCTGTGGCCTCCATAAATCCACAGATTAAAACAAGTAAAATAAGCCAAAAAATCAATTTTTTCATCAATCTAATCCGAACTTGCCTTCGTTAAAATTAGTATATCAATAACTGGACAACCAGTTTGCAACACAAATACTTCCGCATCACCCACTCACGCACGTGCGAGAATCTCTCCGTCGAGTTACTTGCCTCAATCCAGGTCGAAAGCGTTCTCGTAATTCAACTTCAGAGCCGGATCTTGATCCTCCTTGCGCAGGAAGCAGTTACCCACTGCGAGCGTTTCGATCTCGGTGCCCATGAAACAACGAAAGGCATCCTCAGGTGTGCAGACGATGGGTTCGCCGCGCACGTTAAAGCTGGTGTTGACAATGACCGGGCAACCTGTCTGACGCTTGAATGAAGTGATCAGCGCGTGGTAGCGCGGGTTGGTGTCCGCATGTACGGTCTGTATGCGGGCGGAATAATCGACGTGCGTCACCGCCGGGATTTCGGAGCGCGGCACGTTCAGTTTTTTGATGCCAAATAATGCCTGTTCGTCTGCTGTCATGCTGCGTCGCCTGCGTTGCACCACATCTGCCACCAGAAGCATGTATGGGCTATCACCCTCGATTTCAAACCAGTCGGCAACGTCTTCCTTCAGCACTGATGGCGCGAAGGGGCGGAACGATTCGCGATACTTTACTTTCAGGTTAAGCATCGACTGCATGGCGGGCGAGCGCGCATCGCCGAGGATAGAACGGCCGCCCAGCGCGCGCGGACCGAACTCCATGCGGTCTTGAAACCAACCGAGTGCCTTGCCCTGAGCAAGAGCAGCCGCGCTGGTCTCAAACAGCGCATCGTCATCCAGCACGGCGAACTTTGCTCCGCTGGCAGTCAATCTCCGCTCGATCTCATCCGACGCAAAAGCCGGGCCGAGGTAGGAGCCTTGCATCTGATCTCGGCCATCGACAACTCTGTCCTGGCTGAGGTGAATGTGATGTATCGCCAACGCTGCACCCAGTGCGCCGCCTGCATCTCCTGCAGCAGGCTGTATCCACAGGCCATCGAATTTACCATCGCGCAGCACCTTGCCGTTGGCCACGCAGTTCAACGCGACTCCACCGGCCAGGCATAAATTTTTCAATCCAGTTTCGTTGCGGATGGCGCGCGTGAGTCGCAATACCACTTCTTCCGTTACCGCTTGGATCGAAGCAGCCAAGTCCATATGCCGCTGCTCCAGCGGTTCATCCGGTTTGCGCGGTGGAGCACCGAACAGATCATGGAACCGGCGCGATGTCATCGTGAGGCCAGTGCAATAATTGAAATAGGATTGATCCAGCCGGAAAGTGCCATCTTCCTTCAGGTCAATCAGGTGATCAAAAATCAACTGGGCGTATTTTGGTTCGCCATAAGGTGCCAACCCCATTACCTTGTACTCGCCAGAGTTGACCTTGAAACCGGTGTAATAGGTAAATGCTGAGTAGAGCAGGCCAAGCGAGTGCGGGAAGTGGATTTCCTGGACCACCTCCAGTTTGTTGCCGCGCCCGATGGCAAGCGAGGTAGTGGCCCATTCACCTACACCGTCCATAGTGAGCACGGCGGCTTCTTCGAATGGCGAGGGAAAAAACGCACTGGCCGCATGGCTCAAGTGATGTTCGGAAAAGCGTAATCGACCTTCCCAGTCGATGTCTGTTGCATAGCGTTTAAGTTCTTTGCACAGCAAATCTTTAAGGAAAAGTTTTTCGCGCAGCCAAATCGGGATCGCCATGCGGAACGAGGCAAAACCGCGCGGTGCAAAGGCCAGATAAGTTTCCAGCAGACGCTCGAACTTGAGCAGGGGTTTATCGTAAAAGGCGATGTAATCGATTTGATCCGCTGAAATGCCGGCTTCGTGCAAGCAATACTCCACAGCATGGTGCGGAAAACCGGCATCATGCTTCTTGCGCGTGAAGCGCTCTTCCTGCGCCGCGGCGATAATCTTTCCATCGCGCAGCAAGGCTGCCGCGCTGTCGTGGTAGAAGGCGGAAATGCCAAGAACAATCATCAGCTAGAACAAGGTGTAAATAAAGGGAGCCACAGCGCTGCCTTGAGTCAGCACAATCAGCGCACCGAGCAGTGCCATCATGATGATGATGGGCAGCAGCCAGAATTTTTTACGGGTGCTTAGAAACGCCCACAGGTCTTTGATGAAGGACATGACTTTCCTTAGAACGGTAATTTCAAACTGTCTGGCGCAGGTCCCGGAGGCTGGCGCTTGATCCAGTAGCTGCTCGCGGATTTATCCAAGCGCAGGCGCAGCGGATCTTTGCCAACCAACCGCATGATTAACCCCGTTGGCATGACTGCACCGTAAAACATTATGCCCAGCGCAACGGGGCTAACGATGCGATGAAGCAACAATCCGAAGCGCGTCCATACGCGATTGAGCGGCATCAATACCTGCGGAGCCGCGAGCGCCAGAAGCAAAAAGGTGCCGGCCAATCCTGCCGCCCACAATCGCATGCCGTTGCCGTGCAACAAAGGCAGGAAGGCTACGATCAGAAAAAATGCCGCAAATACCAAGCCGAAGCTGCGGTCAGATGAGCTTTTAACTTCGTGTTGGCGGTTCAGTTCCAGCATGCAACATATTCCCTTGGCGGATTAATAGTTGAAGACCGTTCTTTACCAAGCTATCCGCTTTGGAATGCAAAAGCTCAGTTGAGAGAGTGATAGAAATCTGCGTATGCCTCAGCGAGCATAAACCGGCTTCAGAAGCACTCGCCAAATTAGCAAGTAACCAGTTAGCTCTGAGCAACGAGAAATATAATACTTGAGACTGATTATAGACTCAATTCGCAATCGCCAGTACAGGGTGTGATGTGCCGCGCCCGTCGAACCGCTCCCCCAAGCAAAACGCCCCATCATTTCTGGAGCGGCGTGTTGTTTGTAAAGAGTCTGACGCCTGTCCTGAGCTTGCCGAAGGGATGACCTACTTTGCCTACGGCCGCCCCGTTGGGACTTAACTTCGCAAGCGAAGTTAGCCTACGTCGCAACAAGCGCCTTTGGCGCGTGTTGTCGTGAACTCAAGCAGGTCAATATCAAACGCCAGAAACACTAAAGCTGTTGGCGCGTCTGGTGAAGCACGGGCGTGGCCGTAAGTGGCGCGGGTGCAGTCGAACGCAGGCGACGATTTACGCGAACGTTGCGATTCGTTCCTCGCCGCGCCCTATGGTCTTACGCGGGCGGCGGCGGAGCAGCATCAGGCTGGCAAGGCCGATCAAGGACAATGCAATCGATGACGGTTCAGGCACGGCTCCAAGCCCGGGATTAACTCCCACAGCCATTGAGCTAAACGCAAACAAATGGGCTGTGCTGTCAGCGAAATGGAATCCAATTTGGTTCGGAGAGTACTGAATAACGGTGTCGGTAGTGTTGGTGGTAGGAGCGCCCCAAGTCAAAGAGGAAAATGCCGTTTGAACATCCGCCAGATTTGCATTGAAAGTCCCCCCACTCACGGTTGAGAGGTTGTAACCGGTCAGAAAAGACTGGGTATCCGAACTCATGGTGACGGAGGCAGATGTCATGTCCACACCGTTGATCAAACCACTGATATTTTCCTGTCCGCCACCCCCCATGCCGAGCACATAAAACATCGTATCAGCCGCCGGCAAGGTAAAAGTCAACGTGGACAAAGTTGAAATCTGAGTATTCCAAATAACATTATTCTGATACAGAATATCGTTGACGCCAGTGGCAGTGCCGCCAAAAATCGCAAAGTCGTTGTCACCCACCATTCTCATGGAAAATGGTGATGCATTAGCAGCACCAACAGACATCAGTCCTAAAAAAACCGCAACTACAGAGAGACGAAATTTTCTTTTCATAATATGCACCTTTTAATCGAAGTATTCCTACAAAACATACTGAGCTATTTTGATTTTGAAAAATAACAACGTACGAGGCAAAGAAGGTGTAAGCCCCTTTCAATACAACTAAGCAAGCAATATATGAGCCATGTCGATTAAGTTTTTTCTAGGCCATTGATAAATTTTAATAAAGCTAAAATATTGCTGTGTTTTTTTAGGGATGTCATTGCGATATGTAAAGTTATCCGACAAAATCAGTCTACCCCCACACTGAATGGGTATAGTGGACCCCGATTTTCGGACAGTTAATTAAGATGGTAACCTGCTGTAACAAGGAGCAGGTTATGAGCGAAACGAAGCGCAAGATTTTCAGTGGCGAGTTCAAGGCCAAGGTTGCCCTCGAGGCGATCCGAGGCA
>JANXXX010000134.1 GCA_025350405.1 Gallionella sp.
GTCGATGTTGAAGGTGCCATATTTGCTGACCTTCTTCTGCGCCACAAAGGTCTCCGGGCTGTCCACGTCCTTGATGGTCAGCTTGCCACCGGTGCGCAGAGGCTCGTTGGTTTCTGTTAGCACGACGTCGGCAGAACTCAGGATCGCCGGATCGTTGGTGCCGTTGACGGTAATTTTAACTGTCGTGGTCGTGCCATCCGCACTGGAGACGGTGACGCTGCCGCTGATGTAGTCGCCTACGTTAAGATTGTCAAAAGCATCGTTGGCAACATAAGTCCAGGCACCTGAAGCGTCGATGTTGAAGATACCGCTAGCAGCGGCAACATTGTTCTGTGCCACGAAAGTCTGCGGACTATCCACATCCTTGATAGTCAACTTGCCACCGGTGCTCAGTGGGACGTTGGTTTCTTTCAACACGATGTTGGCAGAACTGAGGATCGCAGGATCGTTGGTGCCATTGATGGTGACTTTCACCGTAGTGGTCGTGCCATCCGAACTGCTCACGGTAAAGCTGTCGCTGACGCTTTGATCTGCCTTGAGGTAGTCGAGTGCACCTTTCGTGATATAGGTCCATACACCGGCACGGTTGATGTTGAAGGTTCCGTAGTTGCCGACTTTTCTCTGTGCCATGAAGGTCTGCGGGCTATCCACACCGCTGATGGTCAGCGTACCGCCGGTTTTCAAAGGAACGTTGGATTCTGTCAACACGACGTCGGCAGAACTCAGGACTGCTGTTCTTTTGTTTTCATTGCCGGAGACTGGGCCTGCATTGGTCGCAGCCAAGGCAACACCACTGGCAGCACTCAGCATGGCTGACGCAATCATGCTCAACAGCATGACTGTCAGTACCTTATGCAAAGTGCCTTGCCCCATAAACCACTTCCCTAAAAATTGGCGGCCAAATATCATTTGGCTTTATTTCCGCTTCGCCGCATCGGCGGTGATGGTGACTCTGACTGTAGTAGTCGTACCGTCCGCACTGGCTACGGTAAAAATGTCAGCGACGCTTTGTCCCGCATTGAGGTCATCAAAGGCGCTGTTGGCGACATAGCTCCAGACACCTGTGCTGTCGATGTTGAAGACACCATTGGTGCCCTCAACTTTGTTCTGTGCCACAAAGGTTTGCGGACTGTCCACATCTTTAATAGTCAACTTGCCGCCGGCAGTCAAAGGATGGTTGGTTTGTTTCAACACAACGTCGGCAGCGCTCAGGATCGCCGGATCGTTGCTACCGTTGATGGTGACTTTGACTGTGGTGGTCGTCCCATCTGCACTGCTTACGATGAAGCTGTCACTGACGCTCTGATCCGCTTTGAGGTAATCGAAGGCGCTGTTGGCGACATAGCTCCAGGCACCAGAAGAATCGATACGGAAAATGCCGTTGCTACCCAAGGTCATTCTCTGCGCCACGAAGGTCTCCGGGCTGTCCACATCGCTGATGGTCAGCTTGCCACTGGCTTTCAAGGGAACATTGGTTTCTGTCAACACAATGTCGGCAAAACTCAGGATCGCCGGGTCATTGGTACCGTTGATGGTGATTTTCACGGTGGTAGTTGTGCCATCCGCGCTGGATACGGTAAAGCTGTCCTTAACGCTCTGCCCCACGTTGAGGTAATCAAAAGCGCTGTTGGCAACATAAGTCCAGACACCGGAAGCATCGACGTTGAAGATGCCGTTGCTACCGGCGACATTGCGTTGTGCCACGAAGGTTGCGGGGCTGTCCACATCCTTGATGGTCAGCTTGCCACCGGTGCTCAACGGGACGTTGGTTTGTTTCAACACGACGTTGGCAGAACTCAGGATCGCCGGATCGTTAGTGCCGTTGATGGTGACTTTCACAGTAGTGGTCGTGCCGTCCGCACTGGATACGATGTAGCTGTCGCTGACGCTCTGGCCCACGTTGAGGTAATCAAAAGCGCTGTTGGCAACATAAGTCCAGGCACCGGAAGCATCGATGTTGAAGATGCCGTTTCTACCGGCGACATTGCGCTGCGCCACGAAAGTCTCCGGACTGTCCGCATCCTTGATGGTCAATTTGCCATGGGCTTTTATAGGAACATTGGTTTCATTCAACACGACGTCGGCAGCGCTCAGGATCGCCGGGGTGTTGGCGCCATTGTTAATGACGACTCTTACAGTAGTGGTCGTGCCATCCGCACTGCTGACTGTAAAGATGTCGCTGACGCCCTGACCCACTTCGAGGTCATCGAGTGCGCTGTTGGTGACATATGTCCATTCACCCGAAGCATCAATATTAAAGATACCGTAGTTACCGGTTTTCTTCTGTTGCACGAAGGTTTCCGGGTTGTCCACATCCTTGATGGTCAGCTTGCCTCCGGTGCTCAACGGTTCATTCGTTTTATTTAGAATAATGTTGGCAGGACTCAGGATCGCCGGATCATTGGTACCGTTGATGGTGATTTTCACGGTAGTGGTTGTGCCATCTGCACTGGATACGGTAAAGATGTCAGTGGCGTTCCGATCCACGTTGAGATCATCAAGGGCGCTGTTGGTAACATAGCTCCACGCACCTGAAGTATCGATGTTGAAAATGCCGTAGCTACCTGCAACTTTGCTCTGCGCCACGAAGGTCTGCGGGCTGTCCACATCCTTGATGGACAACTTTCCGCTGGTTCGCAGCGGTTCGTTGGTTTCTGTCAACACAACGTCGGCAGAATCCAGGATCGCCGGGTCGTTGCTGCCATTGATGGTGACCTTCACGGTGGAAGTCGTGCCATCCGAACTGGACACGGTGAAGCTGTCGCTGACGCCATCACCCGCAATGAGGTAATCGAGGGCGCTTTTCGCGACATAGCTCCAAGCACCTGAAGTATCGATGTTGAAAGTGCCGTAGCCGCCGACCTTTTTTTGCGCCACAAAGGTCTCGGGGCTGTCCACATCCTTGATGGTCAGTTTGCCACTGGTGCTCAACGCTTCATTGGTTTCTATCAGCACGACATCGGCAGAACTCAGGATCGCCGGGTCGTTGGTGCCGTTGATGGTGACTTTCACGGTGGTGGTCGTGCCATCCGCACTGGATACGGTAAAAGTGTCAGTGGCGTTCCGATCCGCGTTGAGGTCATCAAGGGCACTTTTGGTGACGTAAGACCATGCACCTGCAGCGTCGATGTTGAAAGTGCCATAGCTACCCGCAACTTTGCTCTGCGCAATAAAAGTATTAGGGCTGTCCACATCTTTGATGGTCAGTGTACCGCCGGTGCTTAGAGGGGCATTGGTTTCTGTCAACACGACGTCGGCAGAACTGAGGGTAGCCGGATCATTGGTGCCGTCGATGGTGACTTTTACTGTGGTGGTGGTGCCATCCGCACTGGATACAGTGAAGCTGTCGCTGATGCCTTGACCCGCGTTGAGGGAATCAAGGGCGGTGTTGGTGGCATAGGTCCATGCGCCCGAAGCATCGATATTGAATATCCCGTAGCTGCCTTCCTTTTTTTGCGCTACAAAAGTGTTCGGGCTGTCTACATCTTTGATGGTCAACTTGCCACGGGTTTTCAAAGGAACGTTGGTTTCTATCAGCACGACATTAGCTGAACTCAGGATCGCCGGATCGTTGGTGCCGTCTATGGTCACTTTCACCGTGGTAGTCGCACCATCCGTACTGGATACCGTAAAGATATCGCTGACGCCCTGACCCACGTTGAGATAATCGAGGGCGTTTTTGGTGACGTAAGTCCAGGCTCCTGACGCGTCGATGTTAAAGGTACCGTAGCTGCCGACTTTTTTCTGTGTTACGAAGGTCACCGTGCTATCAGCATCGCTAATAGTCAGCTTGCCCCCTGTCTTCAAAGGCTCATTGGTTTCTATCAGGACGATGTCTGCAGAGCTGAGGGTCGCTATTTTATTGCTGATATTACTGGCGCTTTGCGCTGCGTTAGTTTCAGCCAGTGCCATAGCGGTAACACTCAGCATGGCTGATGCGATCATGCTCAACAGCATGACTGTCAGTACCTTATGTGCATTAGCAGAACATTTCATTTGGCATCAACTATTGAAAAATATAGCGCTACTGAGACTTTTCTGGGATTTCGCCCTGTTCTGGAAGCTCCTGCATCTCCACCGCTTCGATCTTGGCGAAATGATCGCTGATCTTGCGGCTGGATATTTCCACCTGCCCGGCCTCTTCATTAGCTTTGCGTATGTTGTCGGCAAGGCGTTTCATGCGCTCGTCAAAGCGTTTGAAATCCACGCTGAGTTTGCCTAACTCGCTTTGGATGATGTGCACCTGTTCGCGCATCTGCACATCCTTCATCACCGCGCGCGCAGTGTTCAATACGGCCATCAGCGTGGTCGGTGACACGATCCAGACATGCTGGTGCATCGCATATTCCACCAGGTCGGAATGGTAGGCATGTATCTCGGCAAACACCGCTTCGGCAGGCACGAACATCACCGCACCATCCGAGGTCTCGTTGCGGATCAGGTATTTCTGGCTGATGTCTTCGATGTGCTTCTTGATGTCCAGCTTGAATTGTTTGCGTGCTGCCAGCTTGTCCGATTCGGCCAGGGTCTGATCCAGCATGCGGTGATAATTTTCCAGCGGGAATTTTGCATCCACCGGAACCTTGCCGGTCGGCGGCGGCAGGATCAACAAACAATCGACGCGGTTACCATTGGAAAGTTTTTCCTGGAATGAATAGGCATCGGGCGGCAGGATGTTGCGCACCAGCCCTTCCAGTTGCACTTCGCCGAACGCCCCGCGCGAACGTTTGTCGCCGAGCAGATGTTGCAGGCTGACCACATTTGTGGTAAGGCCATCGATCTTCTTCTGCGCCTCGTCTATCGTGGCGAGCCGCGTCATCACATTGGTAAAGGTCTCGTTGGTTTTCTTGAAACCCTCGTCAAGACGCTCGGCGACCTTGCCGGAGATTTGCTCCAAGCGAGTATCCATGGTCTTGACCAGCGTTTCCACGCTGCCTGACAGATGCTGTGTGGCATTGCGGAAGGATGTCTGGATAAGCTCCTGGTCGGCGCGCGCATGTTCGGCCTGGCGGTCACTCTGCTTGCTCAAGCCGTCGTGCAAGTCGCGCAGCATCATGAGATGCTTTTCTTCCAATGTGCGCGCCAATACGTCCGGCAGCGCGGTCTGCAGCCGCGCAAGCGATAGCATCTTCCCCACTAGCCACAGCACGGCGATCAAAATGCACAACAACAGAACAAGAGTGATGATTTCTAACATACCACAGACCATAAAAAACGCCGTGCAGTATAACACTGCACGGCGCTGGTCTTGATAAATTGCCTAAGGTTTTAGCTACGCGCAGCGCGCTTGCGTTCGTTCTCCGTCAGGAAACGTTTACGGACACGAATCGATAATGGCGTAATCTCAACCAATTCATCATCGTCGATAAACTCCACCGCTGATTCCAGCGTCAGGCGAACCGGCGGGGTCAGGCGCACCGCCTCGTCCGTGCCGGAAGCACGCACGTTGGTCAATTGCTTGCCCTTGATCGGATTGACGATCAGATCGTTGTCACGGCTGTGGATGCCGATAATCATACCTTCGTACAATTTATCGCCGGGAACAACGATCATGCGGCCGCGATCTTCCAGCTTCCACAAGGCATAAGCCACCGCCTCTCCAGATTCGGAAGAGATCAGTACGCCGTTGCGGCGGCCTGGCATCTCGGCTTTGACCGGCGCGTAATCATCGAATACGTGCGCCATGATGCCAGTGCCGCGTGTCATGGTCATGAATTCGGATTGAAAGCCGATCAAGCCGCGCGCCGGAATGCGGTATTCCAGACGCACGCGGCCATGTCCGTCCGGCTGCATGTCTTGCAAGTCGCCGCGGCGGCGACCCAGTTCTTCCATCACCGCGCCCTGATTGGTATCTTCCACGTCCACGGTCAGCACTTCGAACGGCTCGCACTTCTGTCCGTCGATGTCGCGATAAACCACGCGCGGCTTGCCGACACCCATTTCAAAACCTTCACGGCGCATGTTCTCCAGCAAAATCGTCAGATGCAATTCGCCACGTCCTGCCAACAGGAAAACATCGGTGTTGTCCGTTTCTTCAACACGCAACGCCACGTTCACCAGCAACTCCTTGTTCAAGCGGTCACGGATCTGGCGGCTGGTAATGAATTTCCCTTCCTGTCCGCACAATGGCGAAGTATTCACCATCAAATTCATGGTCAGAGTAGGTTCATCCACCTTGGGCATAGGCAGGGCTTCAGGTTTGTTCACGTCAGCCAGCGTCACGCCGATACCGATTTCATCTATGCCGTTGATCAGCACGATGTCGCCCGCCAGCGCTTCGTCCAGCGGCACGCGCTCGATTCCGCGAAAGCCAAGCACCTGATTGATGCGCGCGCGCTTTATCGGCTTGTCGCCATTCATGACCATCACTTCCTGTCCAGGCTTGACGCGACCACGGCGCACGCGGCCTACGCCGATACGGCCCACGAAGCTGGAATAATCCAGTGCGGAAATTTGCAATTGCAGCGGCGCATCCACATCGGTATCGGGTGCGGGAACATTCTTGATAACTGCATCAAAAAGTGGGCGCATGTCCGGGCTGGGTTTGGCCAAATCCAGGGTGGCATAACCGTTCAGCGCCGAAGCGTATATCACCGGGAAATCCAGTTGCTCGTCTGTCGCACCGAGCTTGTCGAACAAGTCGAACGTCTGGTTGATGACCCAATCAGGGCGTGCGCCGTCGCGGTCCACCTTGTTTATGACCACGATGGGACGCAAGCCCAACGCCAGCGCCTTCTTGGTGACGAAACGGGTTTGCGGCATCGGGCCTTCGACCGCATCCACCAGCAGCAACACACCATCCACCATGCCCAGCACACGCTCCACCTCGCCGCCGAAGTCGGCGTGACCGGGTGTATCGACGATATTGATATGTACACCTTCGTAATCTACGGCACAATTCTTCGCCAGAATAGTGATGCCGCGCTCTTTTTCCAGATCGTTGCTATCCATCACGCGTTCGGCGATATGTTTATAGGAAGCAAAAGAACCTGCCTGACTCAACAGCTTATCCACCATAGTGGTCTTGCCGTGGTCAACGTGGGCGATGATGGCGATATTACGGATTTCGCGGGACATGTGTACAGCCTTGCATATGAAAAGGGCGCGCATTCTAGCACAGGGCAAGGCAGGATAAACTTTCGCTGGCTTTTATTTTTTCTATCCGTATAATGCGCGCCTTGTCGCTGTTAAAGCGGCATTGGTTCATCGTTTTCTGACCTATCTCTCGCGCGTATGCAAATCGCGCCTGTCTATAAAAACTCAGCCATCCTTTAGGATTTAGGGGTTTTCCGGTTAGCAACGATGTTTTATGCGCCGGTTACCTCCTCCCCGTTCTACGGGCTGTCACTACCTGCGCTCACCTTAGGGAACTACTAATAGTTCGCCATGCTGGATTCGATTCAGCATTCAGTTATATTTTTAACTGGGTGTTGCCTTGCGTCTTGCATAGCGAGATGGATTCCCTTTGATTATAAAAAAGGAAGCAAGATGTCATTTGAAAATTTAAACTTAAACGCCGCTATTTTGAAGGCGATTGCCGAAACCGGCTATACCGAGCCTACGCCGATCCAAGCGCAAGCCATTCCCGAAATCATGGCCGGTCACGACCTGATGGCTTCATCGCAAACCGGCAGCGGCAAGACCGCCGCCTTTATCCTGCCCGCGCTGAACCGTTTGGCAACACCTTCCGCACTGCCCGGCAAAGGCCCGCGCGTGCTGGTGTTGACCCCAACCCGCGAACTGGCACAACAAGTCTGCGATGCCGCAAGCAAATACGGCAAGAACATGCGCTTCAAGATCATCAGCATCCTGGGCGGCATGCCATACCCGGTACAAAACCGTATGCTGTCCGGTCATGTCGATATTCTGGTCGCCACGCCGGGACGTCTGATCGACCATCTGGAACGCGGCCGCATCGACTTTTCGCGTCTGGAAGTGCTGATCCTCGACGAAGCGGATCGCATGCTGGACATGGGTTTTGTCGACGATGTGGAACGCATCGCCAAAGCTACTCCTGCAACGCGCCAGACCCTGCTGTTCTCGGCGACGCTGGACGGCGTGGTCGGCAACCTGGCCTCGCGCCTGCTCAAGACACCGAAGAAGATTTCTGTATCGGCAGCCAAAGACAAACATGAAAACATCGAGCAACGCATGATGTTCGCCGATGACGTGGCGCACAAAAACAAGATGCTCAGCCATTTGCTGACCGACGCGGAAATGAATCAGGCGCTGGTGTTCACTGCGACCAAGCGCGATGCCGACACCATTGCAGACCAACTCTCCGCACAAGGCCATTCGGTTGCGGCATTGCACGGCGACATGAACCAGCGCGAGCGCAACCGCACCCTGCTCAACATGCGCAACGGCAACGTGCGTATCCTGGTCGCCACCGATGTGGCGGCACGAGGTCTCGACGTGCGCGGCATTTCGCACGTGATCAACTTCGACCTGCCCAAGTTCGCCGAAGACTATGTGCACCGCATCGGACGTACCGGTCGCGGCGGCTCGACCGGCATCGCCATCTCGTTCGCCTCGAACCGCGATGCGCAATTGCTGAAGCGCATCGAACGCTACACCGAGCAAAGCATCAAGATGCACACCATCGAAGGGCTAGAGCCAAAATACAAACTGCGCACCGGTGGCCCGTCTTCTGATCGCCCGCGCAGCAACAGCGGTCCGCGCAGCAATGGTCCACGTAGCGGCGGCGGCGGTTTCGGCGGCAACAATGCAGGCTACGGCGGCAACCGCACAGGCGGTTACGCGGGCAACAAAACCGGCGGTGGATTTGCAGGTAATACCGGAAACGGATTTCACCACAGCGCGCCGGACAGCCGTCATAGCCATGCCGGACGCTCCGAAAGACATGTGGCCGGGCACCCGAAAGAAGGTCATGGTCAATGGCACGGCCAAGCCAATGGCAACACCACGCAAGGCAATACGCTGGGTGTTGGCGGTGGTCAGGGTTTTGGCGGACAAGGTCGCGGTCAGGGCGCCGGGCAACCGCGCAGCCAGGAACGCAGCTTCGGCAACAACCAGAATCGCGGCGGTGCCACTGCCCCACGCCGAACTAACGCTGATCGACCGAGCTACACGCTTGGTCGCGGCAACAATGGTAATACCCGTTAAGCCGACTAGCTGAAGTAACACAAAAACTGTAAAAGAAAAAGCACGCTCAAAGGCGTGCTTTTTTGTCAGTGACGGCTTTCAGGTAGGCCAGTTAGTATGTGCGTAGCCGATGAGTGCCATTACTGGCAATTCAAGAAATACACAAAACTTTACGGCATCACCTTTAGTTGAATGGAATGACCATCGTTGTCCGTTTTTGTAAATTCCCTTTCGACCTTGCCTTGGTTTGGAATACTGAAACAGAGGGATTTATTTTTCCATACCTTGGGATACAAATAAATTCCCACCAACTTGTGATCTGGCTCGTATCCAATTTTACAATCCATCTCCAGATCAAAGACATGGCCTGAGGCACAGTCATGCTGGCGGATGACCATTTGTTTCAAAGCATCACTTTCAAGCTCAGCCCCATCGGAACCCAAAAATCGTACATGAATCAACTGTTCTTGAACCATTCGCTCAGAGGTCATGGTCATTATCAGGCGTGTACTACCTGCGAAACCGGCGGAAGACAATCCAATAAAAGCAACCGTTGCCAGAAAGACAAAGGTTAACTGCAATTTTCTCATAATATTTGCCTCCAATTATCCGCTCAATCAAGCAAAAATACGACAAACTTGAATCACACTCGTTCAATTCATACACATTTTTTATGTCTGCTATAAAACGATACAATCAGCTACAGATATTTTTTCATCCGCGCCAGCACGGTCTCGCGCGGGAACAATGCTAGCACTGCATCGACCGACGGGGTGTGCGTCTGCCCGACCAGCATCACGCGCAACGGCATCGCCAGCTTGGGCATCTTTAAATTGTGCTTGGCAAGCAACTCCTTTATCAATGCAGCCAGTGCGGGTGCTTCCCAGGCAACATCGGCAAAACGTTCTGCCAGTTCGCGTAATCCTGGCAGCACTTCGGGTATCAGATGCTCATCCAGTAATTCCTTAGCGGGATGCAGATCGATATAGAACACTTCGGCAGCATCGGCCAATTCGTTAAGCGTCGCCACGCGCTCTTTGTAAAGCGATACGATGGATTCCAGCGCCGGCGCCTCATTCACTTTCACGCCACGCGCTTCCAGGCGCGGGCGCACCAGCGCGGCAACGCGCGCATTATCGGCCTGCTTCAGGTAATGCTGGTTGACCCAATTCAATTTCTCGGTATTGAACTGTGCAGCGGACGGCGTGATGTGGTCGAGATCGAACCATGAGCAGAATTCCTTAACCGAGAAAATCTCCTTGTCGCCGTGCGACCATCCCAGCCGCGCCAGATAATTGATCACCGCCTCCGGCAGATAGCCATCCTCGTCATATTGCATAACGCTGACCGCACCATGGCGTTTGGAAAGCTTGGTGCCGTCATCGCCGAGGATCATCGAAAGATGCGCATATTGCGGCACGGTCGCGCCGAGAGCCTTGAGAATATTGATCTGGCGCGGTGTGTTGTTAACGTGGTCATCGCCGCGGATCACGTGCGTGATGCCCATCTCCCAGTCGTCCACCACCACGCAAAAATTATAGGTGGGTGTGCCATCTGCGCGCGCGATGATCAGGTCATCCAGCTCATTGTTGTTGAATCCGATGTAGCCTTTCACCAAATCCTTCCAGCCCACCATGCCGGTGGTGGGATTCTTGAAGCGCACTACCGGTGCAACGCCTGCCGGCGGCTCCGGCAGAACCTTGCCCAGATCCGGCCGCCAGCGGCCATCGTAGCGTGGCTTTTCACCACGCGCACGCTGCGCCTCGCGTAGCGCATCCAGCTCCTCCGGCGAGGTGTAACAGTCATAAGCCGTGCCCTCATCCAGCATCTGACGGATCACCTCTTTGTAGCGCTCCATGCGCTGCATCTGATAGAACGGCCCCTCGTCGTAATCCAGATTCAACCATTTCATACCATCCAAAATCGCCTGCACCGCTGCGGGCGTGGAGCGCTCCACATCGGTATCCTCAATGCGCAATATGAAAGTGCCGCCGTGCTTGCGCGCATACGCCCAGGAGAACAATGCGGTGCGGGCCCCGCCTATGTGGAGGTAGCCGGTTGGGCTAGGAGCAAAACGAGTACGAATGGTCATAAGTTTAAAAACAGAATAAGCAAACAATGAGCTTTGTATTTTACGGGCTTTGCGCATTGCGCGCTCAAAGTTGTGGCTATGGCCATTGACCCAAGCAATCGCGTTATGCTTTAATTCGCGCCCTCCTTCGGGCGGTTAGCTCAGCGGTAGAGCACTGCCTTCACACGGCAGGGGTCACTGGTTCGAACCCAGTACCGCCCACCAATAAAACAAGCAAGGTATTATTAAACTGCCAGTTCCCGGTTCTTTATTGCTTGGCGGATACACGGACAGGTCACCGTCCATCCTTTTAAATAAACCGCCTATCCATTTATTTGCGCCACTTATCCCCAACTTCAAAAACAGCCAAACGGGTTTGGGGTTAGGCATAACCTTCTGTTAATGTTCCGTCATGTACGTTGTCAATTCGGATCATTTTCATGGTGAAATTGATTCATGGAGATTTTAAAATGGCCAAACAAATATTATTTTTCATGGTAACTTTGTTGCTTATGTCGCCAGCCTTTGCGGGTGTATTTAAATGGAAAGATGCAGACGGAAAATTACATTATAGCGACACGCTACCCACCAAAAATATAGCTAAAAAATCCGATGGCGCCCAGAACAAAAAGGACAAAGAAGGCAAGCTTGACCGTAGCAATATGGCATCTCGTGAAAAAGTAGAGCGTCCTGAAAAAGTAGAACGTCCTGAGAAAGTGGAACGTCCTGAGAAAGTGGAACGTCCCGGGAACTAGTCGCCATTTCAAAACCAATTCCGGCTGGCCAACCCCCATAATTACCAGAGGTTAGGCCAACAAAAAGCCCGGTACTTTCGTACCGGGCTTTTTGACAACTCAGAAACCTATTAAGGAGCCTGGATATTGGATGCTTGCTTGCCCTTGGGGCCTTGTGTTACTTCAAAGGTGACCTTCTGGCCTTCTTTGAGTGACTTGAAACCGCTCATGTTGATCGCGGAAAAGTGTGCGAACAAATCTTCGCTGCCATCATCGGGAGTGACGAAACCAAAACCCTTTGAGTCGTTGAACCATTTAACTGTACCTGTTGCCATGTGTATTACTCCTACTAAAAAACGGGGGGAAACCCCGCAAAACTATTTGAATCGAAGATTGCACATGGAAAACCAGTACTGCAAAAACTTTGAATCAAACACCAAGATGCCTTGTACGCTGGTTTAGTGGATATAGTCAAGTTAAATTAATGGTTCATTCACCTGATTCAGCTAAGATTCACGGGTTAACCTGTTAAAGTATTTCGAAAATGGACATCATAAGTTTACTTTTCCTGCTGTTGCTGGCCGCGCTGGGGTGGTTCTGGTTCGACAGCATGCATGCCCTCGAGATCGCCCGGAATGCCGGCAAGCGTGCCTGCGTCGATGCGAATGTGCAATTTCTCGATGACACGGTCGCCAGCGTCGCACTTGCACTGGTGCGCGACAAGTCGGGGCGCAGGGTATTGCGCCGCACTTACCGGTTTGAATTCAGCGAGACCGGCAACACGCGGCTTGAAGGTCAGTTGATCGTGCTGGGTGACCGAATCGAGTCGGTGACGATGGAACCCTATCAGATGATGCCATCATGAATTACTTGAAGATCAGTATAACTACTTTTCTCTCTACTTTTCCTTGGGCAAGAAAAACAGTCCGGTCTTGACTGCCAGACAGCCACCCTGGAACGGCTCCAACGCCAGGTTGACCGTAGCTGTGCTCGGGTCTTCATAGACTGATACGCCGTCCAGCTTGTCGGAATAGAACTTCCATTCTTTAAGCGTCGTCTGGCGGAGTTGAGCGCAATCTTCCGCGAATGGCATGACCAGCGTAAACGAAGCGTCGCAAGTCCCCACTTGCGACTCGGTGGCAGTTATGGTCAATATGCCTTTCCCGACAGCGTAGCTTTTTGCGCCGGTCACCAGCACCGAGTGTTTGCCGACATTGCTTTGATTCCACAAGTTCAGGTATGCGAAGTCACTTTTAAAAACAAAGTTCGCAATATCGTCAACCGCATGAGCGCAGGCCTTGAATCCCTTTTCCTTGAGTTGAAGCGCTGATTGGGTTTTCACCTCTTCATCATCTGCGGCAGAAACATTGCACGCGAGACATAGAGACGCGAGCGCCATGAGGCGGACGAATTTCCTCAATTCAATAGTCCCGTGTTGCGACGCTGCCGGTCAACCGCGCATCTCCAGCATCAGATGATTGACGCGCTTGACAAATCCGGCCGGGTCGTCGAGTTGTCCGCCCTCTGCCAGCATAGCCTGATCGAACAGCACCGTCGCCCAGTCGTCGAAATGCTTTTGTTCTTCCTTCAAGCGCATCACCACCGGATGATTCGGGTTGATCTCCAGGATAGGCAGTGTCGATGGAGTCTTCTGACCGGCAGCCTTGAGCATGCGCGCCATGTTGCCGCCAATGTCGTGCTCGTCGGCCACCAAACAGGCGGGTGAATCGGTCAGTCGATGCGTCACGCGGACTTCCTTGACGCGCTTATCCAGTATCTTCTTGATCTTCTCGGTCAGCTCCTTGTGATCGCTGGCCTGCTTCTCCTGCTCCTGCTTCTCGGCCTCATCCTCAAGCTTACCGAGATCCAGCCCGCCTTTGGCCACAGACACCAGCGACTTGCCATCAAACTCGGTCAGCGAACCTACCACCCACTCGTCCACGCGATCACAGAGCAGCAACACTTCGATGCCCTTCTTGCGGAACACTTCGAGATGCGGGCTGTTCTTGGCCGCATTGAAAGTCTCGGCGGTGATGAAGTAGATCTTGTCCTGGCCATCTTTCATACGGCTGATGTAGTCGGCCAACGATACGGTCGCCGCATCGGTGTCCGCATGGGTAGAAGCGAAGCGTAACAGACCGGCGATCTTGTCCTTGTTGGCGAAATCTTCCGCCGCGCCCTCCTTCAGCACCTGGCCGAACTCGCCCCAGAATTTGGCGTACTTATCCTTGTCATTGCCTGCCATGTCATCCAGTAGGCTCAATACTTTGTTAGTGCAACCCTTGCGTATCGCCTCGATGTCTTTCGATTCCTGCAATATCTCGCGCGAAACATTCAACGGCAGATCGCTGGAATCGACAACGCCGCGCACAAAACGCAAATAGGGCGGCAACAATTGCTCGGCATCATCCATGATGAACACGCGGCGCACATAGAGCTTGATGCCGTGGCGCGCGTTGCGATCCCACATATCGAATGGCGCACGCGCCGGGATATAGAGCAATTGCGTATATTCCTGACGGCCTTCCACGCGCGCATGCGTCCATGCCAGCGGGTCGTCGTAGTCATGGCCGACATGTTTGTAGAACGCCTTGTACTCATCGTCCGAGATATCGCTCTTGGAACGCGCCCACAATGCGGAAGCCTGGTTGACGGTTTCATCCTCGTCGGTGATGACCTGACCGCCCTCTTTCCATTCTTCTTTCTTCATCACGATGGGCTGGACGATGTGATCGGAATATTTGTGGATGATGGAACGTATCTTGTGGCCGCTGAGCAGATCATCCTGATCGGCGCGCAGATGCAGCGTGATGTCGGTGCCGCGCGCCGGTTTGTCGACCATCTCGATCGTGAATTCACCGCCGCCATCCGATTCCCAATGCACGCCCTGATCCGCCTGCTCTCCGGCACGGCGGGTCGTGACAGCGACCTTGTCGGCTACGATGAAGGCGGAATAAAAGCCGACGCCGAACTGCCCGATCAGGTTCGCATCCTTCTGCTGGTCACCGCTCAGTTTGGTAAAGAATTCCCGCGTGCCCGATTTCGCGATCGTGCCCAGATTATTGATCACCTCGTCGCGGCTCATGCCGATGCCGTTGTCGCTGATCGTCAGTGTGCGTGCGGTTTTGTCATAACTGATACGAATATTCAGGTCGGAATCGTTCTCGAACAACTTGTCGTTGTGCAACGCCTCGAAGCGCAATTTGTCGCAAGCATCCGACGCGTTGGAAACCAGCTCGCGCAAGAAAATCTCGCGGTTGGAATACAGCGAATGGATCATCAATTGCAGAAGCTGTTTGACTTCCGTTTGAAACCCCATCGTTTTGCGATTAGCTACAGTATTCTCAGTCATACAATATCTCCCAAATTAAATTTACAAAGAGTGGCGGACTAAATGGAGCCTATCTTGAAGAATTTCAAGTGGCTGATCACCGGCCAAAAATTATTACCTGACATCGAGAACCTTCTCGTGGTGGATCATTCCAACAAGCCGCTGGGTTTGCGCCCGAGACGCGTCGCGC
Source organism: Gallionella sp. (assembly GCA_025350405.1). Classification (GTDB taxonomy): domain Bacteria; phylum Pseudomonadota; class Gammaproteobacteria; order Burkholderiales; family Gallionellaceae; genus Gallionella. The sequence goes on from JANXXX010000134.1 coordinate 15,432, forward strand.
AGGAATCATGTTCTTCACAGCCGCCCAGCAAAGCATTGGATTTTACTGTGTTCCATCCATGCCTGCTATCCCGACCTTAAACCATGCTCATTCCTTATTGCGATCCCTGCGTATATTATGGGATGCTTAGCGCGCTTGCACCCAACCAGAGTATAGAAACAATACCCCCATGAAATACCTCGCCGGTTACCCCGAGAACATCCAAGCCAGTACGCGGCAACTGATCAAGCAGAACCGCCTCGGCGACATGCTGCTGGAAAAGTATCACTCTGCGCACGACATACGCACCGACAAGGCGCTGTATGACTATGTCTTGGAACTGAAGAGCCGCTTCCTGCGCAACGCCGCACCGATAAACAAGGTAGCCTTCGACAGCCGCATCAAAATCATCGAACACGCCCTCGGGCAACACACCAGGATCTCCCGCGTGCAGGGCGGCAAACTCAAGACCAGCCGCGAAATCCGCATCGCCTCGTTGTTCAAGGAAGTGCCGCCTGAATTTCTCAGGATGATCGCCGTGCATGAACTGGCGCACATGAAAGAAACAGAACACGACAAAGCCTTCTACCAACTGTGCATCCACATGGAACCGGCATACCATCAATACGAACTCGATTTGCGCCTGTACCTGACGCAGGTCGAATTGCGCGGCAAACTGTGTTGGCCTGCATGAACACCCGCGCACAGAACAGGGACAAGTAACTGTTTGTGTAAATCGCGGCCCTGCTCAATAATCCGGGTTGCAGCGGGCCTCCCCGCATCACACGCCTTCATCCCTTTTGGAGAATCATCATGAAATTGCTAGGAACCAATACCAGCCCCTATGTACGCAAAGCGCGCCTGGTCTTGCTGGAAAAGAACATCGCCCATACCTATCTGATCGACCCGCCGCGCGAACCGGGCAGCCAGGTGGCGCGCGCCAATCCTCTGGGGCGCATCCCCGCGCTGATACTCGATGACGAAACCTGCGTGTTCGACTCGCCGGTGATCGCCGAATATGCTGACACGCTGAACGACACACCCATCCTGATCCCGCGCACCGATGCGCTGGCACGGATGCGCGTCAAGCGCTGGGAAGCGCTGGCGGACGGCATCATGGATTCGGCGGTCGTGGTGCGCATCGAAAGCATGCGCCCGGCAGACAAGCAGGATGCCGACACCATCACCCGGCACAACGATGCGATCACTCGCGCGCTTGCCTATATGTCCGCGCAGTTAGGCCAACGCACCTGGTGCGAGGGCGCAACCATCACGCTGGCCGATCTGGCCATGGTGAGTGCACTGATCTATATGGATTTGCGCCAGACCGAACGCGATTGGCGTAGCGCCCATCCCAATCTGGCAACTTGGTTCACACGCATCTGCGAACGTGCCAGCGTGCGCACTACGCTCGCCGGTTAAGCGCATACCAGAACAATATCCTGCTTGATCGTATCGTCAGGAAGCCAGCAAATCATCGAGCCACACTTTCCAGCGCAGATATTTTTTCTGCAACGCTGGGGCGTTTTTTGCAATAGATATTCTCTTGCCATTCCGATGACTTGCCGGTGACATTCCAGCGGCGAGTAGTGCCGCTCCACAAAGGCTGGTCTCGCTCTGCTGCAAACGGTAGACCTCGAAAGGTACACATAGCGCGATACCTTGTTGCAAACATTGCAATTCGGATAAACCTCCCGAAAGATAGACTCGCTCGATGGCACCCTCGCGGTGAAACTCCTCCAGTATCCGCGCCACCCTGAAAATGATCGCTTCCAGCAACAAGGTGGCAATACGGCGTTGCGACAAGTGCTCAACCGGTTGAGAAAACCGGATACCGATGTCGCCACGAAAATACGGAGCACCCAAGCCGCTGGGTTCCGCAACACAAAAGATTTCGTCCTGAGCAAAATCATCGATTCGACAATCGCCCACCGGATACGGCGCAAGTGCAGCAGCGATGGAATTGAGCGTGCCTTCAATGGCAAAATGCGAGCGATGCGCGCGGTCTTGATACACCAGCGTGCGCAGATAACCATCTGTCGCTGATCTCTCATCGGCCAAAGATATCTCATCAGAAAGATAACGCACGACAAAACCGCCGGTACCGAGATTGACCAATGCTTCGCCGCAACCATCTCTGATGCTGGCGATCAACGCAGCGGATTGGTCACCTACACTGGCCTGTAGAATCAGCCCGTTGTTAAGCCGCAGATTCAATCCTGAAGAAGATTTGATCTCGGGCAGTATGCCCAACGGGATACCGAACAGCTTGCAGAGTTGCGGCGACCATTGCTGTTGCCGGATGTCCATCAGCAGCGTACGCGCCGCCATGGAGGCATCGGTGACAAAATGTTTACCTGCCGTCCAGCGCCAGATCAGGAACGTATCCAGCGTACCCACCCGCAATTCGCCACACTCCAAACCTGCCAGCCACGCCGGATTTTCCTGCAACACGACGCGCAGTTTGGCCGCGAAATAATATGGCGTCAGCGGCAAGCCGGTCAGACTGCGGATAGATTTCTCGTGCTCCCGCAATGCTACACAACTCGCTGCACCGCGATTGTCCTGCCAAGAGATTAACGGAGTAAGCGGTAGATTGGTGGCTTGCTCCCAAATCAGAAAAGACGAGCGCTGGCTGCACAGACCCAGCGATGTGCACACACCTGCCTGCGCGATGCATTCGTCGAGCACTTGCTCGGCAGTCGCCGCGTAGGCCAGCGCATCGCTTTCATAATGTCCACCCGCGACGGTTATCTTGGATGCGGGGTGCGAGACGATATTGCCGAGTTCACCACCACGATCCAGCAAGCCGGCCTTGATTGAAGTTGTACCCAAGTCAAGCGCGATCGTGGAAATTCTGGAAGCTGTCATGTTTCGATACGCACTGCATGCCTTGTGCTGAGTCTTTCGACAAATTCAAGACTAGCTTGTCGACCCATCAACTCAAACGAGAATATGGGAAGGAGGATAGCCACAATATTAAAGAGGCCGCTCACCCTGATGTATCGAAAGGTGCGCGCCCTATTTCCCAACAACGGGTTTAACCTTGCTGGCCGCCAGTTTGGCGCGACCACGCGCTTCATCGGTATCTTTGCCGGTAGCCAAGGCCACACCCATGCGGCGCTTCTTGAAGGATTCGGGTTTGCCGAATAGCCTGATGTCCGACTGCGGCACGCGCAGGGCCTCTGCCACACCTGCAAAAGCAATGCCCTTTGCCTCATGCTGACCATAGATCACGGCACTCGCACCGGGCGCGCGCAAGCTGACGTCCACCGGCAAACCGAGGATGGCACGGGCGTGCAGTTCGAATTCGTTCTGCACTTGCGAGCACATCGTCACCATGCCGGTGTCGTGCGGGCGCGGGCTGACTTCGCTGAACCAGACTTCGTCGCCTTTGACGAACAGCTCGACGCCGAAGATGCCCAGGCCGCCTAAATCATCGGTCACTTTTCTGGCGATCTCGCGCGTGCGCTGCAACGCCAGTGGCGACATGGCTTGCGGCTGCCAGCTTTCGACATAATCGCCGTGCACCTGGACATGCCCGATAGGATCGCAAAAATGTGTTTCGGTTTTGCCATCCGCGCCGATCGCGCGCACGGTGAGTTGGGTGATTTCATAATCGAAACGGATCAGCCCTTCGACGATCACCCTGCCCTGATTCACGCGGCTGCCGCTGGCGGCGTAATCCCATGCGGCCTGAACTTCGGCTGCGCTGTCCACTTTTGATTGTCCTTTGCCGGAGGAAGACATCACCGGCTTGATGATGCACGGATAGCCGATGTCTTCTATCGCGGTGCGCAACTCTTCCAGACTGTTGGCGAATTTGTACGGCGAGGTCGGCAAGCCCAGCGTCTCGGCGGCCAGGCAGCGGATGCCTTCACGGTTCATCGTCAGGCGCGCGGCCCGCGCGGTGGGAATCACGCGCGCCAGACCCTCGCGCTCGATCTGCTCCAGCATGTCGGTGGCGATGGCCTCGATCTCCGGCACGATCAAATGCGGCTTTTCCTGTTCGATCAGCGCGCGCAGTTGTGCACCATCCGCCATGTTGATCACGTGGGCGCGATGCGCGACCTGGTGACCGGGCGCATCGGCATAGCGATCCACGGCTATGGTTTCCACGCCGAGGCGTTGCAGCGCAATGATGACTTCCTTGCCGAGCTCGCCACTGCCAAGCAACATGACGCGGGTAGCGGAAGGAGTGAACGGTGTACCGATGGTGAGCTGTTTCATTTGAGTGGTCACGCTGTGTAGTCGCTGGGATTGGAATTGCGCGAAATTATACACGCGCTGGTAGGGCTTTTCCTGCGCAAGCTTTTCTTATCCAATAAGAGGAGTAACATGAGATGTTCATTCAACCACTAGGAGCGAGATCATGACGAATATCGTGCAATTACTGGGTGATGAAGCAGAACATTTGTTGAAGTATCGTTGTACCGGCATTCCCAAAGAATCGCTGCATCTGCCGGGCGCGGATTATGTGGATCGCGTCGTGGCGATCAAAGACCGCAAGATTGGTGTGCTGCGCAGCCTGCAAGCGCTGTATGGGCATGGGCGTCTGGCGAACAGCGGTTACCTGTCGCTGCTGCCGGTGGACCAGGGTGTGGAACATTCCGGCGGCGCATCGTTCGCGCCCAACCCGGTTTATTTCGACCCTGACAACATCGTCAGGCTCGCCATCGAAGGCGGCTGCAATGGTGTGGCCTCGACGCTTGGCGTGTTGTCCTCGGTGGCGCGCCGCTACGCGCACAAGATCCCGTTCATCGTGAAGATCAATCACAACGAACTGCTGACCTATCCCAACGAATTCGACCAGACGCTGTTCGCCAGCGTGGATCAGGCGTTCGACATGGGCGCGGTGGCGGTGGGTGCAACGGTGTTCTACGGCTCCGAACATTCGCGCCGCCAGATACTGGAAGTATCCGAAGCCTTCGAACACGCGCATGAGTTGGGCATGGCGACGATTTTGTGGGCCTATCTGCGCAACCCGGCGTTCAAGACACCCGACAAGGATTACCACGTGTCTGCCGATCTCACCGGCCAGGCCAACCACCTCGCCGTGACCATCAACGCCGACATCGTGAAACAGAAGATGGCCGAGAACAACGGCGGCTACAACGCAATCAAGTTCGGCAAGACCCACTCCAAAGTCTATAGCGAGCTGACCTCAGATCATCCGATCGACCTGGTGCGCTACCAGGTGGCGAACTGCTACATGGGACGCGTCGGCATGATCAATTCCGGCGGCGAATCGGGCAAGGATGATTTGCACCAAGCGGTGCGTACCGCTGTGATCAACAAGCGCGCGGGCGGCATGGGGCTGATCTCCGGGCGCAAGGCCTTCCAGAAGCCGATGCAGGATGGCGTCGCATTGTTGAATGCGATTCAAGATGTGTATCTGGATAAAGCGGTGACGGTGGCGTAACGCCCGCAAGGCAACCGCGTTCACACGAAGAGGACACGCTAAACTTAGGGAGTCGGCTTGTTCAGTCGGCGATATTGCTGCGCCGCCTCTTCGGCTGTTACAAAATCACCCAGGGCTTGATACGCCGTTGCCAAGGCAGCCCAAGGATCGGCATGATCCGGATATTTGCGCAGTTCGCGCTGCGCTTCTTCTATCATCTGTTCCCACACTTGGCGCTTGTCTATCTCCTCCCCTGCAAGCAGATCGGCACGCAAAAAAAGTAGTCCGGACGGCTCGCGCGCAACCAGACGCCACTCGTTGCTGGTGGACAGCTGTTCCACCAGCGGAATGATGCGACCGGAAAATTGCATCACTGCCGGGGTGAATATCGCATCAATGCGATATTCGCTCACGATATTTTCCCAGCCCGGGTCGGCGCGAAAAATCGCATCGTGCAACTGGACGGCGCGGTTGGTCGCGGTATCGTGCCCGTCAACAAATACCAGGAACCCCGAACCCAAGGCCCAAGCCAGATAGCCGCCATAATCGAAAAAATTGAGTACATGGCTACCCGGCAGGTGCTGTTTCAGATAGGCGGCAGATTTTTCCGGGAATAACCCCGGCTTGGTGCCGCTTCCCAACTTGCCCTGCCAAAACGGTAGTGCGAGCATCACTGCCAACACGGCAGACGCGACCAGATGTTGCCAGCGCGGTGAAATTTTGTCCGGTAACATTTGCATCCCGTATCGCACCATCGGACCCAGCAACACGAGCGCAAACAACCCGATGTTGCGCACATAAATAAATGTAAACGTACCGAACAGGATAACCAGCAAGCTACTGCTGATGCGGCGTTCGCGCTGAAAGATCAGCGACAGTATGCCGAGCGCCGCCATGGCCACAAAATCGAAGGCATATTCCGTATCCATCACCGGCAGGTATTCGGTGATATCGGCCATCAGGCCCTTGGCCGAAAACAGTGCGATGAAGGGTAGCGCGACCTCGTGCCAGCCATAGGGATTAAGGCAGGCCAGTGCCAATGTGGTCGCCGCAGTGATAGCCAAGATAGAAACGACATGGCCGCTTGCGCGTCCGTCCGGCGCTGAGAAGAAAAACTCAATCGCATACGCGCCCAGTACCGGCAACAGAAAGACGACGGAAGGGTGCAACTGGATCAGCAGCCAGCCTGCGATGGGAATGAGGATGAGCCAGCGCCAGTCTGCCCGTTCTGCATATTTTTCCAAGGCCAACAGGGTGGCCGCCATGGCAAGCAGCAATGCAGTTTCAGCCCGGTAATTCATGCGTGCCGTCATCCACCAGGCAACCACGGCCAGCACAAGCAACGCGATGGGGTGCAGCCACTCGCGTTTACCGATTGCGGCGCAATAAGCCAAAAACAAAGTGGCTGCGCCAATAGCGGCATTAAGCATGGTCATGCCGGTGTAGCCGCCCAAGGTATAGGCCCAGTGATAAATCAGGCCGAATCCCCATTCAATGTAGGAAGCGGGTTCCCCCAGCAGCGGCAGGAGGTAGAACATGGAGTCCGGGATATGGCCTGTAGCCGCGACTTCCCGGCCCGACACCATGTAAAACCAGATGTCGTAGTCCTCGATGGGCCGCCAGAAGAAAAATAACAGCACGGCAAAAATCGCCAGCGGTACCAGCCGATGGCTCGGGGAAGATCGGTCAGCGGAAGACATCAAGTTTCAGCGCACAGTTCGCGCAGGTAACAGTAACGTGTTGGTCAGCAGACAACATGGCAAGGGTTCAGTCAGGCGCAGAAATAGTTTTGGCCTTTTCCACTATTCCGCCGCGCTTGAGCATGGAAAGATATTCCTGCTCGTTGAGCGCGATCACTTTCGACAGGTAGGCAATGTTTTTTTCGATCGAGTCCAGATAGTAATCTTTCTCGATCCCCAGCATGTCTTTGAAGTGAAGTGCCAGATTGACGTACAGCCCGCCGAACGGGCCATCGAGTTTCTCCCGGGTAACTTCATAAAATTTCTTGGTTTGGCACAGCAGATCGTAGATGTTCTGGTAATTCCCAAAATGGGCTTCCTTGAACTCAAAATACAGGAACAGCAGTTTTTCCAGATAAGTGCGATCAGCCATTTGCCCGGTCAGGTCGGCGGTGACAACGATTTGCCCGAGCAGGCGGTTGCGTTCGTTGGGGAAATTAATCCGGGAAAATTGCAGCGCCGGGTCGGTACTACTGAGCATGGGTTCCAGAGCTGCGGCAAATCTCAATGGAAGCAGCTTAGCGGCGATGTATCTCTTCATGAATGTTATGCCGCGATTGACATGAGTCTGCGTGTACTGGGCTCCGGTGCCGCCTTCCTCGCCGTCCAATTGTGAATAGCCGATATCATGCATCAAAGCGGCGATCATGATCAGCGTCATTTCTTCGTCAGTCAGACGGGTGCCGGAAATATGTATGCCGTGCATCAATCTCACGGCGCACAGGAGCACATCCAGCGTGTGGGGCTTGTCATGGTAAAGCGTCTTGATGGCACTGTAGCCGGGATATTCGCCACGGAACACGCACATGACATCATCAAAAACGGCATTGATCAGGGATGTATCGTAAGCGGGGTTGATGCGACAGAGTATGCCTTTCGCCTTGGTCCAAACCGTGCATGGGTCACAGTTAGTGAACAGGCTATTGATTTCTGCGGAAGCTGGAATGTTTATCATGTTCAAGTAATAAGCGTGTAACGTATTCCATCCAATTCACCACATTCGATCGGCACGGTATATTACAGGATGCTGCCGGGATTCGGAAAAGTTGCTGATTTCTATACTCCCGACAGGAACTACGGCGCGCTATGCTCCGACTCTGTTTGTGCCTCCACATGTAATTTCCCCGATAACAAACTGGCCGAGACAATGAGCAACGCGCCTAACCAATCACGTAGTTGCATCGCTTCGTTGGCGAGGAAATACGACGAAATTGCAGCTATCACCAACTCGAACAGAAACAGCAACATGGCGCGGTTGGACAACAAATGGGTGACGCCATATTGCACCGCGAAACTGGTGGCGCACAGCGCGATACCCAACAACCCCAGTAGCAGCCAGAATTGCGCATCCATCGCCGACAACTGAACCGATATTCCGCCTCGCCACAATAAAAAAGGGAGGGTCAGCAATGCAGTGCCGAGCAAGATACTGCAAGACTTCGCCTCCACGGTCAAATGCGCAGCACGCCGCGACACCACATTGGAAAGCGCGAAGCTCATGCCCGCAGACAGTCCGATCCATTCGGAAATATTCTGTGGCAGCGGCAAACCGTGTTGCGGCACCCACAACATCACGACTGCACCGCTGAGAGACAGCGTCATGACCAAATAACCATAGAGATTGAGCCGCTCACCCAATAGCCAATAGGAAAATACGATCGTCCACAGCGGCGCGAGATAAAACAACAGCAGCACGCGCATCACTTCGCCGTGCAACATTGCCAGCACATAACCCAGATTAGCCCAGCCCGCGCTCAACACCAGGCCGACAGCCCACCAGTCGGCCCTGACTTGGCTATGCAGGCGCAATTCGCGCCACGCGCGCGGCAGCAAGAACGCGCAGCAAAGCATCGCCAGCGCATAGGTGATCAACGTCGCCAGCGGGCCGCTCACGCCGGTTTCCTGCAACACCCGATAGGGATACCAGATCAGCCCCCACACCAGCGCGCCGCTCAGGATTCCGGCAACCGGCAATACATTTTGTTTTGATGACACTGGCCAGTCCCTAATAATGCGATGCACCCGTATAATGCGCGCTGATTTTTGCGCAGCAACTGAAATAGCAAATAACCAAAGCAGCAAAAGCATGGGATAGCAAATGAACCCGGATTTACCCAAATGAACCCAGATTTACAGAAACTGCAGCCCTACCCGTTTCAAAAGCTCGCCGCACTATTTCGCGAAGTTCAGCCCAACCCTGACTATCGAGCCATCAGCCTGTCCATCGGCGAGCCGAAACACGCCACGCCACAATTCATCCGCGATGCGCTTTCAGCCAACCTGGACGGACTGGCGAATTATCCCACAACTGCCGGCAACGACGCGCTACGTAGTGCGGTAGCCAATTGGCTGGCCGCGCGCTATGGCATTCCCCCGCTCGATGCCAAGACCCAGATCCTGCCGGTGAACGGCAGTCGCGAAGCGTTGTTTGCCTTTGCCCAGGCGGTTGTCGACCGCACGAAAAATAATCCCGCCGTGATCTGTCCCAACCCGTTCTACCAGATCTATGAAGGCGCGGCATTGCTTGCCGGAGCCACGCCGCACTTTCTCAATACCTTACCGGAACACAACTACGCGCTGAACTTTGCACAACTGCCCGAAGATGTCTGGCAGCGTACTCAACTGATTTACGTATGTTCACCGGGCAATCCGACCGGGCGCGTGATGCCTTTGGCAGAATGGAAAACCCTGTTCGAAATGTCCGACCGCTATGGTTTCGTGATCGCCTCGGACGAATGCTATTCCGAGATTTATTTTTCTGAACAACCGCTAGGCGCACTGCAAGCCGCACAAAATCTTGCTCGCAAGGACTATAAAAATCTGCTGGTATTCTCCAGCTTGTCTAAGCGCTCCAACGTGCCGGGCATGCGCTCCGGCTTTGTCGCGGGCGACGCCAGGGTCATCGAGAAATTTGCGCTATACCGCACCTATCACGGCTCTGCGATGAACCCGGCGATACAAGCCGCCAGCATCGCCGCCTGGAACGACGAAGCACACGTTGCGGAAAATCGCCGCCTGTATGCGGAAAAATTCGCCAAGGTGGTCGAGATACTCAAGCCGGTGTTGCCGGTCACAATGCCGGATGCCGGTTTCTACTTGTGGGTGCGCACGCCGATCGCCGACACTGCCTTCGCGCAAGCCTTGTATCGCGACTATAATGTGACTGTGTTGCCGGGCAGCTATTTGGCGCGATCTGCACAGGGCGTGAATCCCGGTGAAAATTTTGTGCGCCTGGCGCTGGTGGCGAACACTGAAGAGACCGTGGAAGCCGCGCAGCGCATCGCAAAATTTGTCTCAACACTTAACTGAATATTTAACCAACCGAAAGTTATCATGGATCAATTGCAACAAATCATCGAACAAGGTTTTGAACGCCGCGCAGAGATCACGCCGCGCAATGCCGACGCACAGCTCAAGGAAGCGGTCGACAGCGTCATCACCCAGCTCGACCAGGGCAAGCTGCGCGTCGCAGAAAAAATCAACGGTGAATGGGTGACACACCAATGGCTTAAAAAAGCCGTGCTGCTGTCGTTCCGCCTGGAAGACAATGCCTTCATCAAGGGCGGTTTCACCAATTACTACGACAAGGTTCCGTCCAAGTTCGCCGATTACAACAGCCGCGATTTTCGCGAAGGCGGTTTCCGCGTGGTGCCTCCGGCCGCGGCGCGCAAAGGCGCATTCATCGCCAAGAACGTGGTGCTGATGCCCTCGTATGTGAACATCGGCGCGTATGTCGATGAAGGCACGATGGTGGATACCTGGGCGACGGTCGGCTCCTGTGCGCAGATCGGCAAGAACGTGCACCTGAGCGGCGGCGTGGGCATCGGCGGAGTGCTCGAACCGGTGCAGGCCAACCCGACCATCATCGGCGACAACTGCTTCGTCGGCGCGCGTTCGGAGATCGTCGAAGGCGTGATCCTGGAAGACAACGTCGTGATCTCGATGGGCGTGTTCATCGGACAAAGCACCAAGATCTACGACCGCGAGACTGGCGAGGTTCACTATGGCCGAGTACCAGCCGGTTCTGTGGTAGTCAGCGGCAGCCTGCCTTCAAAGGATGGCAGCTACAGTTTATATTGCGCAGTGATTGTAAAGAAAGTGGATGCCAAGACTTTGTCCAAGGTGGGCATCAACGAATTGCTGCGGGGAATCTAATTCAGGATCAAGGATTCTGGATTGAGCGGAGCGTAGGTTTCCCGCTATCCTCAACCCTCACTCCTCAATCATTTCAAAGGAGATCACGATGATCATCACACCATTACTGCAACTGGCCGCCAGCAAACTGGCTTCCGACTTGTTCTTTTCGGTCGGAGCGCCGGTCAACATCAAGATCGAAGGCATCACGATGCCGGTCAACGCACAAATCCTGGATGCCGATGTCGTCAAACGCATCGCCTACGAGATGATGTCTCCGAAACAGGTCGCCGAATTCGAATCTACGATGGAGTTGAATTTCTCATTCGTGGCCTCGGGTATCGGCAACTTTCGCATCAACGTTTTCCGTCAGCGCGGCGACATCGCCATTGTGGCTCGCTTCATCAAAGCCAAGATAGGCAGCGCGGAAGAGCTGCATTTGCCAGACATACTCAAAGAGCTGGTCATGGAAAAGCGCGGCTTGGTACTGGTGGTCGGCGCGACCGGTTCCGGAAAATCCACCACGCTCGCCTCGATGATCGAGCATCGCAGCAGCACCACGGGCGGACACATTCTGACTATCGAAGAACCTATCGAATACATTTTCAATCACGACAAATCCATCGTGAACCAGCGTGAAATCGGAACCGATACATTCTCATACGAAAATGCTTTAGCCAGCGGGATGCGTGAAGCACCCGATGTGCTGATGATAGGTGAAGTGCGCGAACGCGAAACACTCAAACACGCGCTGATCTTCGCCCAGACCGGGCATTTGTGCCTGGCCACCTTGCACGCCAACAACAGTTATCACGCGCTGAACCGTATCGTAAATTTTTTCCCTTACGAGTCACGCCGGGGTGTTTTGGCCGACCTGTCGATGTGCCTGCGCGCGGTGATCTCGCAACGCCTGTTGCGTGGCGTGAATGGCAAGCAAATCCCGGCCGTTGAAATTCTGCTGAACACCTCGCTGATCGCCGACCAGATCAAGAATGATGAACTCGACAAAATACGCGAATCCATTGAGAAAAGTGTTTCCGCCGGTTCGCAAACCTTCGAGCAAGCCCTCTACAAACTCATCAAGAAGGGGTTGATCACCAAAGAAGAAGCGCTGCGCAACGCGGATTCCGCCAGCAATCTGTCCTCATTGGTTGATTTCTCGGAACGCACCGATACCCAAAAAGTTCCGGTGTTCTCTCCCACCAGCGCCCAAAAAGGTGCAAGCCCAGGCGCCGATTTCAACAGCATCAAGCTTAACTTGAATAACCCGAAATGAAGTTGTACGGCATTCCAAACTGCAACACGGTAAAAAAAGCGCGCGACTGGCTGGCACAACACGACCTCGCAGTCGAGTTTCACGATTTTAAAAAACACGGCCTGGATGCCGCAACCGCTCAAGCTTGGTTACAACAAACCGACTGGCCCAAACTGATCAATCGCAACGGCCTGACTTGGCGCGGCCTGCCGGAACTACGCAAACAAGGTATACAAGATGCAGTTAGCGCACTTGCGCTGATGCTGGAAAAGACCAGCGTGATCAAACGCCCCGTGCTGGTGCAAAACGGCAAGCTGCTGCATGTCGGTTTTGATGCAGCGGCTTATTCTAAAATTTTTAATCTGAACTCATAACACTCAATCATGACTGATTCTAACCATGTCTGACACACTGCAACTTGCCCAAGCACTGATCGCCCGCCGCTCACTCACGCCCGACGACGCGGGCTGTCAGGACATTCTGATCGAGCGCCTGAAAAAGCTCGGTTTCAAAATCGAGCGCATGCGCTTCGGCAATGTGGATAATTTCTGGGCTCGGCGCGGCACGACCAATCCGGTCGTGGTGTTCGCCGGACACACCGATGTCGTACCCAGCGGCCCGCCGGAATCGTGGTTCAGCCCGCCGTTCGAGCCGACGATACGCGACGGTATGCTGTACGGACGCGGTGCGGCAGACATGAAGACTTCGATCGCCGCCTTCATCACCGCGATCGAAGCGTTTATTGCCCAACATCCGAAACACGATGGCTCGATCGCGCTGCTGATCACCTCCGATGAAGAAGGTGTCGCAATCGACGGTACGGTGCGCGTAGTGGAAGCATTGCAGGCGCGCGGCGAGACGATCGACTATTGCATCGTCGGCGAACCGACCTCGAACAAAAAAGTCGGCGACATGATCAAGAACGGGCGGCGCGGCTCGCTGTCCGGCACGCTGATCGTCAAAGGTATTCAGGGCCACATCGCCTATCCGCATCTGGTGAAGAACCCGATCCACATGGTCGCGCCGGCGATCGCCGAACTTGCCGCCACTACCTGGGACAACGGCAACGAATATTTTCCGCCGACCTCATGGCAGATTTCCAACATCAACGGCGGCACCGGCGCGACCAATGTCGTCCCCGGCACGGTCGAGATCTGGTTCAATTTCCGTTTCTCCACCGCCAGCACCGAGCAAGGGCTGAAGGATAAAGTCCACGCGATCCTGGACAAGCACGGCGTGACTTACGACTTGAAGTGGGAGCTTTCCGGCAAACCCTATCTCACCGCCAAAGGCAGTCTGGTCGCCGCAATCAGCCGCGCCATCGAGCAGTGTTACGGTGTCACGCCGGAACTGTCCACCAGCGGCGGCACCTCGGATGGACGCTTCATCGCCGACATCTGCCCGCAAGTGATCGAGTTCGGGCCATTGAATGCCACGATACACAAACTCAACGAATGTGTCGGTGTGGCCGACATCGAACCGCTCAAGCTGACATACCAGCGCACCCTGGAAAATTTACTTGGGGGAAATTTACTTGGGAAAAATTAACTTTGCAAATGAGTGAATATTTTTCAGGGGCGGCCCAAAACCTGCACACCGTGCGCGATTATTTGCGCTTTGCGGTGAGCCGCTTCAATCAGGCCAAACTATTTTTCGGGCACGGCAGCAACGATGCCTACGATGAGGCTGCCTACCTGATCCTGCACACGCTGCATCTGCCGCTGGACAGACTGGAGCCGTTTCTCGATGCGCGCCTGACCGACGGCGAACGTACAGAAGTATTGGGCATCATTCAGCAGCGCGTCGAAAAACGCATTCCTGCCGCCTACCTGACCCATCAGGCGATGCTGGGAGATTTCAGTTTTTACGTGGATGAACGGGTCATCGTGCCACGCTCGTTCATTGCCGAACTGTTGCTCGAACAACTCAGCCCGTGGATCGCCGAACCGGAAAATATCGTCAATATATTGGATATGTGTACCGGCAGCGGCTGCCTTGCCATCCTTGCCGCACATGCTTTTCCGAATGCCCATGTGGATGCCACAGACTTGTCGCCTGACGCGCTTTCCGTCGCCGAACGCAATGTGGCCGACTATGAGCTGCAAGAACGGGTGCACCTGATCGAATCGGATCTATTCGCCAAGCTCGACAGCAAACGATACGACCTGATCATCAGCAACCCGCCCTATGTGGATGCCGTATCAGTCAGCGCGCTGCCCCAAGAATATCTGCACGAACCGAAACTGGCGCTGGGCAGCGGCCATGACGGACTGGATGCCACGCGCATCATCCTCAAGCACGCCGCGCAACACCTCAGCAATAATGGCGTACTGATTGTCGAGATCGGCCATAACAGAGATGTGCTGGAAGCCGCCTACCCAAACCTGCCGTTCACCTGGCTGGATGTATCAGCGGGAGATCAGTTTGTTTTTATGCTGCATAGGAATGACCTGCTCTGATGTCGTCGGTCGATCACTACGAAAATTTCCCGGTAGCCTCCATCCTGATGCCCAAACGGCTACGCAAGCCGGTTGCCGCGATCTACCATTTCGCGCGCGCGGCGGACGACATCGCCGATGAAGGCGACTTGCCCAACGAAGAACGCCTGCAACAACTCGGCGAGTTTCGCGCCGAACTGGCGCGCATCGAAAACAAGGAAACTCCGCTCACCCCGCTGTTCCAGAACCTCGCCGCAGAAGTCCATCAGCACGCGTTACCGATGCAGCCGCTTTACGATCTGCTCGACGCGTTCTCGCAAGACGTGATGAAAAAACGTTACGCCGATTTCGACGAGCTATTGGATTACTGCCGCCGCTCCGCCAATCCGGTCGGCAATCTGCTGCTGCATCTTTATGAAGAAGCCACACCGGTCAACATCACTTACTCGGATGCGATCTGCACCAGCTTGCAGATCATCAATTTCTGGCAGGATGTCGCCAAGGATTATGCGATCGGGCGCATCTACCTGCCGCAGGTCGAACTCGCGCAATATGGCGTAAATGAAGCACAGCTCGCGCAAGGCATCGCTGATGATGCATGGCGCTCACTGATGAAATTCCAGGTAGCGCGCGCCCGCGCGATGATGATCTCGGGAAAGCCATTGGGCAGCATCCTCACCGGACGCATCGGGCTGGAGATGCGCATGATCATCGCGGGCGGCTTGCGCATCCTCGACAAACTGGAAAATGCGCAGTACGACATGTTCCGCCACCGTCCGGTATTGAAGCCGTTCGACTGGGTTATCATGCTGGCCAAGAGTGCACCATATTAATTTTAAAAAAGACATGGATCCAGATCAATACTGCCAGGATAAAGCCGCCACCAGCGGCTCCAGCTTCTACTATAGCTTCCTGTTCCTGCCCAAAGATAAGCGCCGCGCGATCACCGCGCTGTATGCCTTCTGCCGCGAAGTGGATGACGTGGTGGACGAATGTTCGGATGTGCAAGTGGCGCGCACCACGCTCAACTGGTGGCGCGGACAGGTCGTGGAAATCTACGGTGGCAAACCGCAGCACCCGGTCGCGCAAGCATTGGTTCCGGTTGCAAAACAATTCAATTTGACTCAAGAGCACCTGCTTGAGATCATCGATGGCATGGAGATGGATCTCGACCAGCAGCACTACGCCGATTTCAAATCGTTGCAACTGTATTGCTACCGTGTCGCCTCGGTGGTCGGCCTGCTCGCCGCTGAAATCTTCGGCTACACCGACCGCAAGACACTCAAATACGCGCACGACCTCGGCATCGCCTTCCAGCTCACCAACATCATCCGCGATGTCGGCGAAGATGCGCGGCGCAACCGCATCTATCTGCCGATGGATGAGCTGGCACAGTTCGGCGTAACGACGGCAGAAATTTTGAATGCAAAAGAAACCGAGAATTTCCAAAAACTGATGGCGTTCCAAATCGAACGTGCGCAACGCTACTACCAGCAAGCATTGGAACATCTCCCCGCATTGGATCGCAAGGCACAGCGCACCGGCCTGATCATGGCAACGATCTATCAGGCCACCTTGCAAGAAGTCGTCGCCAGCGGCTGCCATGTGTTGAAGGAGCGAATCTCTCTGACGCCGCGATACAAACTGTGGTTGGCTTTCAAGGCGTGGCTGAAGAACTGAAGGTCGGAATCATCGGCGGCGGTTATGCCGGCATGGCTGCAGCTGTCTCTATTGCCGCGCGCAGTATCTCCGTCACCGTATTCGAAAGCGCCCAGCAACTCGGCGGACGTGCGCGCGGCGTAACATACAACGACACTCAACTGGACAACGGCCAGCACCTGCTGCTCGGTTGCTATCACCAGACCTTGCACATGATCGAACAGGTCGGCGGCAATGTCGAACTGGATTTTCTGCGCCTGCCGCTGCAACTCGACCTGCACCACCAGTTCTCACTGAAGGCGCCGCGCCTGCCCGCCCCGCTGCACCTGCTAGTCGCACTACTCGGTGCGCAAGGACTGACGTGGGGCGAACGCGTGAATGCAGTGCGCTTCATGCTCACTCTGCGCCGCATCAACTTCCACCTCTCAAACGACATCACCGTTACTGAACTGCTCGCGCAATACCAGCAAGATACCGTGCTGGTGCAAAAGCTCTGGGAACCGCTGTGCATCGCCGCGCTGAACACCCCAATCCACAAGGCATCCGCGCAAGTGCTGCTCAATGTGCTGCGCGATGCGCTGAACCAGTCGCGTGCCGATTCCGACATGCTGCTGCCGCGCCTCGACTTCACCGCGCTGTTCCCGCAACGCGCCGCCAATTATGTTGAACAGCGCGGCGGCAAGGTATTCCTTTCATGTGGCGTGGAAGCGCTGCGTCCGCTCGATGACGGTATCGAGTTAAGCAGCGCGCGAGGTACTGAAAAATTCAGCCACGTCATCTGTGCCGCGCCGCCCGTGGTTGCCGCCAAGCTGCTGCGCCCGATTGTTGCATCTGGAAACCATGGCGCACTGGCAGAAACCATCGTACAGATCGACAACCTGGAACACCAGCCGATCTACACCGTATATCTGCAATATCCCATTCGCGTCACCCTCCCCCACCCGATGCTTGGTCTGCACCAACGTTGCAGCCAGTGGCTGTTCGACAAGGGGCGCATAGCAGGTCAACACGGCCTGCTCGCCGCCGTGATCAGCGCGGAAGGCATCCATCAGCAATTGTCCCAGGATGAACTGGCGCAAAAAGTGATTGCCGAGTTGCGCGATGAATTCGGCATTGCAGAACAACCGGAATGGTTCAAGGTCATCGCCGAAAAGCGCGCCACGTTCTGCTGCTCACCAAACCTGCAACGTCCGCAACAACAAACTTCACTGCCATGCTTGCTGCTGGCCGGAGACTACACGGCAGGCGAATATCCGGCTACGTTAGAGGGAGCAATGATGAGCGGAATGCGTTGTGCTGATCTGATTGCCGGCTGATGTGACGCCTTGCATACAATCCGGTAAGATGGATCCTCTTGCCAGCACCGGAAATTGCCGCGAAATTGGCGAAGGAAATCCGCCCACACTGCAAATGTTAATGATCCCCAGCTTCATGCGAGCCATTCTCGTTTCCAACTAACCCGGCTTAATCATGTCCGAACAATCCATAAGTCGTTTTAAAATAATAAGTGAGCTTGGCAAGGGCGGACAAGGCGCCGTGTATCTCGCCCACGATCCGCAGCTTGACCGGTATGTCGCAATCAAGACCCTGCGGGATTTTGGTCACATGACTGAGCAACTGGCTCACGAGGCACGCATCGTCAGCAAGCTTCAGCATCCCAACATCATTACCCTGTACGACACCGGCGAGCATCAAGGCACCCCTTATCTGGTTTATGCCCATATCGAAGGAAAAACCCTCGCCCAGCTTCTTAAGCAGGAAAAAACTTTGCCGTTTGTGCGTGCTGCGGAAATTATTTGCGGCATTCTGGAAGGGCTTGCTTACGCACATTCCCAAGGCGTGACCCATTTGGATGTGAAACCGTCCAATGTAATCATCGCCAGCAGCGGCCTGCCTATGTTGATGGATTTCGGACTCGCAAATGCGATCAACGACCCCAAACAGGATAACAACCAGGATCTGAGTGGTACTCCCCAATACATGGCTCCGGAACGCATTTCCGGAAAGCAGGTTGGCTTTCCGGCGGACATTTATTCCGTAGGCGTGATGCTCTATGAAATGGTCACCGGAGAATCCGCCGTGAGTGGCCAAAGCGTATCCGAAGTATTGAGCCGCGCAGCACATAAAAAGATCGCAGCACCCTCCACCAAGAACGAGCGGGTAGATGAAAAACTGGAGGCGATCATACTCAAGTCTGCGGCTAAAAATCCTGACGAACGTTATCCCAGCGCAGAGCTGATGAAACAAGCGCTGCAAGACTATCTCGGCGACACAAACGCGGCAACCTCCACTCAAAGTGATGCACAGGGCACGCTGGAATTCCTGCTCCGACGCATACGCAGCAAGAGCGATTTTCCTGCCCTGTCATACATCATTTCCGAAATCAACAAGATCGTCTCATCGGAATCGGAAGGCAGCGGCAAACTTGCTCGTACCATCCTGCAAGATTTTGCGCTGACCAACAAACTGCTGAAACTGGTCAACACCGCGTCATACGGGCAGTTTGGCGGCACGATCAATACCATTTCCAAAGCCGTTGTGATTCTTGGTTTTGAAACCGTGCGTAACATTGCCATGACGCTCATTCTGCTGGAGTTCCTGCAGAACAAAGCTCAGGCTGCGCAGCTCAAGGATGAAATATTACGGTCCATTCTTTCCAGCGTCGTTGCTGCACATCTGTCAGCCAAGCACGATGTCAGCGATAGCGAAGAAATGATAGTCTGCTCCATGTTTCACAATTTGGGAAGGATGTTGGCCACCTTCTACTTTTTTGACGAAAGCCAGGAAATTTCCCGCTTGATCGAGCGAGGAGAAAGCCCGGAAAAAGCCGCGCTTAAAGTACTAGGGGTCACTTACCCCCAATTGGGGGTGAGTGTAGCGAAAAGCTGGCATTTCCCCCCGCGCTTGATTGCCGGAATGCGCAAACTAAGCGACAAAAAAATTCATTCCACCCATAGTGATCTGGAGTCCCTGACTGTAACGGTAAATCTTGCGCATGAATTGTGTGATATCGCGGCAACTACTGCCGTCGCGGATAAACAAAAGTTGCTACTCAATCTGATCCAACGATACGAGAATGCCATCAATCTGACAGAACGGGAATTAACACATGCGGTCAAGGCCGGGCTCAATGAATTAATTCTGCGCACAGGTATTTTGGGCATTAGCACCGCCAAGAACGCTTTTCTGGACAGCGTACGCAAATGGGTCGAAGACTCTCATCCGGAAGATCGGGCAATAGAAATAAGAATGGATAACTTGGGCGGCATAACCCAGCTGGATCAAACCATATCACTGGAAGATGTGCTTACGCATAGTCCGGAAGAGGAACTCAGCGCGGGCATCCAGGACGTGACCTCCTCCTTGATGGGCGACTACAATCTTAATGATGTGTTGCAAATGATTCTGGAGGCGATTTATCGCGGCATAGGATTTGGTCGCGCCGTTATCATGATTCGCGACAACAAACAAAATTCCATGGTCGCCCGATTTGGATTTGGCGCTGAAATTGACGCGGTGATCCAGCGCTTCCGCTTCCCCTTGGCTTTCGTGCCGGACGCATTTCACCTTGCCATCGAAAAAGGTTTGGATATTGCAATCGAGGATATACACGCACCCAACATCGCCGACAAGATCCCGGCCTGGTATAGGGACACCATCAATGCACCCTGCTTCATACTGCTACCGATCATGGTAAAGGAAAAGGCGATAGGTTTGATTTATGCGGACATGCTGGAAGCCAATGCTCTCAACCTGTCACAACAACAACTGTCGTTGCTGCGCACTTTGCGTAACCAGGCTGTGCTGGCCATTAAACTTAAAAGTTGATCAAACCTCAGGCCTCAAAGGTCTGCGCGAACAGCACATCAGCTTCTAAACTTCCTCATCCACGTGTTCCATCGTGTCGTTCATTCTCTGTTTGCGTCGGCGCCGCTCCATCCGTGAGCGCAACTCGGCCAGCAAAGATGGATGGTCGATACGGCGGCAGTACGTCCGGCGTTCCCCTTGAACATGCGGATCATTCCGCCTCTCCTGCCGCTTGGTAATTTCCGAGGGGGCAGCATCGAATTGCATTTGCCGGTGCACAACCAGCGGCGGCAAAGTGCGCTCCTGAACAGGCTTGGCCGCTTTAACACTGCTTAGTGCATACACGTCCAAACTGTCTGCCGGTCCGGTGACAAGCGGCGGAAGGCTGGGTACATATTTCATGGCTTCACCTCCGGGATTAGGGGTCGAACCTTCAGAAACTTCAATAACGTAGCACGGCTAATAATTGTTGACGATCACACAATCATTAGTAGCCATGAAGAAAGGAAAAGTTCCACATCATCCGCATGCCCACTTCCCTTTCGACAACCTCAAGATTGAGGTGCCCTGAATTTGCTTGATTCACGAAACACTCGGAGTATAGTTAGTTTTATGCCCCAACAAAATTCCTGATGGGGTGGGAAGCAGACAACGAAATACCATCGTGGCTTCTGAATTTCTAATTGGAGGGTACAAAAATGAAAATGACATCAATCATCAAATGTGTAGTCATTGGCTTATTGGTTCTTGCTGTGCAAGTGCCTGCCTGGGCCGCGGCGCAAACCGGTTTTGCAAATATCGTGGTTTTCGGAACCAGTTTGTCTGATCCCGGTAACGCTTTCGTACTGAAGGGACAAACGAACACGCCCCCCTACGCCATGTTCAAGCCGGAGGATTTCCTTGTTCCGGACGCACCCTACTCGACAGGCGGCAATCATTTCAGCAACGGGGCCACCTGGATCGAACAGTTCGCGCTGATGCCGGGTATCGCCGGGAGCGCCCTTCCCGCCTTCCGTGGGTCGAATACCAACTCAAACAACTACGCAGTCGGCGGTGCCAGGGCCAGGAATGACGGGAAGAATGTCAACCTGACGGCTCAGGTAAATGCTTATATGCGCGATGCAGGCGGCGTGGCCTCGCCTGATGACTTGTACGTAATAGAGTTTGGCGGCAACGACGTCCGCGACGCAATTGCTGCTTTCGCGGATCCGAGACTTGGCGATAGCGGAGCCATCATCTCCGCCGCACTTATTGCGGTGAACGACAACTTCGGTGCCTTGTATGCGGCAGGGGCAAGGAAATTCCTGGTGCTGAACGTGCCAAATTTCCGGCTAGTGCCAGCTGTGCGCATGATGGATAGCCTGTTCCCCGGCATCGGGCACGTCGCCGAATATTTTTCGCATTTGTATAATGAAAACCTGAACACGCTGCTGCTTGGCGCGTCAGCCCTGCCGGGCATCCAGATCACCAAGCTTGACTTGTTCCAGAAGCTCAACGACTTGTCCGCCAACCCGGCGTCGTTTGGACTGCGTGAAGTGACAACGGCGTGCATAACGCCCAACGTTGCACCTTTCAAGTGCGACATGCCCGATGATTTCCTGTTCTGGGACGGAATACATCCGACCAAGGTCGTGCATGCCATTCTGGCAAAGGAAGCGGCTTCAGCTCTGTCACATTAAGAAACGAGACCAGTGCGTAGGGCAAAGGGTCGCCACATTCGGCGCAATAGCAAAAAGCCATTGCGCCGACATGAGCTACTTCGCAATTTGCTTCAGCTTGGCGATATCCGCGTCGGACGGATGATGACTCAGGCTGAGCAGGATGCTCGCCAGACTTTTCACGGCAGCGGGTGCAGCCGCATCTTTTGTAACCGCCTCCAGCTTGGGCTTGTCGGCATCGGCAACCTGGTGCTTCAGATTGACCAGCGCCTGAGCAACCGTCTTCTCATCAGCGGAAGTCGCGGCGTCGGCAGCCAATTTATTCAGCTTGTCTTTTTCAGCATCACTCGGGTAGTGATTCAGATGGCTCATGATTTCAGCCATCGTGCGTGTCGCGGCGCTCACTTTGTCGTCCGCGGCAAATGCGCCGGGGATGGTTAGTATCGACAGGGAAAGAATAAGGGTTAAAGCAACTCTGAACAAGTTCATGATGAATTCTCCTTTGTTAGTGAAAAAAGAAATTCTATTGATCCAGCAGACTGCCAAAATATTTATGCAGCCTGAATTAATATAGCATTATTGTAGGTTATTACAAGCGGACCCTCTATTTCATTCGCGGCTGCGATCAGCAAGGCAACAGCATCAGCGGGCAATCGGCATGGCAAGGCCTTCGGCAAAGTGCGCGCAAGGTTATACTGCTCACCACGCGCAACATCCCCTCCCCCTTGCAGGGGGAGGGCTAGGGAGGGGGTAGAAACTCTGATACTTCTCCACACTTCTACCCCCATCCCCACCTTCCCCCTGCAAAGGGGAAGGAGTGAAAACCAGTCCGCACAACTTTTATCGGGGCGGTTGTCGTGTTAGCATCCGCAGCAGTTTGAAATCAGGGAGGTAGTGCTGATGACTGAGGTTGAGTGGGTAGAGGAAATTGCAAAGCATGTTCGCGATAAACCAATGTTTCAGAACAGCGGTTTGGAGATTGAAACGGGGTTTCGCTTGCCATACGGGTTTGAAATCTCCGCTCACAAGCAAGACGATAAGCCAAATACAGTAATGACATCCTTCGAAACAGATCTCGCAATCATTGAACGAAATAAAGACGGCAGTTGGAGACCACGCGTCATCGTTGAAGCAAAGATTACAAATATCACAACCCATGATGCAATTACCTACAGCACTAAGGCAGCAGCACATCGCTCGGTCTACCCCTATCTTCGTTATGGTGTAATGCTAGGAAACCGTAGCGAAAATGCTTTACCCGGTTTGCTCTTTCGGCATGGGTCACAGTTCGATTTCATGTTTTCGTTTCAAAACTTTCAAACAAGCGGTAGCGAAATGGAGGCATTTCTAAAACTTCTTGATAGTGAAATTCAGGCGTCACGCACCATTGAAAAGCTCCTATTCGATAATCGCAAACAGAATCGTGAACGATACACCATTCTTCACAAAAAACTGGTGGTTGAATAGCGATCTGCCAACTCAAAAACAAACTTCAGATGTAGCTATTCTCTTTATAACTTCACCAGACTCAGCTGCAACGCATTCGTAATCACCGAGACCAAAATGAATCTCACCGTGCATACGCCTCCGTCGCATAACGCCTCATCATCCGATGGCTGTTGAAGTAGGAGGCGTTCTTGCTGATCGCACCTTTCATCACCTTGATCCACCCGCCGTGATCGTCACTGAAATAAAGCGGCAGCACCACCTGTTCTAGTTTGTCGTAAAGTGCGCGCGCGTCGCCGTCGGTCACGCCCGCCGCATCGCCGATCGCCCATCCGGTCACGCCCTCGATGCAACCCTCGATCCACCAGCCGTCGAGTACCGACAGGTTGGGCACGCCGTTGAACGCGGCTTTCATGCCACTGGTGCCCGAAGCCTCGAACGGCGGCAGTGGCGTGTTGAGCCATACGTCCACCCCGGCGGTCAGCGACTGTGCGAGCGCCATATCATAGTCGGGCAGATAGACGACCGTGATCGTACCGGACAGAGCTTGGGCATGCGCATGCAGTTGCTCGATTATCCGTTTTCCATTTTCGTCATTCGGATGCGCCTTGCCGGCGAGCACAATCTGGAACGGGTGCTTGAGTGCAATCGCCTGCAACCGTTCGAGTTCGGAGAACAAAAGATCCGGTCGCTTGTAGGCGGTCATACGCCGGGCGAAGCCGAAGATCGGGATGTTCGGCTGCAGTGCCACCCCGGTGAGCGTCTGTACTTTCTCGATCAGCTGCTGTTTCGCCTGCACGTGCGCTTCCCAGATCGCGATATCCGGAATGCAACAGTCGGCACGCACCAGCAACTGCGGCTCGTGGCACCAGCCCGGCAGGTACTGATCGTAAAGCTGACGAAAGCTTTTGGCTGCCCATGTGAACGGATGCACGCCGTTGGTGATCGCGTGAACCTTGTAGCCGGGGAACATCGCATTCGACACCTCGGCATGTTTCTTCGCGACGCCGTTGACGTATTCGCTCAGGTTCAGTGCCAGCCGTGTCATGTTCAGGCTATCCGTGCCGGCCAGATGCTTGATGATTCCGATGTCGAAATCGTTGTCGAGCACGCGCTGTACCATGTCGTAAGGGAAACGGTCATGGCCGGCCTCGACCGGAGTGTGGGTGGTAAAGCTGCACAGGTCGCGTACGCGCGGCAGGTCGTAGAGCGGTTCATCGGGCCGCACTTCTTCGACAGAGTAAGTATAGCGCCGCATCAGTTCCAGCCCGAGCAACGCGGAGTGTCCCTCGTTCATGTGGTAATGCCGTATCGTGAAGCCGAGTGCCTGCAGCATGCGCACGCCGCCGATGCCCAGCACGATTTCCTGTTTGAGCCGGTAGGCATTGTCGCCGCCATAGAGGTAGTGGGTGATCTCGCGGTCATCGCTGCTGTTCTCATCCAGGTCGGTATCGAGCAGCAATACTGGCTGACGGCCGCCCATGTTGCCTTCCAGCACATGCAACCATGCGCCTATCCAGACCGTGCGGCCCTCGATATGCACGGCGATCTTGGCATCGAGCGGTTGCGCCCAGCGCTTGGGGTCCCATGTCCCGGCATGTTCCAGTTGATGGCCTTGAGCGTCGATCTCTTGCCGGAAGTAACCGGCGCGGCTGACCAGGCTCACTGCCACCATCGGCAGTTCAAGGTCGGTGGCCGAGCGCAAGGTGTCGCCGGCGAGCACACCCAACCCCCCGGCGTAGGTCGGGATTTTATTGCGCAGCGCTATCTCCATCGAGAAGTATGCGACGCGCGGTTCATGGAGAAATTCGTCGAGCATGATCGTCACCTTCCTGAGGTTGCAAGTTCGGTCGCGCGCCGCGCCAATGTGGCGAGCAGCCGCTCGTACGGCTCGATGAATTTCTGC
Source organism: Gallionella sp. (assembly GCA_025350405.1). Lineage (GTDB taxonomy): Bacteria > Pseudomonadota > Gammaproteobacteria > Burkholderiales > Gallionellaceae > Gallionella. The sequence goes on from JANXXX010000134.1 coordinate 40,854, forward strand.
ACACCCTGGTGTTCCAATTCATCGCTCACCGTATCCAAGTCTAACCCAAGCGCGGCGAGTTGCCCGGGCAAGGCGCGCGCAGCTTCCAGTTCCTGCTCCAGGCGCAATGCCGGGTTGCCGTGGTCGCGGTAGGCCACTATGGTTTCGGGCGGCAGGGTGTTGACAGTGTCCGGGCCGATCAATGCTTCGACATACATCACGTCAGCGTAGGCCGGATCTTTGGTCGAAGTGGATGCCCATAACAGCAGTTGCGAGCGTGCGCCATGTGTTGCCAGCGCCTGCCAACGCGCGCTACTTACCAGTCCTTGATATTCCTGATAGGCCAGACGCGCGCAGGCGATCGCCGCCCGCCCGCGCAATGCCTGCGCTTGCGCCCCGTCGCGGTCGAGAAAACCGTCTACCAAAGTGTCGATGCGACTCAAGAAGAAGCTCGCAACCGAGGCGACGTGATCGAGTGCGGCGCCATTCGCCAGACGATCTTCCATGCCGGCAAGATAGCTCTCGGCCACCTCACGATAGCGCGCGACGCCGAACAGCAGCGTCACATTGACGTTGATGCCCGTGGCGATCAATTGCCGGATCGCGGGCAGTCCCGCTCGCGTCGCAGGCACCTTGATCATCAGGTTGGGCCGCGCTACGCGATCCCACAACCGCTTCGCCTCGGCGACCGTCGCCGCGGTGTCGTATGCGAATTGCGGCGAGACCTCCAGGCTCACATAGCCATCGCGCCTGCGGCTGGTATCGTAAACGTTGCGCAGCAGATCCGCCGCCAAGCGCACGTCTTCGACCACAAGTTCCTCATAGATCTTATGTGCATCGTAATTTTTCTGCGCATCAGGACCACGGCGCGCAAATTCCGCGATCGCCGCATCGTACTCGGCATGTTGTGAAATCGCCTTCTCGAAAATCGCCGGATTGGAAGTGACGCCGCTGATGCCGTCATCGCGGATCAAGCGTTCCAATTCGCCGTTTACGAGCAGCGCCCGCTCGATGTAATCCAGCCACAGGCTCTGGCCCAGTCCCTCCAGGCTACGCAACTGGTTGGCGTGTTGTGAAATCATGGTGCATTCCCTGTTGCGTGAGGCCACTTCCACTCCAGTATCTCCGGCATATCCTGGCCGTGTTGTGTGATGTACTGGCGGTGTTCGATGAGCTTGTCGCGCATATGCTGTTTCAGGTAAGCGGCCTGGTCTGCGATCTTTGTGACGCGGTCGGCCACATCCATGACCAGATGGTAGCGGTCGAGATCGTTCAGCACGGCCATATCGAACGGCGTGGTGGTGGTGCCCTCCTCCTTGTAGCCGCGCACATGCAGATTCTTGTGGTTGGTGCGCCGGTAAGTGAGGCGATGGATCAGCCACGGGTAACCATGGTAGGCAAAAATGATAGGCTTGTCGGCGGTGAACAGCGCGTCGAAATCGCGATCGGCCAGCCCGTGCGGATGCTCTTCCTGGGGTTGCAGGGTCATCAGATCGACGATGTTGATCACGCGCACTTTGAGCTCTGGTGCATGTCGCCGCAGCAGATCGACCGCAGCGAGCATTTCCAGAGTAGGCACGTCGCCCGCCGCCGCCATCACCACATCCGGCTCGCTTCCCTGATCGTTGCTCGCCCATTCCCAGAGGCCGATACCGGAGGCGCAGTGCTTGATCGCCGCATCCATGCTGAGCCATTGCGGTTCCATATGCTTGCCGGCGACGATGACATTGACGAAGTCTCGCGAACGCAAACATTGATCGGTGACGTAGAGCAGCGTGTTGGCGTCGGGCGGCAGATACACGCGGATGATGTCGGCCTTCTTGTTGATCACATGGTCGATGAAGCCCGGATCCTGATGCGAGAAGCCGTTGTGGTCCTGGCGCCAGACGTGCGAGGTGAGCAGATAATTGAGCGAAGCGATCGGCCGCCGCCACGGAACTTCCTTGCTCACCTTGAGCCATTTGGCATGCTGGTTGAACATCGAATCGATGATGTGGATGAAGGCTTCGTAGCAGGAGAACAAGCCGTGGCGACCAGTCAGCAGATAGCCTTCGAGCCAGCCTTGGCAAGTGTGTTCGGACAGGATTTCCATCACGCGCCCGTCGGGTGCAAGATGGTCATCTCCTGCCAAACGTTCGGCGTCCCAGGCGCGGTCGGTCACTTCGAACAATGCGCCCAAGCGGTTGGATGCAGTTTCGTCTGGGCCAACGACGCGAAAGTTGCGCGCCTCGCGATTGAGCTTCATCACATCGCGCAAAAAATCACCCATCACGCGAGTGGATTCCGCCGCCGTTGCACCCGGCTCCGCAACTGCTACGGCGTAATCGCGAAAATCCGGCAGGCGCAAATCCTTGAGCAGCGCGCCGCCGTTGGCATGCGGGTTGGCGCCCATGCGCCGGTCGCCGCTGGGGGCGAGCGCAGCCAGCTCTGCCTTGAGCGCGCCGGACTCATCGAACAATTCTTCCGGGTGATAGCTGTGCATCCATTGTTCGAGCAGCTTGAGATGGCCGGGCTGAGTCGCCAGTTCGCCGAACGGCACCTGATGCGAACGCCAGCTGCCTTCGGTCTGCTTGCCGTCGACTTCCTTGGGTCCGGTCCAGCCCTTGGGCGTCTTCAGGATGATCATCGGCCAGCGCGGCCGCTCGGTGTTGCCTTGTGCACGCGCACGCTGCTGTACAGCCTTGATCTCGGCGAACACGGTGTCGAGCGTGGCAGCCATCAGTTGATGTATGGCATGAGGTTCGTCACCCTCTACAAAATACGGGCGGTAGCCGTAACCGGCAAACAAACTTTCGAGTTCTGCGCGCGGGATGCGCGCGGGCACCGTGGGATTGGCGATCTTGTAGCCGTTCAAATGCAGGATGGGCAGCACCGCGCCATCGAGCGCCGGATTCAAAAATTTATTCGAATGCCAAGCCGTGGCGAGCGGCCCGGTCTCGGCCTCGCCATCGCCCACCACACAAGCGACGATCAGATCGGGGTTGTCGAACGCGGCGCCATATGCGTGCGAGATCGAGTAGCCGAGTTCGCCGCCTTCGTGGATAGAGCCCGGCGTCTCGGCGGTGACATGACTGCCGATGCCGCCGGGGAAGGAAAACTGCCGGAACAACTGCTTCATTCCCGCCGCGTCGCGCGCGATGTTCGGATAGAACTCGCTGTAACTGCCTTCGAGCCAGGTATTCGCGACCAGCGCCGGGCCGCCGTGACCGGGACCGGCGACGTAAAGCACATCGAGATCATGCTGCTTGATGATGCGATTGAGATGCGCGTAGATGAAGTTCAGCCCCGGCGTCGTGCCCCAATGGCCGAGCAGCCTGGGTTTCACGTGTTCGATTTTTAATGGCTCGCGCAACAAGGGATTGTCGAGCAGGTAGATTTGCCCGACCGAAAGATAATTTGCAGCGCGCCAGTAGGCATGGATGTGTGCCAGCTCCTCCACAGCCAGCGGTTCGCCGCTGATCCGCACTGCCGTTATTTGGTTCATGACAGTCCTCCTTCTTGTTTCTCCTTATCGGTTCATCAAAAAATTTGCCGCTTCCTCCGCCATCAGTTGCGCTTCGTTCACCGCAATCGTCCATACCGACACCGGGCTATCGTCGCGGCTGATGCAAGCTTCAGTGCCGGCGGCGGCATGGTTGCGTGCGCGATCCAGCACGATGCCAGCCCATTCCATACCCGCCAGTATACGCTCGCGAATTTCTGGTGCATGTTCGCCAACGCCGCCGCCAAACAAGATCGCATCAGCGCCACCCAACACCGCGAGATAAGCCCCGATATACTTGCGCGCGCGGTAGCAATAAAGTTCTATCGCAAGCTGCACCGCAGGTTCGTTCGAGACCAGTAATTTACGCATGTCGCTATCTCCGGTCATGCCGCGCAGTCCGGATTCGTGATTCAGCAAATGATCCAGTTCGACTATCGGCATCTTCTCAGTGCACAGCAGATGGAGCAGCAGGCCGGGATCAAGGTCGCCGCTGCGCGTGGCCATGACCAACCCTTCGAGCGGCGAAAAACCCATCGATGTATCCTGCGGCACGCCATCGGCGACGGCAGTGATCGAACAGCCGGCGCCGAGCTGCAAAGAAATTACCCGACCGCCTGCGGCGATCTCTGGGTGCAGATCCCGCCAGCGCCGCCACATCGCATGGTGCGCTATGCCGTGAAAACCGTAACGGCGCAACGCCAGGCGCTGCACCAGTTGTTGCGGCAGCGCATAGCTGCGCGCCACCTC
>JANXXX010000156.1 GCA_025350405.1 Gallionella sp.
CCAAAAAAAGAATTTTTAAACATGAGGTCAAACACGAAGAGATGGGGGAGCTCTTCTGGTACTGGGCAATTTTCTCTGTGCTCAGCGATACTTTCAACGATTTCAAGTCATTTGCTGAAGCACTCCCAGAAGCAGACCAAAAGACAATGGAACTCATTGGGGGCCTTTCAGGTGGAGATGCCGTTGATTTCATCCGCTTTCGTATGTTCAAGACTGAGGACGAAATGCGCAGCTACGTCAAAGAGCGCTTTGCCCATCCTGAACTGCTAGAGGTCTCCGAAGCTGGAAATATGGGCGCAGTAGAAGCGCTCCGCCGTAGGTGCCTATATGTTGATCTTTCTGAGGGGCGCGACTCAATCACGTCATCCCCAGAAGAAGTCACAGAGGCTGATGCCAATGAGTGGTTTAAAATCGCTTGGTTCGGGCAAGAGTATATCCAACTTGCCAATAAGGTATGGAGTTGAATCTAACTTGGCGTTCCAGCGGAACGCCAAAAGCTTCGCTTTTGTCATCCGCTGAACTTGGACGTTGGGCATAATGAATATTTTGATCGCAGCCTGCGTAGGGCGCAATCGTTATTGCGCCGTAAGAAAACATTCGGTGCAATGCGCTTCGCTTATTGACACCCTACGAACTAGTTTTACCCTTGACCGTTTTCTTGACCGCAACAACTTTCTTCGCAGCAGGTTTCGCCACTTTCCCAGTAGCAACTTTTTTGGCGGCAGGCTTGGTTACCTTGCTAACGGTTTTAGCTTTGGTGGTTGTGCTCTTGGTAGTTGTAGTTTTTGGCTTTGCCGTTTTGGTTTTTGTTTCCTTCGGTGCTGCCTTGGCCTTAGTGCTTCTGGCTACCGGCTTTTTGCTGGTTGGTCCCTTCGCAGCCCTGGCTGCGATCAATTCCAGCGCTTCTTCCAGTGTGATGTCATCCGGCGAAACGCCCTTGGGCAGCGTGGCGTTGATTTTGCCGTGGCGGGCGTAAGGGCCGTAACGTCCACTGCAAATTTCCACGCTGGCTTTGTCATCCGGATGATCGCCCAGCACGCGCAGCACGGTGTTGCCATCACGAGCTTGCGCCAGTAATTCCACCGCACGGCTCAGGCTGAGGTCGAAGATGCTGTCGCTACGCGGGATGGATTTGAATTTGCCGTCATGCCCGATGTAAGGGCCGAAGCGGCCGATATTGACGATGACTTTCTTGCCGGTTTCTGGGTGTGCGCCGAGTTCGCGCGGCAACGCAAGCAGCTTGAGCGCGCTGGCCAAGTCGGCTTGTTCGAGCGGCATTCCCTTGGGCCAGGAGACGCGCTTGGGTTTGATCTTTTCTTCCTTGATGGCTTCGCCCAATTGCACATAGTGTCCATACGGGCCGCGCAATAACAGCACAGGTTGCCGGGTATCCGGATGCACGCCCAGCTCTACTCTGGCTGATGCATCGTCCTGCGATTCACCGCTGAGGCTGCGTTTGTATTTGCATTCCGGATAATTGGTGCAACTGATGAAGCTGCCGTAGCGGCTGAGTTTTTTGGCGAGCGGTTTGCCGCATTCCGGGCAGGCTTCGTCTATCAACTCGACTGGGCGGTCGATGTCGGCTTTTTCCTTGATCAGTTTGTAAAAGCCTTTCCAGAATTCGCCCATCACGCCTATCCAGTCGCGCTTGCCTTCGGATACTTCATCCAGCTCATCTTCGAGGTGGGCGGTGAAACCGTAATCTACATAGCGGGTAAAATGGTCTGTGAGGAAGCGCGTGACCACGCGACCTACATCGGTGGGCATGAAGCGCTTCTTGTCCAGAATGGCATATTCGCGCGCTTGCAGCGTGGAGATGATGGTCGCGTAAGTGGAAGGACGACCGATGCCGTGCTCTTCCAGCGCCTTGACCAGACTGGCTTCGGAGTAGCGCGGCGGCGGTTGTGTGAAGTGCTGCTCGCCGTAAAGTTTGTCGATGGGCAGCACATCGCCCTCGGCCAGCGGCGGCAGTTTGCCGCCTTCCTCTTCGGTCGCATCGTCCACGTCTTCCATGTACACGCCGATGAAGCCGGGAAATACCAGTACCTGACCGTTGGCGCGGAAAAAGGTAGTGTCGCCACCCAGGCGGATATCCACGCTCACCGTATCGAAACGCGCCGGCGACATCTGACAGGCCAGCGTGCGCTTCCAGATCATCTCATAGAGGCGCGCCTGATCGGCGGTCAAATGACTGCGGATGCTGTCCGGGGTGCGCTCGATCGAAGTCGGGCGGATCGCTTCGTGCGATTCCTGGGCGTTCTTGGTTTTGCTCTTGAAGGTCGGCTGGGTGCTAGGCAGATATTCAGACGAGAAATTATCTTTGATGTAATCGCGGATTTCCTGCACGGCTTCTTTTGCCAGCGACACCGAGTCAGTACGCATGTAAGAAATTAAACCTACGGTTTGTCCGCCAATGTCCACACCTTCATACAGCGATTGCGCGGTGCGCATCGTGCGGTCAGCGGTCATGCCCAATTTGCGCACGGCTTCCTGTTGCAACGTGGAGGTGGTGAAAGGCGCGGCGGCATAACGCTGCTTGGCTTTTTTCTCGACGCGCACGACTTTGGGCGGTAACTTGGCATCGTTGAGCTTGGCATGGATCGCCTCATATTCGGCCTGGTTTCCGATGCTGAGTTGCTCCAGCTTCTTGCCCTGATACTGGAACAGTTTGGAGGTAAACGGCAGATGATCCTTTTGGGTATCCAGATGCACGGTCCAATATTCCTGGCTCTTGAACGCCTCGATCTCCAGCTCGCGCTCGACGATCATGCGCAGCGCGGGGCTTTGCACGCGGCCAGCGGATAAACCCGGACGGATCTTGCGCCACAGCAGCGGAGACAGATTGAAGCCGACCAGATAGTCCAGTGCCCGCCGCGCCTGCTGGGCATTCACCAACGGTTGCGAGATTTCGCGAGGGTGAGCGACCGCTTCACGTACCGCCGACTGGGTGATTTCGTAGAACACCACGCGTTGCATGTTCTTGTCCTTCATGCCGCGCTTGGCTTTGAGCAATTCGGAAATGTGCCAGGCGATCGCCTCACCTTCGCGATCCGGGTCGGGTGCCAGATAGATGTTCTCTGCGCCTGCTGCGGCTTTGGCGATCGCATCCATGTGCTTGCTGTTGCGTGCGATGGTTTCGTATTTCATCGCAAAATCGTTGTCGGGATCGACCGCGCCGGTCTTGGGTACCAAGTCGCGCACGTGTCCATACGAGGCGAGGATCTCGAAATCTTTGCCCAGATATTTTTGCAGCGTCTTGGCCTTGGCCGGAGATTCGACGATCAGTAAGTTAGTTGCCATGCGTGTGGTATCGGGTTTAATGCAGTTGTGCGGAATGCAGCGGAGTGAGCAATTCTTCGATCAATAACGGATCCAGGTCCTGATGACGATTCCACAGCACCATCAGCATGATCAGTTTGAGTTTATCCAGCGCAAGGTTTTCGTGTTTCAATGCAACGGAGCGATCGATGATCATCTCGCGTTCAACGGCCGAGATCAGGTGCTGTTGTTCGGCAAACAGCAGGAACTGGCGCGCTTCGTAGCTGATGAGCTGCAATTCCAGTTCGGCAAAATGCCGCTGCCCGGCGTGCTCAAGACTGGCCGGATAACTGTCGGGATTTTGCTCTTGCAACGCGGACAGCCAGGTCAATGCCTCGCTGATCTCTTCGCCTTCAAAACCGGCGGCGGAGAGTTTGCGTGATAGCTTGTCTGGTTCAGGATAACTGCCTGCGTCAAAATAACTTTCAAACAAGTACATCAAAATTTCAAACATGGTTTGCGCAGTGAGTTAATGAATTCGTTGATATAAGCCGCCGGGTAATACACAGATGCGACCGTCCAGCTCAAGTGTCAACAGCATGGCGGATAGCTCGGCTATCGTCAAGCCGCAGCGCAAACCGAGCGTGTCCACGTCTACGGGATCGAAGCCGAGATGTTCAAGCAACGCGGGGGCTTGGCCTGTTGAGCCGAGTCCTGCTGAATTCGCCACTGGTGCGGGTGAAACAAGCAAACCACCCAGCTCTTCCAAAATATCCTGTGCGGTCTCGACCAGCTTGGCACCCTGCTTGAGCAGCGCGTGGCAGCCTTTGCTTTGCGGCGCGTGTATCGAGCCTGGGATCGCGAACACGTCCCGGCCTTGCTCGAGAGCCAGCCGTGCGGTGATCAGCGAGCCGCTTTGCAACGAAGCTTCCACCACCAGACAGCCGAGACTCATGCCGCTGATGAGGCGATTGCGGCGCGGGAAGTTGGCGGCCAACGGCGGCGTGCCGAGTGGGAATTCCGAGACCAGCGTGCCTTGTTGGGCGAGTGCGTGGGCGAGATCGCGGTTTGCAGCCGGATAGACTTTATCCAACCCGGTGCCGACTACTGCGATACTACTACCTTGCCCACGCAACGCGCCGCGATGCGCGGCGGCATCAATGCCGTGCGCCAAGCCGCTGATGATGCACAGCCCTGCATCACTCAACGATTTGGCAAACGCCTCGGCGTTGTTGATGCCTTGCGGCGTGGCGCTGCGACTGCCGACAATGGCCAGCGCAGATCGGTTGAGCAAGTCCAGTCTCCCCTTTACATACAGCAATAACGGCGGATCGGGGATGTTCAGCAGTGCTTGCGGGTAGCCGCTGTCGGCGAGGGTGACGATGTGGTTGTTGCCGTCCTCCAGCCAATCCAGGGCAGGCGCAACGGCATCGTCAGCGATGCCGTTGTTGATTTCGGCGGCGACGTCAGCTTTGACGACAGACTTGAGAGAACTGGTGGAGGCGGCAAATACAGCATCAGGCGAGCCGAATTCCTTTAACAGCCGGCGCGCGCTTTCGCCGCCCAATCCCCGAGTCAGACTCAGTGCCAGCCAAGCCTTAAGCGAAACATCTGCAATCATTATTTATGGTGTGTTGGCGCGATCCAGCAACTGCACCGGCAATTTAGTTTCCATTACCAATGCATATGACACCTTGTTAAACACACGGAATACGAACACTAAACCATAGCGCTCATCAGGCAGATTGTATTTCTCGCCTTCGTGTTTTACGACTTCGCCTTTACGATATAGCGCTAGCACGTGTCCGCTTTCCAGTCCGTCTCGTTTGCCTTTACTCAAGGTAATGATGGTGTTTTGCCCGGCTTGCGATACCCCACCATAAACAGAGATTACGCGTGCGGAAATGTTGTTTTCCGGTGCGCGGGGCAAGTAGGTGTTGGCTTCTTCAAGGGAAGGGACAGCCAAACGGTCACCAGCGAAAATCTCCTGTGTGGAGCTGGTGATTGCAATTGTGCTGACATCTGCAAAGCGTATTACCTCGGCACTACCCAAATAAATGGCCTCAATGCCGAGCATCTCGTTAGTGTCCGGATCAAAAAAGGTCTTGCCGGGACGATAAATCTTCCACTGATCGCCCTTGTCCGAGGGCAGCCCTTTGGCAAAACCGGTGTCGTTGGTACCGAGTACCACGCGCCCTTCGCGCGCACCGATCAACGTAGGGGCATCACTTAGCTCGCCCTCTTCAATGACCAGCGGGCGGCTTAAAAATGGTGCGATGTCCTTGGCGTGAATGCTTGGAATGGCATCATGGGGGCTACGGTTTTTGCGCACGCGGGGTGAAAGCCTGACAACCCCGTCCGCTTCGCTCACGGCATTAGGTTCGCTTGTGGTGGTTGTATCTTTTGTTGGGCTTGCATCGCCAGTGATAGGTTGGCCGATGCGTAAGGAGCCACTATTACGATCAAGAAAGACCACGTCGCCTGGATAAATCCAGTGAGGGTCTTTGATGGTGTCCTTGTTAAGACCCCATATATGCGGCCATTTCCAAGGGTCTTTGAAAAACTTGCTGGAGATGTCCCATAGCGTGTCACCCTTGACAACGACGTGACGATCAGGGGCATCACTGCGAATATCCAGGCGAATGTCCGAGCGGTTTTCGGACTCGGCAGCAAAGGCACCAGACTCTGCAACAAAGGCCAGGACAGGCAATAAAAAGCAAATCAGCGATATAATCTTGCGCATGGAAACTCCAGCAGAGTCGATATAATGGGTGCGCAAAGTTGCTGCGCCTCGTTAAATTCTGCATCCAGTCCACTAAATTAGCAAGCATTTATAGGAACTTCTAAAATCTACTGTGTGATTCAATGATGGCATGCCAATCCTGAAAATTTTGCAGTATCCCGATGTGCGGCTGCACAAAGTCGCCAAGAAAGTTGCTCAGGTCGATGAAACTATCCGCAAGCTGGTGCGCAATATGGCTGATACCATGTATGCCGCGCCAGGGGTGGGTTTGGCTGCGACGCAGGTGGACGTGCATCAGCGTGTTGTCGTGATAGATATTTCCGAGACACACGATCAGTTGAAGGTGTTCATCAATCCTGAAATCATCGCCAGCAGTGGGGTAAGCCATTGCGAGGAAGGCTGTCTGTCGGTGCCAGGCATCTATGAAACGGTGAGCCGTGCGGAAAAGATCACGGTACGTGCCCTTAATGAAAAAGGTGATTCTTTTACGCTGGAGGCGGAGGGATTGTTGGCAGTGTGCATCCAGCATGAGATGGATCATCTGATCGGCAAGGTGTTTGTCGAATACCTGTCGCAACTCAAGCAAACCCGGATTCGCGCGAAGCTGAAGAAGCGGCTGCGCGAAACAATGTAATTTATGTTACGTACATAATGAGAAAGGCGCGGCCCACGAAAAACACGAAAGGCACGAAAAGATACATACGCATTTCCCCCGGTCACTCCTGATTCATTTTGAACACGGCACTTGTATTGATCATTCGCTGCATCAAATCTCTTCTGCTCTTTGATTTCGTGCCTTTCGTGTTTTTCGTGGACAATGTCTGACTACAGATAAATCAATATGAAAATCATTTTTGCCGGTACGCCGCAGTTCGCGGCCAGCGCACTGGCTGCGTTGCTCAAAGAACATCAAGTCGTTGCGGTACTGACTCAACCGGATCGTCCGTCCGGTCGCGGTATGCAATTGACCACCAGTCCGGTGAAGCAACTCGCGCTGCAGCACGGCCTGCCGCTATTGCAGCCCGCCACATTAAAATCCGAGGAAGCACAGCGCTCGATTGCAGCGTTGGATGCGGATGTGATGGTGGTGGCAGCCTATGGATTGATCTTGCCGAAAGCGGTGCTGCAAATCCCGCGCAATGGCTGCTTGAACATACATGCTTCATTGTTGCCACGCTGGCGCGGAGCTGCGCCGATACAACGGGCGATTCTGGCGGGCGATAGCGAGACCGGCATCACCATCATGCAGATGGATGAAGGTTTGGATACCGGCGATATGTTATTGCGTCATGTCTGTCCGATCGCCGCAAACGAAACAGCGGAGACTCTGCACGACAAATTGGCCGGGATGGGAGCAAGCAGCATCCTCGAAGCATTGCGCCTGTTACAAGCTAAAAAATTGATGCCGATCAAACAAAATATCGACGAGGCAAGCTATGCCGTTAAGCTGACCAAGAGCGAAGCGCAGATCGACTGGCGGCAGGATGCGCGGCAAATCGAACGCGCGGTACGCGCATACAATCCTTTCCCGGTATGCCATGCCAATCTCAATGGTGTGATGATAAAAGTCTGGCAGGCCGGATTGTGTGTCGATCAACAGGGCGATCCGGGCAAGCTCTTGACGGTGGATAAGCATGGCATCACGGTGGCGTGCGGCAAAGATGCATTGCGCCTGGAAGTGTTGCAGCGTCCTGGCGGCAAGGCGCAACCCACAGCACAATTTATTCAAGCGATGCCGGTCAAGGCTGGCGATCATTTCTCGGTAAATTAGATGCACAACATACAACTCGCCGCGAGCCAGATCGTTCAGCAAGTGCTGGTGGACGGGCGCAACCTGAATCAGGTGCTGGAAGAGTCGCTGGGCAGGAAGTCTGTCTGGGCGCCGGCTCAGCGCGCCGCCTTGCAGGATTTAAGTTACGGCACCCTGCGCTTCTACGGACAGCTGGATGCGCTGCTGGGTGAGTTGTTGCACAAGCCGCTCTCGGATCGGCGTATCTACTACGTGCTGTTGGTGGCGTTGTATCAACTGCAATACAGCAAGGCGGCGCAGCACGCCGTGGTCGATCATGCGGTGCGTTCTGCGCAGATGGTAAATACAAAATTGAGTGGAGTAGTTAACGCGATTTTGCGCAATTTCCTGCGCAGCCAGGCCGATTTGCTGGAGCGCGCCGCGCAGCAAGCGACGGGACGCTACAGTTATCAGCAGTGGTGGATAGACGAACTGCAAGCACAATATGGCGAGCGCAGTGCGGCGATACTCGAAGCCGGCAATCAGCATCCGCCAATGACTCTACGCGTAAATCAGCGGCGCAATACGACAGCGGAATATTTGACGCTGCTGAATCAGCACAATCTGTCGGCTCGGCTGATCGAACCGGATGCGCTGCAACTGGACAAGCCGGTGCCGGTGGACAAACTGCCGGGCTTCTTTGCCGGACTGGTTTCGGTGCAGGATGCAGGCGCGCAATACGCCGCGCGATTACTGGACATTCATGATGGCATGCGCGTGCTGGATGCCTGTGCCGCGCCGGGCGGCAAGACTGCACACATGCTGGAGCGGGCGGCAGTGGAAATGGTGGCGGTGGACAAGGACGCAAAACGCTTGCAGCGCGTCGCAGAAAATTTGCAGCGCATGGGTCTGGCCGCGCAACTGGTGACCGGGGATGCCGCTGAGCCGGATGCGTGGTGGGACGGCGAGTTGTTTGACCGCATTCTTGCCGATGTGCCATGCTCGGCTTCCGGCGTAGTACGCCGTCACCCGGACATCAAGTGGCTGCGCCGCAGTTCTGATATTGCCGGTTTCGCCGCGCAACAACTAAACATCTTGCGCGCGTTGTGGCGACTGCTCGCGCAAGATGGTAAATTGCTCTATGCCACTTGCTCGGTTTTTCATCAGGAAAACGGACAAGTCATCGCGGCGTTTCTGGCGCAACAGCCGGATGCACGGCGGCTGCCGATTACTTTACCCAACGATATAGATGGCCAGTTGTTGCCCAATGATCAGCATGACGGATTCTTTTATGCATTGTTGCAAAAAATTGCTTAGTGCATTGCTGCGCGGCGTGCTGCTGGCATGGCTGTTCGCCGCATCAGCCCATGCCGAGGGAATTTCCATCAATAAGGTAGAAATTAGTTTGGGCGAAGAGGGCTACCAACTTTTCGCCAGTTATGACATCAACTTGAACTCTGCGGTGAAACAGGCGTTGTCGCGCGGTACGCCGATTTATTTTGTCAGCGAATTTTCATTGACCCATGCCCGCTGGGGTTGGCTGGATACTGCGCAACAGGCTTTGAGGCGCAACCTGCCGCGTTATTTGGTGGGCGAGTCGCCGCTGACGCGTTGGTCCTGGCTGGATGAAGAGATTTTTAAGGGCGAACAGACAATCAAACTGTCTTACAGCGTATTGACCGGACGATACCGCATTTCGCGCGGAGCGCTGTTCCAGAATTTTGCCAGCCTTGAAGACGCAATAAACATGTTAACCAGGCAAAGTTCGACGGCCATTTCAGCAGAGCTGGTGAAAAAGGACGGCAAATATATGGCGGCGGTGCGGCTGCGATTGGACATAGCGCAACTGCCCAAGCCATTGCAGGTGAATGCACTGACCGATAATGATTGGACGCTAGATTCTGATTGGTATCGCTGGGTAATCAGCCCGGCAGGTACCGACATACACAGCGACGGCAAGGCAGAGTGAACGCGCGGTGACCTATCTTATTTTTATTAGTGTTGTTGTCAGCTGTGCGTTGCTGTATTTGTTATCCAGCAGCAGCGCAAACACCGAAGGCTTTTCCATCAATTATTATGGCTTGCTCGGCTTAACCGGCCTACTGGCATCGGGCTTGTTGGGATTGGTCGGCTATCAATTATGGCGGTTGCGCACCAAGCTTAAAAACAAGGTGTTTGGCGCCAAACTCACGCTGCGCCTGGTGTTGTTTTTTACACTGATTGCGGTGCTGCCAGGCGTTTTGATCTATGCAGTGTCAGTACAGTTTTTAGACAAAAGTATTGAATCGTGGTTTGACGTGCGCGTTGAAAAGGCCTTGGAGGGCGGGCTCAACCTCGGTAGAAGCGGCCTCGATAATAGTTTGAAGGAGCTTGCCAAAAAAACGCAATTTACTGCGGCGCTCTTGGCAGAAAAGCAGGTTGGACAATATCAACGTGCACTTAAGCCGTTGGTGGATGATGACGTGGCACAAGAGGCGGCCTTGTTCACCGTCAAGGGAAAATTGATTGCGTCCTCCTCTGGAGGCAATGCGCGCTTGCCGGACAAGCTGGATGAAGATTTGTTGCGCCTGACGCTGATTAGAGGCGAATACGCGGTAATTGATACCTTGCCCAATAGGGAGTTGACGCTACTTGCGCTGGCGATGGTGAATTCCAAAACTCGAGCGGATGAACGGTACGTGTTGCAGTTTTCCCAGCCGGTGCCGAAGCAAATCGAGGCGGATGCAGAGACCGTACAAGCGGTGTATCGCGATTATCAGGAACTGACGCTTTCTCGCCTCGGGTTAAAACGGCTGTATGCAATCACCTTGACGCTGTCATTGTTGCTGGTGATGCTGACGGCGGTATCCGCTGCATTCTTTCTCAGTGAAAAGTTTGGATCGTCGCTGGAGGCGCTGGCAGAAGGGACGCGCGCGGTGGCGCAAGGCGATTTTACCGAGCAATATCCTATACGCAGTAGCGATGAGCTGGGCGCGTTAACCGGCTTGTTCAATCAGATGACACGCCAGTTGTTCGAGGCGAAACAGGCCAGCGAACAGCAACAGCGTATAGTGGAAAGTGCTAAAGTACACTTGGAAAGCGTGTTGACCCACTTGTCCTCCGGTGTTCTGGCGCTGGATCATGATTTGCGCTTGCGCTCAGTGAATACCAGTGCCGCACAAATCCTCGCCGCGCCTTTGCATGAGATGCAGCGCATGTCGTTAAGTCAAATTGCTGAGAAGTACGGCTTGTTGAGGTCGTTCTGCCAGACAGTCATGGATGCCTTTAGCGAAACCGATAGCGGCGAATGGCAGCGGCAGATAGAGCGCCTGAGCAGAAATGGCACCCAGATTTTGCTGATGCGCGGGACGCGTTTGCCACAAGGTGGGGAGGCCGGCTATGTAGTGGTGTTTGATGATATCAGCCACTTGTTGCAGGCCGAGCGGCAGGCGGCATGGGGCGAAGTGGCGCGACGGCTGGCGCATGAAATCAGGAATCCGCTCACTCCGATACAGCTTTCGGCAGAACGTTTGCAGCACAGGCTTAGCGACAAGCTCGATGAAGCCGATGCAAAACTATTGCGGCGCGCCACGCAAACCATTGTCAGCCAGGTCGCCGCGATGAAAAACATGGTCAGCGATTTTGCCAATTATGCGCGCGGCCCGGCATTAAAACTGTCGCGTCTGGACGTGCATAAGCTGATCAAGGAAGTGCTGGGCTTGTATGAAACGGGCGCCATTCTTATCGTATTGAAGCTGGACGCACCGCACAGCGAAGTCAACGGAGACGCGACCCGCTTGCGGCAGGTCATCCACAACCTGCTGCAAAATGCGCAAGACGCGTTGCAGGGTATCGCGCAACCGAAAATAACCTTGCGAACGGAAACGCAAAACAGGGAGATTCATTTGCAGGTCGAGGACAATGGCGCGGGCTTTTCAGAGGGCGTGCTGTCGCGCGCCTTTGAACCATATATGACGACCAAAGCGAAGGGTACCGGATTGGGACTGGCAATCGTGAAAAAGATAGTGGAAGAACATGGCGGACACATCACCATTGAAAATAACGTGAACGGCGGGGCACGGGTCAGTATTGTTCTGCCGCTGGTTGAGGAGACATAATGGAAAGCAAACAAATTTTGGTAGTGGATGATGAAATCGGCATCCGCGAGTTGTTATCGGAAATCCTGTTTGATGAGGGGTATCAGGTTTCTTTGGCCGAAAATGCCGAACAGGCGCGCGCCTATCGGATCGACAACGAACCTGACCTGGTGTTGCTCGATATCTGGATGCCGGACACCGATGGCATCGCCTTGCTCAAGGAATGGGTCGAGCAGGATTTATTGACTATGCCGGTGGTGATGATGTCGGGACACGGTACGATAGAAACGGCGGTCGAGGCGACACGCATCGGCGCGGTGGATTTTCTGGAAAAACCGATTGCGCTGCAAAAGCTGCTCAGTACCATTGCTAAAGCGATCAGGAATGATGCACCCAAGCCGCAGTCCCAGACGGTTGAAGCGCAAGGCCAAAAAGTCGCCTTGAGTATTGATGGACAGGCGCTGCCGATTTTTCTGCCGCTGGATTTGCCTTTGCGCGAAGCGCGCGACCATTTTGACGCGCTTTACTTTGATTACCATTTGCGCAAAGAAGTCGGAAATGTCTCGCGGGTGGCCGACAAGGTCGGGCTGGAGCGCACCCATCTTTATCGCAAACTCAAGCAACTGGGTATTAAATTCGCCAAAAAGGGCGGCGCGGACGAGGCTTAGCAGACAAGCCATATCCCCCAGCTGACGATAAGCTAACAGCGTGGCGGTTGCCCTAAACGGGGGGCTGCGGCATAATTGCAGACCCAAACGAATTCAGGGCACCCTAATGAAGCTCAACGGGGTGTACTCCACTACAAACCAAATCCCGCGAGGATGTATTAAGAGGTAATGAAAAATGGCCGCAACGCGTAGCGTCACCCCACCGAAGTTTAACGACACAACCGGCGCGATTCGCGCCCTGGCGATGGACGCCGTGCAGAAGGCTAATTCCGGCCACCCGGGTGCACCGATGGGCATGGCGGAGATCGCCGAGGTGTTGTGGAACCACCACCTGCGCCACAATCCCGCCAACCCGAAATGGGCAGACCGTGACCGCTTCGTGCAGTCCAACGGCCACGGCTCGATGCTGATCTATGCATTGTTGCACCTGACCGGCTATGACTTGCCGATGGATGAGATAAAACGCTTCCGCCAGATGCATTCCAAGACTCCCGGCCACCCGGAATACGGCTATACCGTTGGCGTGGAAACCACCACCGGTCCGTTGGGTCAGGGCATCACCAATGCCGTCGGCATGGCAATGGCCGAGAAACTGCTGGCCAACGAATTCAACAAACCCGGCCACACCATCGTCGACCACCACACTTATGTGTTCATGGGCGACGGCTGCATGATGGAAGGCATTTCGCACGAAGCCTGTGCGCTTGCGGGTACCTGGGGTCTGGGCAAGCTGATCGCGTTCTGGGACGACAACGACATCTCCATCGACGGCCATGTCGGCGGCTGGTTCACCGACAACACCCCGAAGCGTTTCGAGGCATACGGCTGGCATGTGATTGCCGATGTGCAGGGTCATGATCCTGCCGCGATCGACGCCGCGATCAAGGCTGCCAAGGCCGTGACCGACAAGCCCACGCTGATCTGCTGCAAGACCATTATCGGCGCCGGCTCACCGAACAAGGAAGGCACCCATGACGTGCATGGCGCGGCACTGGGCGATGCCGAGATCGCCTCAACCCGAGCGCACATCGGCTGGAAATATCTGCCGTTCGAGATTCCCAAGCACGTGTATGAAGCATGGGATGCGCGCACCAAGGGCGAAGGGCTGGAAAAGCTGTGGAACAACAAGTTTGCCGAATACAAAAAAGCCTTTCCGAAAGAAGCAGCCGAATTTTCGCGCCGCATGAAGGGTGACCTGCCCGCCAACTGGACAGAGCACGCCGCCAAGGCGATCGCGCAGATCAATGAGAAGGGCGAGACCATCGCCACGCGCAAGGCTTCGCAGAACGCCATCAATGCACTGGTTCCGGCGCTGCCTGAATTCCTCGGCGGTTCCGCCGACTTGACCGGCTCCAACCTGACCAACTGGACCGGCGCGCATCACGTGCACGGCACCAAGCCCGGCAATTACATCAGCTACGGCGTGCGCGAATTCGGCATGTCGCACATCATGAACGGCATGGCGCTACACGGCGGCCTGTTGCCGTTCGGCGGCACCTTCCTGATGTTCTCGGAATATGCGCGCAATGCCTTGCGCATGTCGGCCTTGATGAAGCAGCGCGTTATTTACGTGTACACCCACGACTCCATCGGTCTGGGCGAAGACGGCCCGACGCACCAACCGGTCGAGCAGACCACCACCTTGCGCTTTATCCCCAATATGGACACTTGGCGTCCGTGCGACACCGTCGAATCAATCGTGTCCTGGGTGTGCGCAGTCGAGCGCCAGACCGGACCATCCTCATTGATTTTCAGCCGCCAGAACCTGGCGTTCCAGAAGCGCGACGCGGCGCAGATCGCCAACATCCGCAAGGGCGGCTATGTGCTGTCTGAGGCTGCGGGCGGCAAGCCTAAAGCCATCATCATCGCCACCGGTTCCGAAGTGGATCTGGCGATGAAGGCGCAGGCGGCATTGGCAACCGAAGGTATTAATGTGCGCGTGGTGTCGATGCCGTCGACCAACGTATTCGACCGTCAGGATCAGGCTTACAAAGATAGCGTGCTGCTCAAGGGCGTCAAGCGCGTCGCAGTGGAAGCTGGCGTGACCGGTCTCTGGTACAAGTATGTCGGGCTGGAAGGCGCGGTGATCGGCATGGATTGCTTCGGCGAATCCGCACCGGCACCTGAACTGTTCAAGCACTTCGGTTTTACTACAGAGAACGTAGTGAAAACCGTCAAGAGCGTGCTCTAAAAAATTTTTACATTAACTATCGGGAGTATTAAACATGACAATTAGAGTCGGTATCAATGGCTTCGGTCGCATCGGCCGCATGGTGTTCCGTGCAGCGATCAAAGATTTTCCGGAAATTGAAATCGTTGCCATCAACGATCTGCTGGAGCCGGATTACCTGGCTTACATGCTCAAGCACGATTCAGTGCATGGCCGTTTCAAGGGCGAAGTTGCGGTCGATGGCAACACGCTCATCGTCAACGGCAAAAAGATTCGTCTGACCGCGATCAAAAATCCAGCTGAACTGAAATGGAACGAAGCCAAAGTCGATATCGTGGTGGAAAGCACCGGCTTTTTCCTGACCAAGGAAACCTGCCAGGCGCACATCGATGCGGGTGCCAAGAAAGTGATTCAGTCCGCGCCAAGCAAGGATGACACACCGATGTTCGTGTATGGCGTGAACCACAGTAAATATGCCGGCGAGAAGATTGTCTCGGCGGCGTCCTGCACCACCAATGCGCTGGCTCCGGTCGCCAAGGTATTGAACGACACTTGGGGCATCAAGCGCGGCCTGATGACCACGGTGCATGCGGCAACAGCGACACAGAAAACCGTCGATGGCCCGTCCAGCAAGGATTGGCGCGGTGGCCGCGGCATTTTGGAAAACATCATTCCGTCGTCTACCGGTGCAGCCAAAGCCGTAGGCGTGGTGATTCCCGAACTGAACAAGAAGCTGACCGGCATGGCCTTCCGTGTGCCGACTTCCGACGTATCGGTGGTTGATCTGACCGTTGAGCTGAACAAGGAAGCAACCTATGACCAGATCTGTGCAGCGATGAAGGCGGCATCAGAAAACGGCCCCTTGAAAGGTGTGCTTGGCTATACCACTGACAGCGTTGTCTCGACTGATTTTCGCGGCGAGACCTGCCCGTCGGTATTCGATGCTGGCGCCGGTATTGCGCTGGATGCGACCTTCGTCAAGGTCGTGGCTTGGTATGACAACGAATACGGCTACACCTGCAACTTGATGCGCATGGTGACTCACATCGCCAAGTAATCCGTTTCGTGTAAGGGCTGGCTGATGTCAGCCTTTACGCTTGTTAGTTTGTAGCAAAAGGAAAAAACATGTCTGTTATTAAAATGACCGATCTGGATATCAAGGGCAAACGCGTCCTGATCCGCGCGGATCTCAATGTACCTGTCAAAGATGGCAAGGTGACCTCCGATGCTCGCATCACTGCATCGATGGCGACTATCAACTTTGCGCTCAAAGCCGGCGCGAAAGTGATGGTGACTTCACATCTGGGCAGGCCAGAAGAAGGCGTTTACTCAGAAGAGAACTCGCTCAAACCGGTCGCCAATGTCATTGCCAACAAGCTGGGCAAGCCGGTGCGCCTGATCAAGGATTGGGTGAATGGCGGGTTCAATGTGGCCGATGGCGAATTGGTGTTGCTGGAAAATTGCCGCTTCAACAAGGGCGAAAAGAAAAGCACCGAAGAAACGGCCCGCAAATATGCAGCGTTGTGCGATGTGTTCGTGATGGATGCCTTCGGCACGGCGCATCGAGCCGAAGCGTCAACACACGGTGTGGCGAAATATGCGCCCATGGCTGCCGCAGGTATCTTGCTGACTCAAGAGCTGGAAGCATTGACCAAGGCGTTGCTCAGCCCCGCGCGGCCGATGGTGGCTATCGTCGGCGGCAGCAAGGTTTCGACCAAGCTGACCGTGCTGGAAAGCCTGTCGGAAAAAGTGGATCAGATGGTAGTCGGCGGTGGTATCGCCAACACCTTCCTCAAGGCGACCGGTCATCCGGTTGGCAAATCGCTGTGCGAAAATGATCTGGTTCCAACCGCACAAGCGTTGCTGGAAAAAATGTCGGCACGCGGCGCCAGCATTCCGATCGCTACCGATGTCGTGGTCGGCAAAGCAGCACCGTTTGTGGCCGGCAACGAAAACACCCCGGCGATTCTGAAATCGGCGCATGACGTAGCCGATGATGAAATGATCTTTGACATCGGCCCGCAGTCGGCGCAAGCGATAGCCGACATCATCATGAAGGCAGGCACGGTGGTGTGGAACGGCCCGGTCGGTGTATTCGAGTTCGACCAGTTCGGCGCGGGCACGAAAACGATCGCGATGGCGATCGCCGAAACCAAAGCGTTCACCTTGGCCGGTGGCGGCGACACGATCGCCGCAATCCAGAAGTACGACATCTATGACAAAGTGTCTTACATCTCTACCGCTGGCGGCGCGTTCCTGGAGTTCCTCGAAGGCAAGAAATTGCCTGCCGTGGAAATTCTGGAACAACGTGCCAATCAACCATAAGAAGAAACACCGGCAACAACAACAGGAAATAAAAAACACATGCTGCGTAGAACAAAAATAGTTGCAACGCTGGGACCCGCTTCCAGTGATCAAAAAGTACTGGAGCAAATGATACGTGCCGGAGTCGATCTGGTGCGCATGAATTTTTCGCATGGCTCTGCACAAGACCACATGAAGCGTGCCGAAACCGTGCGCGCTGCCGCCAAGGCATGCGGGCGCACAGTGGGCATCCTGGCAGATTTGCAGGGACCAAAAATACGCGTGCGTAAATTCGAAAATGACAAGATCGTGTTGAACAACGGTGATACTTTCATCCTGGACGCTGCACTGGAGGGCTTGGGCAACCAGGAGCGCGTCGGTCTCGATTACAAGGAGTTGCCCAACGATGTCAGCGAAGGCACAGTATTGTTGCTCAACGACGGCATGCTGGAATTCCACGTGACGGGTGTCAAAGGTACCCAGGTTATTTGCAAAGTGGTACGCGGTGGCGTGTTGTCCAACAACAAGGGCATCAATCGCAAGGGCGGCGGCTTGACCGCTCCAGCCTTGACCGACAAGGACAAGGAAGACATCAAGACCGCCGCACTGATCAAGGCGGATTACCTCGCAGTGTCATTCCCGCGCACCGGCGAAGACATGCGCATGGCGCGCGAGCTGATGCACGCCGCAGGCGGCAAGAGTCTGCTGATGGCCAAGATCGAGCGTGCCGAAGCGATTTCGGCATTGGGCGACATCATCGATGCCTCGGATGCCATCATGGTGGCGCGCGGCGACTTGAGCGTGGAAGTCGGCGACGCCGCTGTGCCCGGTTTGCAAAAACGCATGATCAAAATGGCGCGTGAAAAAAACCGCTTGGTGATCACCGCCACACAAATGATGGAATCGATGATCACCAAC
The DNA here is from genome assembly GCA_025350405.1 of Gallionella sp. Classification (GTDB taxonomy): domain Bacteria; phylum Pseudomonadota; class Gammaproteobacteria; order Burkholderiales; family Gallionellaceae; genus Gallionella. The sequence goes on from JANXXX010000156.1 coordinate 17,867, forward strand.
CCGATTCCGACGCGTGCGGAAGTCTCGGACGTGGCGAATGCTGTATTGGACGGCACCGATGCGGTGATGTTGTCGGCGGAAACCGCAGTGGGCGACTATCCGGTCGAAACCATCGAAGCGATGGCGCGTATCTGCCTCAAGGCCGAGGCTGAAGGCGATGACTATGCGATCGACCGGCGCACCATCTCACAAAAATTCACACGTATCGACCAATCGATCGCGATGTCGGCATTGTTTGCCGCTTCGCATTTGAAGGTAAAAGCGATCGTCGCGCTGACACAATCCGGCTCGACACCGCTGTGGATGTCGCGCCTGAATGCCGGTGTGCCGATCTTTGCGATGACCCCGTTGCAAGAAACCTTGAGCAAGGTGACATTGTTCAGCGGTGTGCACCCGATCGCCTTCAAGAGCATCTCAAAAGACCAGCACCAGGCATTGCGCGATGCAGAAGACGAGCTGGTGCGCTTGAAGATGGTTACAAAAGGCGACTTGATGGTGATGACGATAGGCGAAGCAATCGGTCAATCAGGGCACACCAACACGATGAAGATCGTCAAGGTCGGCGATCACCACAAGCACTAAATGGTAGAACAAAATATTTATTGGAATTAAACTGCGGCTCAGGATTATTGGAACGCAACACCCAGCTTTGAATTTTTATTGAGGAGAAAAAAATGGCTTTAGTATCTTTGCGTCAATTACTCGATCACGCTGCGGAAAACGGCTACGGTTTGCCCGCGTTCAACGTGAACAATCTCGAACAAGTCAAAGCGATCATGGAAGCGGCTGATGAATGCAACAGTCCGGTGATCATGCAGGGTTCCGCTGGTGCGCGCAAATATGCCGGCGAGGCATTCCTGCGCCACCTGATCGCGGCGGCGGTGGAAGCGTATCCGCATATCCCGGTGGTGATGCACCAGGATCACGGCGCATCTCCGGCGGTATGTATCAATGCGATTAAATCCGGTTTCTCCAGCGTGATGATGGACGGCTCGCTGAAGGAAGATGCCAAGACACCCGCCTCTTTCGAATACAACGTTGACGTTACCCGTCGCGTAGTCGAGATGTCGCATGCGGTAGGTGTTTCTGTGGAAGGCGAGCTGGGCTGTCTGGGTTCGTTGGAAAGCGGTATGGGTGAAAAGGAAGACGGCCACGGCGCTGAAGGTGTACTGACCCACGACCAACTGCTGACCGACCCGGAAGAAGCCGCGCAGTTCGTGCGCCAAACCGGCGTGGACGCATTGGCCATCGCCATCGGCACTTCGCACGGCGCATACAAGTTCACCAAGCCACCCACAGGAGAGACCTTGGCGATCGGCCGCATCAAGGAAATCCATGCGCGCATTCCCAACACCCATCTGGTGATGCACGGGTCATCTTCGGTGCCGCAAGAATGGCTGAAGATTATCAACGAATTCGGCGGCGACATGGGTGTAACTTACGGCGTGCCGGTGTCGGAAATCGTCGAAGGCATCAAACACGGCGTGCGCAAGATCAACATCGACACCGACCTGCGCATGGCCTCCAGCGGTTCGGTGCGCCGCTATCTGGCGCAGAACCCCAAGGACTTTGACCCGCGCAAGTTCCTCGCGGCGTCCACCAAGGCGATGAAAGAGATTTGCAAGGCGCGCTATGAAGCTTTCGGTTGTGCCGGTCAAGCGGGCAAGATCAAGCCGATTTCGCTGGACGCGATGGCAAGCCGCTATGCCAAGGGTGAGTTGAAGGCGATTGTCAAGTAATTCACAGAGGTAAACCCCCGGCTATGCCGGGGGACTTACAAAGGTTTGATCTATGCCTCGGTGAGAGTGAATCTGTAATCTCGACCAAGGGATGGAGATTCACAATAATAAGGTTACCAGAGTTTAAGTCATACGAGACGGGACTGTAAGTATCACGTATTTATACCGAAGAAACGGAAGAAGCGGATATTCGGAGTGCTGCGTCAGCACCTTGGAGAAGTATTCCGGGAGCTGGCGAAGCACAAGAAAGCTCAGATAGTAGAAGGGTGTTTGATGGGAGTCCACATGTGCATCAGCATACCGCCGAAGTATGCGGTGTCGAATGTAATGGGCTGCATCAAGGGCAAGTGCAATAACGATAGCAAGACGTTTCAGAGGGCCGGAGCGGAATTTTAGCGGGGAGGTGTATTGGGCTCGCGAATACTTTGTCTTAACAGCTGGGTTCGATGAAACAATGGTCAGAGCATACATCCGTAACCAAGAAGATGAGGATGAACGGTATGATCAGATGAAACTAGGGGTGTATAGCAAGCAAGCGACAAACAACTTGCCTTGCAACCAGGCCTTTGCCCCCTCGGCATCTTTCTTTTTCAAGTGCCCAAACCCTAAAAGCGATTTCATTCATTTGAATGCCAATTCAACCTTCCAGCGATACCGATACAATGCCAAGACCCCTTGCGCATCCAGCCTATCCAGAGTCGTCACCACGACCACGTAGCCAGATGGCTTCAGTATGTCCGTGTTAAATTCCTGCTGTTTTTGTAATGTATAGCCAGTACTTGCGCTCACACTCGCTGCGGTGCCTGTCGTTCCTTGCAGCGTGAAGTGCCACTCTCTCGTTTGCCCTGCTTGCAAGGTGCGTAAACGGTAATTGATCAAAAGGAGCGACGTGCTCATCTTGTAACGGCAGGCCGCACAAATTCATGCGCACCAATACGTCGCCACCATAGTCTAGGATATGATTGACTCAGCGTCTGTTGGCAAAGCAACGATCAGATATGATCACGTCGCTTTGCTACACAGCAAACAAGGTCAGCAATTCACCGGCAAGCAATGAGGAGATTTGCATTTCCTGGCAACTCAACGTGTCAATATCCATTGTGTAAGGCAACAGCTAAACAGCAGTGACTGCTCCGGGTTCGCGTAACACGCTGCCATCGACAGCAAGCGGTCGCCGCCCTTCCAGCGCAGAACACTTGATCACCGACACCTGCGTATCTTGAATCAGGCGCACACACTTCCAGCGTAGCCATTCTCCAGATTTATTGATGCGCTTGAGAAATCCAACGTCCGGTAGCTGCGCCACATTCTCGGCACGTGTGCGCGCCAATGTTTCCCGCATAGAACAGCCGTCGCTGAAATACATCAGCAATATGCTCATTAAATTATCTGTCCCGTCAAATTGACGGCCAAACTTCAAGGCGCACAATGCCTTGGCCGCCCCTTCCAGCACGCAGGTAACCGCTTGGTAAGCTTTAACCAATCTTCGATTAGCTTTTTATACTCTTCCGCAGGTATCGATCTTTGTTCCATTGTTATATCGGCCTGCATTATCGACGGGGAATGCTATTTTGGTTAGCGTCCCCCGAGCAGCTTGGAAGATGAGGGAAATACCCAAGATGTTGGTTACTCCTCATTGCTCGACGAGGTCACTGCAGCTGCCGTTGTTGAGCTAGCAATTGTCTGGTACCAGCGAAAACGGAGTTTTCTCCCTGCCAAAATCCCTCAATCCATCTTTAGCTGCAAAATTATTACTGCTTCTTCAAATATGAAGAAGCAGTGAGGTTCATTGGAGTCAGTCATAGCAATTTACTGCTTTGCTTTTGCGCAAAAAAAAGCCCGCCTTGCGGCGGGCTGAGCATCATCGGCAAACGTTATTGAGATAACAGTTGACGCCAGGAAACCCGGCGGGCACCACCTGTAGGAGGCGGTGCATTGACAAGACGGCAGATCAGGACGCCGGTCGAGTCATTGGTGCACAGTGCCTTGCTGCCGTTTGGCAGGCTGATAAATATAGGGGCGGTTGATAGCGCGCCTGTATGTTGGCCTGCAACGATGCCCATGGTGTAAGTCCCATTCGCATTCTGGTGGACCATGCTGGGAGGGAGTGTGGCAGCCAGAGCAGCGGTAATCGTGGTGACCGCATTCGTGGGGAATGATCCCGTGGTGTAATCAAGGACGTAGTTGTAACTGTATCCGCCTACCGAACATGAGCTTGCGCTGGGTACGTTAGTGTTGAACGCCAACATGCCGAGTTCGAGCATAGGGTCCGTGTTGAGGCGTTCCCCGCTATCCGGAAGGTCAACATACCAGCCGCTGTTGCCAGAGGGGATACTCACCGGGTAGCTGGTGCTGGTTCGAATGATTTGGCCGAAGGCGCAGAGAGTGGTTGGAGCGCCTAGAGGGCAAGTCGTGGTGAGCTCAGTCTGCTGCACAAAGGGGTTGGTCACAACGGTGCGCGGGTTGGCGTAAATCGCCACACTTGGAGTCGTGGTGGTCAACAGCGGATCCCAGATGCCATACATGGTTTGCAGGTTAGGTGATGCCTGGGTCGTGTCGGTCAAATCGGTGACTCCCAGATAGCGGCCTGTGCCCACGAAAACGACCGTTGCACCGTTGATGAGGCCAACTTCAGGTTTGCTGGTGATGGGTTGTGGCAGGCTGTTAGGTGCCGGTCCTCTGAGTGTCGCCAGCAATTGCGCATCATTACCTGCAGCGCCTACGTTGCCGTTGACATCAAAACGCCACAGGTTGCCGAATAGGTCACCGCCATAGACCTGCAGGAGGGTCGCATCGAGTGAGGGGTTAACCACTTGCGCGATGATTTTCGACAAGCCGCTCGGGGTGGCCGGACTGCCCACCCCGGTGTTGATGTCCATGAGCAGTGCACCGGTGTATGCGTTAAGCACAAACAGATGCCCCAAGCCGTCGGCGTTGTTGTAACCGGAGGTCAGCAACACTACCCACGTACCTGCGGCCAGGGCACCGGTGCCGGTGCCGCCCAGCTTCACGACCTGCGGGTTACCATAACTGTATCCCAGGTTGACGTTGGTAAATTCCCACAATGCCTTGGGCGCGGCCGGGTTGGTGATATCCAGCGCAAAGTAGCTTTTCCCACCGCCATTTAATCCGCTAACAAGAATGGTTTTCCATGTCGTGCCACTGCATTGCACTGCAGGCGTGGTCGGGCAGATATCTGTAGAAAATGGGCTACCGTCCACAAAGTATTGGTGGTTAGTCGAGTAATTGATGTCGGCCAGCTTATACAGGTTGGGCATGACTGCAGTGGGTACGTAGGCCCACGCTTCCGCGCCGCCAGTCACGTTGACACCAGCGGACGTAACGACGTCGCCAGTCGAGCTATTCATCATGTCGCTGGTAGCATAGAAGGCATGCAGCATGCCGTCGTTGGCTCCAACGTAGATCATGCTTTGGCGATTGGCTTTGGCCGTTGCGAAGGCGCTGTAGCCAGCGTCCGTATAGAGCAGCATCGGAGTCTTCACATAGATGGCTTGGGAATCCACGATGTCTCCCAGAAGATGTGCGCGCTGACGGTAATACTTGGCCGGGTTGGCAGGATAGCCTTCGTTGGTGCGGTCACCGGCCAGATAAGCCACTAAATTCGCGCCGGCGGCAGCCGTTTGTTGTGGGGCAGTCAGGCAGTTTACGCCTATGGTGCAAAATTGCGAAAGAGTGCCGATATTGGGCGTGTTGAAATTGGCGTTGCTGCCAAAGTTGGTTGCATTGAACGCCTGCAAGCCATTGGTTGCAATAGCACTGAAGGCGTAGATAGTGCGCGCAGTGTTGGTATCCAGCAGGGCTCCTGCCTCCCAGTCTATAACATTCGACAACGCGCCCGTAGTCAGATCCAGCTGTTGCCGGATCAGATGACCATACCAGTCTATAGAAACGAAGTCGGAGCTGAAAATAAAATTGTCGCCCGTCGAGATGTTCGGGTTGCTGATCGAGGCTGATGCAGACGACCCGGTGCGTGCCGAGACGCCCGACAATGCGGTGGATAATCCGGTTGACAGCGCGGCCGGGTTGTCGGCGCTGTAATAAGTGCCGCGCCCGTTCACGGCGGTATGCCAGAGGTCATCTATCGTCGTCGGCATATTGCTGACAGGGATGGGCCAGTTACATACCGTGCCGTTGGCCTGCCACGAGCAGGTGCCACTCGTTGAATCAGCTAGGCTACCATTTTTTACAGCAATGAAGTCCCCGGTGCTGTCGGTCTGGTAGGTTGGCGAAAACACCATGCTCCCGCGGGCACCGAGTCCCAGCGTGAAAGTGGTCATATGTTGCCAGGAAGCTGCGTCCAAGCCGCTGGTGGGCACGTTATTCGGGGTGACGTCGGTCCCCAGTGCGCCCGTGGTGTTGGCAAGCAACGCGTCACGAATATCGGTGACGTAATAATATTCCGCAACGTCGGCCAGCGTATTGTAAGTCCCCCCCGATGAGGTGGTGGTTGTGGTCGTGGCGCCGACAGTCGATGTCGTGGACAGGGTGGTCGTGGTAATGGTGCCATTCGTCGTCGAGCTGGTTCCAGCGACAGGCGTACTTGTTCCGGCAGCAGGGGCGGGGGACATGCACGTGGTGGTTGGCGCGCCCGTGTTGGCGTATGCACTGGTGGTGTTGCTGTTGATAGTGGTACTGCTACTTACGTTAGCGCTGGTCGGGCCGACGGTGCTGAGTACCGGTGCTCCGGATAAGCCGTTGGTGGTGGTGATCGAGCTGGTGACCGTGGTCGTGGCATTGTCTACCGACGTGGTGGTGCTGTTGACTGTTTGGGTGGCGGTCTGCTGTTGCTGGGTCACCATAAAGCCGCTAACGGAAGCGCTGCTTGGGCAGGTACCCATGGTAGAGCTGTAAGCATTGCCAAATGCAGTTTGATCGGTAACGCAACTTGCGGCATTCGAGTTGCCGGTCATGCTATTCACCAGATACCACGTCACACCGGCCGCATCGGTTGCCGTTGAGTTTGAAATTGCCGGGTTGCTGCCGGATGTCCCCCGGCAGAACCATAGATGGATGGTACTGCTGGATGTGCCGATAGCAGTGCAACGGTTATTGTTGCCGGGAGTGCCACTATCAGGATTGTTGGCGGAGTTTCCCGTATCCCCCACGGCTATATTGCGGTTGTTATCAACCATGTAAGCTGTGGTGATGTTAGGGGGGACGCCTGTCACTGTGCACGATGCACCGATGGTCGACACAGTCCGTGTCCATGGCGTGGTGGTGGTGACGGGTATCACGCTCTGTGTTTGAACCACCGTCGTGGTCGGGGTGGTAGCCACGGTGGAGGTGGTGGCGCCGTCAAACATGGGCCTGACTTCCGTTCCATCGCAGTTGCCTACTGCTGTGGTCGAGGGGCCGGTCGTGGCGCTGCAGGTACTGCCCGTTTGGGCTCTCAAGGTCGTGTTGGTGGCATTGTTCCAGTAGCCGTCAGTGGTAAGAATAGTGAAATTCTGCTGGCAGGAATATTCGATCGGATCATTTGCTGCGACGGTATTCAGTGTATTGGCGGGCAATTTATGCGCATACAATAGGCCCGCACTCGACAGCGCCGCAAGCAGTGGCGTGGAGCTGCCAGGGCTGGTGCCGTAAAGCTTGGCGTAAAAATCGGTACGCTGGGTACTGAGCGGAGTCGTGGTGTCAACAAAAGGGGCAAGGTTCAGGAAATCGGTGCCGCCATTGTTGTTCATGGTGCCGAAACCCACCCGGTAATTGCCGCCTATGCTATTGAATGCGAGCCCCGTCGAAGTTTTCATCATGTTGATGCGGATTCTGTAATAGCTATACCAGTTGGCGAAATTGGTTAATTTTGTGGCCGTGGTGTCCGGGAACACGTCGGGGACCAGCGTCATGGATCCGCTCTGGGTGATGACCGGCGTGAAATTGGCGGCACTAGTCGGGCCGGTGATCGTGACGACGCTGCCTGCTGCTGTGGCGCTATAACCAGCCACCGTACAGCTTCCGCTGATGGCAGCGGTGCAAAGATTGATTTGGCTCGCGATATTGCTGGCCAAGGTGCTGCTGCTGGTCGTGGCGGCGCCGGATGCAGCGGCCATGATTTGCAGGCCGTTCACCGTGATACCGCTCACCGATGTGCTAGTGGTTCCGCTGATGGTGATGGTGGTGGTTTCGGTGGTGGCCAACCGGTATTTCTTGAACACGGCATTGCCGGGCGCAGAACCAATAAAGCTGTTGCACTCTTGGTAGAAGGTGCTGGCCGTGTTGGCGTAATTTTTTTGCGCATTCGTGGTTTGTGTGCCGGTATAAGCATAGTAGAAAGCGGATACGGGTCCAAAGCCACCAGAACTGAAACTGGTGTTCAGGTTGGTTGTGCCTAGGGTGGTGTTGTAGCCGTTGGTCCAAGCGGCAGTAAAAGTGGCATCTGGGTAGCTGGTGCCATTGGCTCTCACCGGTGCGATATGAGTGATGGCAGGGTTGTAGTACATGCCGTTGCACTGGCTGCTGACGAAGCCATAGTTACCTGAGAAATTATTGGCTTCATCAGGCATGTAGTCCCATCCCATACTGCCTGAGTCGTCCATCATCAGGAATACGTTGGGTTTCACCAGCTGGGTCGATGAAGAAGACGTGACCAGTGGGGCCTGGGCGATATCCGTGATTGCGCCATGCGCATTCGCCATAACGGCGGCAAGAATGATAACCTTTGCTGCATTCTTGAGAAATTTATGGGTGATGGTCATGACATACTCCTTTGCTTGGTGATCATAATGCGACAACGGTTTGGGCATAGCTTACTGTGTTGCGTGGACCCGCTACGCGTATGGTGACGCGGTAATAAATCTGGTTAACTGAATTTAAAACAATCGTACCGCCGCCCTGGCTAGAATTGAGAACGAAAAAGGCTGGACTGAGGCTGCAAGAAACGACGCCGCCGGCACCCAAGCTACCGGGTGTGCCCTGTGCGCTGCACAGGCGATTGATGGTGTAGGAGACCGAGTTGCCGGCCGCATCCACGGCGCAATTGGTAGGCACACATACAAACAAACTGTTCGGGACGATAACGGTGTTCCAGTAACTGTCCCAACCACCGGGTGCGGGGTGCTGTTCGGTTGCTTTATAGCCATTGGGTGGGTTGTCGTTAAGCAGTAAATTGCCAGCTGACTCCAGCCATGCCACTGCAGCAGAAGTGCCCCGGTCGGCGGAATTGACCGTAGCTTCCTTAAACGCCAGATTGCCGGCAATCACGTTAGTGGTGTCGACTGAACGTACCAGCGCGATCGCGGCCAGCGTCATCGCCACCAATACGATCAACGTGATCACCAATACGACGCCAGTTTGTCTGGCACGCGGTTGCATGGCGCAAGAGTGGGTGTGTTGGACTAACATCCTGAGGTCCTTCCTAACGCGACGCTTGACGTGATGTTCCTGATAGGGACGGTGGTCTCGAAAACTTTGTAGCGGTATTGTTGCCAACGCGGATTGGCTGTCAGGTCGATCGGGTTTGCTGAAGCCCCAGCAAGGCTGCCGGCCCAAGCGGGGTTGTTGTTGATAGCGGTGCTGCCCGCCCAAACGGGGGCGGCTGTTGTGACAGGGATTTTTTCCAGCTGGGTGTTCCTCGCGATCAGTGCGAGGCGGATGCTGAGGGTTCTGAGCCAGCCGCAGGCATCTTCAGTGACCCCGGTATTTCCCGGCGGGGTCTGGCTATAGATATCGACGACACCGTCCATCGATCCCGTTTTCAAACTGGTGATAGTGGGTGCATGGTTGGTGATGTCTTGCCCATATTGGGCGCGCAAGCTGACGATATTGTCGGCAATCGGAACCCATATCGACGTATTGCCTGTATTGGCGGCAAGGCTGCAGTCGTTCACCATAAAGTCGCACATCGTCAGGCTGCCATTGCGCACGGCGTATGCATGGATAGTGATTACCGGACCAAGATTGAAGAGCATGCCGGGAGTGACGCTAGAGGCCGGAGTGACGCCAGGCGTCAGGGTTAACGTCGGGTTGGTGACTGCGGTCACTGTATTCAAAATGGTAATGGGCGGAGCGGGAGAAACTGTCGGGACGCATGAGCGATTTTGAGGTGTTGCGATCACATAATCGCCGGCGCTGAATGAGGGCAGGAAGGCTTGAACCGAGAAATGGGTCGCGTCTATTATTGGCACAATGATGCTATTGCCTTCAGGTAATGTTTCGCTGTTTCCATAGGCCATCAGCAAGGTGTCGGTATTCGCGTCCCCCGCAGGAACCGAGGTTGAGTTGATGGTTACCGGTGCCAGGGCTTTGAGGGTTACTCCGGTACGCAACAATACGTCGCAACCCATTAAATTCAACGTGTCAAACCCATAACCGCCCTGACGTATGTCGTCAGTCAAGCCGGAAAGCGCAATTGCTCCGATGTTCTGCGCCTCGCTGCCCCCGCTAGTGGTGCGTTTCTGTCCCTCGAAAAGGGCGAATACCTGCATGATGACGATGATGCCGAGCATGCCGATGACCATCCCGACCATGATCTCCACCAGGCTAAAACCCGAGGTATAACGGCGCGGATCGTTTTGATACCCGTTCTGGGTACTCAAATCTCTTCCGAGGCGATGATGAGAAAACGCTTTCAATTTGGCCACCTATATGAGTTCAGCGACGACGATGTGCTTATGGGTTATTCGAGGAGTACGTGCCAGTTCGTCCGGCGAACTCCAGTATATGGTGATGGTGGCTTGACTGCTGGGCGTGGCCGTCGTTGTATTGGTGGTGAATGCCACGGAGGGTTGATTTGCCGCTACTCCAGAAACGCCGGGCAGGGATGCATTCACGCTATTGAGCCAATTCGCGTACTGGGTACCGGACGGGCTGCTGAAGTTGCTCTGCAGCGTGGCTGGCGTGCGGTCGCTCGCCCACATTTGGCCGACCAACTGATCGGCCAGCATGCTGGCGTCAGAGCGATATTTTGCATCACCGGCCATTTTTGTGGAGGCTGCCTGCAAACCGACTATGGCAAGAATGCCGATGGAGAAGAGCAGAATGGAAATGAGGCCTTCCAGCAGCATAGAGCCGGTTTGTTTGTTCGGTTGTGATCGATGCATTTTCATATCAGCATCCTTGCGGATCATAATTGGTTAGGGCGGGGTTGCTGGACCATAACGGGTTGCAAGAGCGTATCAGCCCGCCAGATGATATGACTATGCGCAGACAACGCATCGGACCCGCCGGCTGGCAGGCTCCCCCAACAGTAGGGTTGGTGATGTCTATCCAGACGTTATTGCCCGTTGTCACGGATGCGGCGCTTACTCGTCCCGTGCCATTGAATGTTATCGAGCCATTGTAAACAGGCGTCGTCGCAGCCACACCAGCGGACGTCACCTCTTGGGAGGCTACGACCGTATTGACAGATCCCTCTCGAACCTGGCGCTGTTGAATAATGCGCGGTGCAGTTGTATCGCTGGTGGGTATGTGGCACAGGCTCGATGGATTGTCGAGGCTGACTACCCAGTTGCTGCTTGCCGTGGTCAGAACGCAACTGCTGTCCATGGTGCTGGTAAGCTGGAAACGAACCAGGGTGTTGCGGCGCACCGCTTCGGCTCGCGCTAACTCAAGCCCATTCTGGATGGCTTCGGTAGCCGTACGAATTTGCGTATTCTGAACCCAACTCTTGAAGCTGGGTAAACCCATGATGAGTATTATGCCCACGATGGTTACTCCGATCAGGAGCTCGATCAGGGTGACACCCGTTGTGCTGTATCTGGAACTTAACATACCCCACCAGCATTGGTTGTCCAGCAAGTGGGATTATTAATTATCCAGTTGGCTTTTGCAGGAACTGTGATGAATGACGATTTGCTGTTTGACTCAGTGATGGCATAAACGAATCCGGTCATCGTGCTCCTGCCTGTGGCTGTGATGGTGTAAGTATTCGCAGTTGCCGTACATGTAAAAATGAAATATTTGCTGATGGCGCTATCCGGGGCGACGGCAGTCGGGCAAGCCCCACCGCTGAGGTAGCTGTGGTTATCCTGAAAGTACTGTTCCATCAACACGCGTTTGCCGGCAAGGTTGGATGTGGCATCGGGAATCTTGCTGCGCGTTACATAGTCGCCATAGGAGGGCACCGCAAATACTGACAAGATGCCGATGATCGCGACGACGATCATTAGTTCGATCAGGGTAAATCCTTTTGCGTTTTGCATGATGTACTCCGTTTATAGATTTGGGTCGAATGATAGGATAACGATAATCTTGTTTCTACCCCTAACTGACCGGCGGGGTGAAGAACCAGATAAGCGGTGCAAGTAAGAGACTCGAAGGTATTTATAACTTTCCCAAATCTTTATTCTTAGCCAGAAGTTGCCTGTCATGCCGAAGGATCCAGCAAGTCCGGTGTATGACCGCGCCACAGTTTGCATGCAACCTGATCCTTGAATAAAATATGGGACTAAATAGCCGTGGAGAGCAAGGCCGAAAAGCGGTAAAATAACAAGTTGTTAAATTTACAACAAAAGGAAATCAGCATGAGTAAGAGTTTGGTCCAGTTCATTATCGAAGAACAACGCGCGATCCCGGGAAAGGCCAGCGGCGATTTTACCGGCCTGATCAGCGATGTCATCATCGCCTGCAAGCAGATCGCGCATGATGTCAACAAAGGTGCGTTGATCGGTGTGCTGGGTAGTGCGGGCAGCGAGAACGTGCAAGGCGAAACGCAGAAGAAGCTGGACATCATCACCAACGAGGTGTTCATCAAGTCCACCGAATGGGGCGGCCATCTGGCGGCGATGGCTTCCGAGGAAATGGATGATGTCTATCACATTCCTGCCCAGTATCCCAAGGGCAAATATCTGCTGGTGTTCGATCCGCTGGATGGTTCTTCCAATATCGACGTAAACATTTCCGTCGGGACGATATTCTCGATCCTGCGCGCGCCCAAGGACGTTGCGAATCCAAGTGCAGCGGACTTTTTGCAACCCGGCACCACGCAGGTCTGCGCCGGTTACGCGCTGTATGGCCCGGCGACCATGCTGGTGATCACCACCGGCCACGGCGTGAATGGCTTTACTCTGGACGGCGACATCGGCGAATTCATGCTGACCCATCCGAACATGACCATTCCTGCGGACACGCTGGAATTCGCGATCAATGCGTCGAACGAGCGCCATTGGGAAAAGCCGGTGCAGCGTTATGTCGAAGAATGCATTGCGGGCAAGACCGGGCCGCGCGGGATCAATTTCAATATGCGCTGGGTGGCATCGATGGTGGCTGAAGTGCATCGCATCCTGATACGCGGCGGTGTGTTCATGTACCCCAAAGACACCAAGGATCCCAGCAAGGTCGGCAAGTTGCGTTTGTTGTATGAAGCCAATCCGATGTCGTTCATCGTCGAACAGGCGGGCGGTGTGTCTTCCACCGGATACGAGCGCATCATGGACATCAAGCCTACCGGCCTGCATCAGCGTGTGCCGGTGATACTGGGCTCGAAGAATGAAGTTGAGCGCATCGTCCGCTATCACAAGGAGGCTTGAGTTGTGAAAGCCTTCAATATCAGTAGCGAGCAGGTTGAGCTGCAAGGCGCGGCGCAGCGGGCAACGAGTCAAACCATTAAGGTAGGCGAGGCCGCGAGCGAGCACGCAACGTCGCAGATCAAACATGCGGTAGGATATTGGAGGTTTTCATGAGCAAGCCGCTGGTTTCGATAATCATGGGCAGTGCGAATGATTGGGAGATCATGCAACAGGCCGCGCAGCAGTTGAAGGACTTCGGCGTGGTCTATGATGCGCGGGTGATTTCCGCGCACCGTTCGCCCGACCTGTTGTTCGATTACATCAAGGAGATCAGCGCGCAGGGTGTGCAATGCTTTATCGCCGGCGCGGGCGGCGCGGCACACCTGGCAGGCGTGATTGCCGGCAAGACCACGTTGCCGGTGTTGGGCGTGCCGATGCCGTCCAAATATCTCAAGGGCATGGATTCGCTGCTGTCTATCGTGCAGATGCCCAAGGGCATTCCGGTCGCCACGTTTACCATCGGCGAAGCGGGTGCGGCCAATGCTGGCCTGTTTGCGATAGCCATGCTGGCGCTCAACGATGCAGGTCTGGCGGGCAAGCTTGCCGACTACCGCAACAAACAAGCTGCGCAAATTGCAGCAACAACTTTGCCTAGCTTGTAATGTGTACAGGAGAAGACTATGAGCCAAACTGATAAAGAAGTTGCCACACCACCGAAGCGTGCGGGGAAGATGAAATGGATTGTGGGCGGCATCCTGCTGCTGATTGCCGCTGCGGCAGCGATGAATTTGCCGCGCGGTTATAGCGATGATCTGTCGCGCATAGGCAAAGGGAAAGCGGTTGTGGTGCTGGTGCACAATAAAAATTCGCCGGAGAGCATCGAGCTGATGCAGGTGCTGGATGATGTTCGCGGCAAATATTCTGGGCGGGTCGAATTCCTCCTGACCGAACCCAATACTCCGCAGGGGAGTGCCTTCATGGCAGCCAGCAATGCTCCGCAGGTGTCGCTGGTATTGTTCGATGCCAATGGAAAGCAGCTCAAGATTCTGGGAATACCGCAGACCGTTGGAAATGTGCAGCAAGAGATTGCCGGTGCATTTGGAGTCGCTCCATGATTGCAGCAGCACTGCTGCAATCCGACATCAAGAGTTTGCCTTTTCTGCATCGCGGCAAGGTGCGCGATCTTTATGCAGTAGGCGATGACAAATTACTCGTGGTGCAGACGGATCGCTTGTCTGCGTTCGATGTGATTTTGCCGGACCCGATTCCGGGCAAAGGCGAAGTGCTTACCACGGTGTCGAATTTCTGGTTCGACAAACTTCAACACGTCATTCCCAATCATCTGACCGGCATCGATCCTGAGTCGGTGGTCAAGACCGACGCAGAGCGTGCGCAGGTGCGCGGGCGCGCTTTTGTGACGAGGAAACTCAAGCCGTTGCCGATCGAGGCTATCGTGCGCGGTTATCTGGTGGGTTCGGGTTGGAAGGATTATCAGAAGACCGGCAGGGTGTGCGGCATTGCGCTACCCGCCGGATTGCGTGAAGCGGAAAAACTGCCTGAGCCTCTGTTTACACCGTCCACCAAGGCGGCGGTGGGCGATCACGACGAAAACATTTCGTTCGCGCAAGCGGTGGAGTTGCTCGGCAGCGCGCGCGCAAAGGAAGTGCGCGATGCCACGCTGGCGCTTTACGTCGAGGCGGCGAACTATGCGGCGAGCAAAGGCATCATCATCGCCGATACCAAGTTCGAATTCGGCGTGGATGGTGCGGGGAAGCTGTATCTGATCGACGAGGCGCTCACGCCGGATTCCTCGCGATTCTGGCCGGCCGATCAATATCGCGTGGGCAGCAACCCGCCCAGCTTCGACAAGCAATTCGTGCGCGACTGGCTGGAGTCCTCGGGCTGGAACAAGCGTGATCCCGCGCCGCGCATTCCGCAAGACGTGCTGCAAAAAACCGCCGACAAGTACCGCGAGGCGCTGGTCAAGCTGATTGGCGCATGAGTTCGCCCAAGCAACTCATCGAAGGATTTCAGCGCTTTCGCGAACGTCATTTCGCTGAAGGCGGTGTGCAGTTTCAGGATCTGGTTCAGTTTGGCCAGACACCCAATGCGCTGGTGGTGGCTTGTTGCGATTCGCGGGTTGATCCCGCGCTGGTGCTGGATTGCGCGCCGGGCGATCTGTTCGTGGTTCGCAACGTCGCCAACCTGGTTCCTCCCGCTGAAAATCAGGGCCATTATCACGGCACCAGTGCCGCACTGGAATTCGGTGTGCGCAATCTGGGCGTACAGCACATCATCGTGCTCGGACACGCGCAGTGCGGCGGTATCCATGCGCTGCTGGAAGGAGGCGTTGCCAAGGATGATTCCTTTATTGCCGAATGGATGGGGATAGCCGAAGCCGCACGGGAACAGGTGGAGCAGGAACATGCGGGAGCGAGCAGCGAGGTTCGCCATCGCGCCTGCGAGCAGCAGGCGATACTGGTTTCACTGAATAACCTGATGACGTTCTCTTGGATACATGAACGCGTTGAGCAAGGCAAGCTTGCCTTGCACGGATGGTATTTTGATATCGAACGCGGAGAATTGCTAGGCTATAATACGACTACCCGCCTTTTTGAAATGCTGTAGAGAGTCTATGGGGGAAAATTGTAAACCAGGTGTTTTCCCGGCGGGGCAAACTGCCAGATCGGGCGGTTATTTTTTCCCGGTTAATTCGATGTAACGCGCTTTGTCTGCATCATAGCGCGCTTCCATTGCCGCCTTTTCTGTATTGGGGCCTTCAATGTCCTTTTGCAGCTTTTCCAGCCGTGTTTGTGTTTGTTGTATATCCTCTTCCAGGGAAGGCGGGATTTTCCTGTTTGCATTGGTGTAGCTGCCAGCCTCTTTTTGCAACGCCGCCAAGTTGTCATTTGCCGTTTTGATTGCAGAATTGATGACATTGATGCGCGCATCGATTTGCTGTACGCTACGATTACGAGCCAGATCAATTTCCTTCACGGTGCTATAGGTCTCGGTCAGCGTTTTGTCGTGGCGTTTCTGCTCTATTACAGCATTTTCCTCTGCGCGCTTTTTTGCATCCTCATGCTCCTGGGCGCGGCGTTTTTCAGGGGTGAGCATTTCTTCCTTTTTGATCACGCGTCCTGAATTATTCAACTCGGCACGATCCTTGTTGGCGTATTCCGGCGGAATTGTTTCTCCGTAGTGCGTAGTGCCATTGTCATCAACCCATTTATAGAGTTTTGCTGCAACAGGGAAGCTGAAGGTGATGCCGGCGACGACAAGTGCAACAAGCAATTTGAGCTTAGTCATTTTTTACTCCAAAACGATCACGATAGGATTTGACTGCGGAAAATTTGTCGACCATTCCGCCCTCAACCTGTAAATAGCCGAGCAAATCATCCAAGGTAGCGATAGATATTACCGGAATATCATAGTTTTGTTGTACCTCCTGTGCGGCGGAAAATTCGCCTAGTCCTCGCTCCATGCGATCCAATGCGATTACAACGCCGCATGGCCGTGCGCCGGCTGCGCGTATCAGTTCGATAGATTCACGCACAGAAGTTCCTGCAGAAATCACATCATCAATGATAAGCACTCGACCGTGTAACTGGGCGCCCACCGTAGTGCCGCCTTCGCCGTGATCCTTGGCTTCCTTGCGATTGTAGCAAAACGGCACGTTACTGCCCTGTTCCACCAGCGCGATTGCAGTTCCGGCCGCCAGCGGGATGCCTTTGTAGGCTGGGCCGAACAGCATGTCAAACGGTACTTCGGAAGCAAGTATCGCTTGGGCGTAAAACTGCGACAGGTTTCTTAAAGACAGTCCGTCGTTGAACAAGCCGGCATTGAAAAAATAAGGCGATAACCGACCTGCCTTGGTTTTGAATTCGCCGAAGCACAACACGTTTCGTTGTACGGCAAAACGGATGAATTCTTGTCTGAAACTGGACATGGCGATTGTTATAGGTTGAGATGATGACCGTCATTATAATGGCACGCCTGACTACTCCCGAGAATTTTCATGCGCATTATTTCAGTAAATCTGAACGGTATTCGTTCTGCCGCCAGCAAAGGTTTTTACGAATGGCTTGCGCAACAAGATGCCGACATGGTTTGCCTGCAGGAGCTTAAGGCGCAAGCGGTAGACATGACCGGGCAAATGCTCATGCCATACGGTTATCACGGGTGCTTTCAATATGCGGAAAAGAAGGGTTATAGCGGTGTGGGCATCTATAGCCGCGAGCAGCCGCAGCAGGTCATTTCGGGTTTGGGTATCGCCGAGTTCGATGCCGAGGGACGCTATATTTGCGCGGACTTTGCCGATTTCAGTGTGGTGTCGGTGTATCTGCCTTCCGGTTCCAGCGGCGAGGAGCGCCAAGCGGTGAAATTCAAGTTCATGGCGGCTTTTATGCCGCATCTTCGTGAATTGCGCGCAAGCGGGCGCGAGGTGGTGATTTGCGGCGACTGGAATATCGCGCACAAGGAAATTGACTTGAAAAATTGGCGCGGCAATAAAAAGAATTCAGGCTTTTTGCCAGAAGAGCGCGCTTGGCTGACTGAGTTGTTCGATGAGATAGGTTTTGTTGATGTGTTCCGCCGGTTACATCCCGAATTGGAGGCATATACCTGGTGGTCGAATCGCGGCCAGGCGTGGGCCAAGGATGTCGGTTGGCGGATCGATTACCAGATCGCTACACCGGGAATGGCATCGCGAGTCCACTTTGCAAGCATCTACAAAGCACAGCGTTTTTCGGATCATGCGCCACTGATTATTGATTACCGGGACTAGTTCGGCTCAATGAGTCCACGCACCCCAGCCAAATACTAATTATATTGTAGGCGGCAAGGTAACGGAGTTTTTCTCCCGGTTGCATAAAGGCTGGATAGGTGAATAGCTCTTAACAGACCTAACTTTATTTTGAGGATCGCCTTATCTGTGGCATCCTTCACACTTCAATTTTGCAGTTAGAAAGAAATAGTAATGAAATGTGTCGATAATTTCCGCCTGCGCTTTGGCAAGCGCGAGCTGGTACCGATAATAATCGGCGGAATGGGTGTGGATATTTCCAGTCGAGAGTTGGCCTTGGAAGCCGCACGGCTGGGCGGGATCGGGCATATTTCCGACGCGATGTTACCGACCGTTACGGATCGCCACTACAAAACAAAATTTGTCAGTGTCAAACAAAAACAATACAAACTCAACGTCGAAAAAGCCGACAAATCGATTGTGCAATTTGATCTGGCGCAGGTGGCTGAATCGACCCGCTTGCATGTCAGCAAAACCATGGAAGCCAAGCGTGGCGATGGCATGATCTTTGTCAACTGTATGGAAAAATTGACGATGAATTCACCGCGCGAAACCCTGCGCGTCCGGCTGTGTGGCGCGCTGGATGCAGGGATTGACGGCATCACATTAAGCGCGGGGCTTCATCTGGGATCATTCGCGCTGATGGAAGATAGCCCACGTTTCCGCGATGCTCAATTGGGCATCATCGTCTCATCGTTGCGCGCCTTGCAATTGTTCCTGCGCAAGACCGCCAGACTCAATCGCCTGCCTGATTTCATCGTGGTAGAAGGCCCATTGGCTGGTGGACATCTGGGCTTCGGCATGGATTGGGCACAATATGATCTGCGCACAATCGTCACTGAAATTCAGCAACATTTGTTGTCTGAAAAAATTGATATTCCGGTGATTCCTGCGGGGGGAATATTTACCGGCAGTGACGCTGTGAGCTATCTGGAAACTGGTTCGGCAGCAGTGCAAGTGGCGACGCGTTTTACCGTTGCAAAGGAATGCGGCATCCCGGAAAAAGTCCAGCAGGAATACTATAAGGCCAACGAGGAAGACATCGAAGTCAATATGATTTCACCGACCGGCTATCCGATGCGCATGATCAAGAATTGCCCGGCGATCGGCGCGGGTATACGCCCCAACTGTGAAGCATACGGCTATCTGCTCGACGCTAATGGCCGCTGTGCCTACATCGATGCATACAACCGCGAAGTGACGTTGCATCCAGATGCCAAGAAGATTTCCGTCAAGGACAAGACTTGCCTGTGCACGCACATGCGCAACTATGATTGCTGGACCTGCGGGCATTACACTTACCGCCTCAAGGACACGACTCGCCGCAATGCCGATGGGACTTATCAAATTCTGACGGCCGAACATATTTTCAAAGACTATCAGTTCAGCACCGATAACAAGATCGCCCTCCCGCCACTCCCATAAAAAATAAAGTTTACCTCTGCCCTTGAAATTGGGTGGGGTTGCCCCGATTATTGGCACTCGCGGGCAGAGAGTGCTAAACTCCGCTTCCACTTTTTTACAACCCCTTATATTTAGGAGACATCAGTATGAAAATTCGTCCTTTGAACGATCGCGTTATCGTTAAGCGTATGGAAGAAGAACGCAAGACCGCCTCTGGGATCGTGATTCCTGATGCCGCCACCGAAAAACCGGATCAAGGCGAAATCATCGCCGTGGGCAAAGGTAAAGTTGGCGACGATGGCAAATTGCAAGCCATGACAGTCAAGGTTGGTGATCGTGTGCTGTTTGGCAAATATGCCGGTCAAGCCTTCAAAATGGATGGCCAGGAATATATGACTATGCGCGAAGACGACATCATCGGCATCGTTGAAGCGTAAGTAGTTACCCAAAGAAATTAAAAAGTATTTAAGGAGAAAAAAATGGCAGCTAAAGACGTAAAATTCCACGACGCCGCACGCAACAAAATGGTGATTGGCGTGAACATTCTGGCCGATGCGGTCAAAGTGACCCTTGGTCCTAAAGGCCGTAACGTCGTACTGGATCGTTCCTATGGCGCACCCACCATCACCAAGGACGGTGTATCGGTCGCCAAGGAAATCGAGCTGAAAGACAAGTTCGAGAACATGGGCGCACAAATGGTCAAGGAAGTCGCTTCCAAGACCTCTGATGTTGCGGGTGACGGAACAACAACAGCGACCGTGCTGGCGCAATCCATCGTTCAGGAAGGCATGAAATTCGTTGCAGCCGGAATGAATCCGATGGATCTGAAACGCGGCATCGACCAGGCGGTCATCGCAGCTGTTGCAGAACTGAAGAAAATCTCCAAGCCATGCACCACCAGCAAGGAAATTGCACAAGTAGGTAGCATCTCCGCCAACTCCGACACCGTGATCGGCGAGAAGATCGCTGCTGCGATGGAAAAGGTCGGCAAGGAAGGCGTAATCACCATTGAAGACGGCACCGGTCTGGAAGATGAACTGGACATCGTGGAAGGGATGCAATTTGATCGCGGCTACCTGTCACCCTATTTCATCAACAACCAGGATCGTCAGCTGGCATTGATGGAAAACCCTTTCATCCTGCTGCACGACAAAAAGGTGTCCAACATCCGTGACCTGCTCCCGGTATTGGAACAAGTCGCCAAGGCCGGTCGTCCGTTGCTGATCATCGCTGAAGACGTGGACGGCGAAGCGCTGGCGACATTGGTAGTGAACAACATTCGCGGCATCCTGAAGACCGTTGCCGTCAAGGCGCCAGGTTTCGGTGATCGTCGCAAGGCGATGCTGGAAGACATCGCGATCCTGACCGGCGGCACCGTGATCGCCGAAGAAGTCGGCCTGTCTCTGGAGAAAGCTACGCTGGCCGAGTTGGGCCAGGCCAAGCGCATCGAAGTGGGCAAGGACAACACCATCATCATCGACGGCGCAGGCAAGGAAGATGCAATCAAGGGGCGTATCGGCCAAATCAACAAGCAAGCCGAAGAGTCCACCAGCGACTACGACAAGGAAAAGCTGCAAGAACGCAAAGCCAAACTGGCTGGCGGCGTTGCGGTGATCAAAGTCGGTGCGGCAACTGAAGTTGAAATGAAAGAAAAGAAGGCGCGCGTGGAAGATGCATTGCATGCCACTCGTGCGGCTGTAGAAGAAGGCATTGTTCCCGGCGGCGGCGTGGCGTTGCTGCGCGCCAAGCTGGCAGTGTCCGGCCTGAAAGGTGCCAACCATGACCAGGATGCGGGCATCACCATCGTGTTGCGCGCTATGGAATCACCATTGCGTGCCATAGTGCAAAATGCCGGTGACGAGCCATCGGTAGTAGTGAACAAAGTGATGGAAGGCAAAGGCAGCTTCGGTTACAACGCAGCCACCAGCGAATATGGCGACATGTTGGCGATGGGTGTGGTTGATCCAACCAAGGTGACCCGTGTCGCATTGCAAAATGCGGCTTCTATCGCGGGTTTGATGCTGACAACTGCATGTATGGTTGCCGAGTTGCCGGAAGACAAGCCTGCTGGCGGCGGTGGTATGGGTGGTGGTGGCATGGGCGGCATGGAAGGCATGATGTAATTTGCCAGCTGTTGTATAGCAACCAAACAGGCCACTGTTTTCGGCCGTTGAACAAATTGAGTGGTGTGTTCAGCGGTTCGAAGGCAGTGGCTATTACATTGGTTTAACGTTCTCAAAAAAAACTGCTTGAAGCGCATTCCTTGGCACAGGTGTTATGCTGTGCGGCGAAGATGCTTACTAGCGTAACTGACATGAAAAATCACACCAATACGCATCAAGAACAGGCTGACATCGGGGCTTTTGAACCGGCACACCCGGAACGTTTTGCCGCTGCCCAAAAAAGCACCTGGGTGAGTATAGTCATCAATCTGGTGTTGACTTCTATTCAGGTAGTGGGAGGGTTTCTTGCACACTCACAGGCACTGATGGCCGATGGCCTGCATTCCTTGTCAGATTTGTTCTCCGATGTTCTGGTGCTATATGCGAATCGTCATGGCAACCGCCACGCCGATGCCGACCATCCGTACGGACATGCACGGATAGAAACCGCAGCGACGCTAATTCTGGGTACATTTTTGGCGATGCTGGGTGTGGTACTGTTGGTGGCTGCGGCCATGCGCTTGCAACACCCTGAAGCATTGCAAGCGGTCAGTCCGGTAGCACTGGCCATCGCCATCCTGGCGCTGATCGCAAAGGAAGGCATGTTTCGCTACATGCTGGCAGTGGCCAAACGGGTGCGTTCGCAAATGCTGGTCGCGAACGCATGGCATGCGCGTTCGGACGCAGCATCATCACTGGTGGTCATCGTCGGGGTAATCGGCAACCTGCTCGGCTACACTTTTTTCGACCTGCTGGCGGCCGCAGTAGTCGGTGTGATGATCGCGCATATGGGCGGCAAGCTGGCTCTCGAAGCGATGGAGGAGCTCATCGACACGGGCTTGGACGCAGAAGAGGTCGAGGCGATACGGCAAACTTTGCTTAATACACACGGTGTACGTGGGATACATGAGCTACGCACGCGCAAGATGGCCGACAATGCGCTGGTCGACGCGCACATCATGGTCGATCCCAAGATTAGCGTCTCGGAAGGTCATTTCATCGCCGAATCGGCGCGCCATGCCGTGCTCAAAAAACATCACGTGATGGATGTGATGGTGCATATCGATCCAGAAGACGACATGCAGGCCAAACCGAATGCCCATCTACCCAGCCGCCCCGGCTTGCTGGCACATTTGGCGGAACGCTTGGATAATGTGGACCTGGCCGATTATCGGGTAGTGTTCCACTATTTGGATGGCAAGGTCGATGCCGAGATATACTTGGATAACCAGCAGTCTGCTGAGCTGGCCAATACACTACAGGCTCGCTGCAACGAGCTGCTGCGTGATGATGAGTTATTTCGTGACATACATATACATCGCAGTCACGCACAGAATTAGTGCGTAAGTGTCCTAGCCACGCTCTTTTTGGGTGCAAATTTTTGATGTGCTGCATAACAGGCTTGTGGCACAATAACGTTCCGCTATGCAGATTAGCGGTGGCATGCTTTCTGCATTTAGAATCTTTGGGGTTTTGGTTAGCTTTTTAATTTGATGTTTGGGAGAACGTTATGTCGATGTCGGCAAATGATGTATTAAAAATGATTAAAGACCGCGAAGTTAAATTCGTGGATTTCCGTTTCACTGATACACGCGGTAAAGAGCAGCACGTAGGCGTGCCAGCCAAATATGTCGGGATGGAGAAATTCGAAGACGGTCATGCCTTCGATGGATCTTCTATTGCCGGTTGGAAAGGCATCCAGGCTTCAGATATGTTGCTGATGCCAGATCCGGCGACTGCTTACCTCGATCCGTTCATGGATGAGAATACCCTAGTGATTACCTGCGATGTGATCGAGCCGACCGATGGCAAGGGTTACGACCGTGACCCCCGCTCTATCGCCAAGCGCGCCGAGGCATACCTGAAATCAACCGGAATCGGCGATACCGCCTATTTTGGTCCGGAGCCAGAATTTTTCATTTTCGATTCGGTGAATTGGCATGTCGACATGTCCGGATGCTCACTCAAGATCAATTCCGAAGAGGCAGCCTGGGCTACCGGTGAAAAATTTGATGGCGGCAATACCGGCCATCGCCCGATGGTGAAGGGCGGTTACTTCCCGGTTCCACCGGTCGACAGCCTGAACGACATCCGCGCCGCGATGTGCCTGGCTTTGGAAGACATTGGCATTGAAGTCGAAGTGCATCATCACGAAGTGGCGACCGCCGGCCAGTGCGAGATCGGCACCAAGTTCAATACCTTGGTGCGCCGCGCTGACCAGACGCAGGCTCTGAAGTACGTGGTGCATAATGTTGCGCATCAATACGGTAAGACTGCCACATTCATGCCCAAGCCCATCGTTGGCGACAACGGTTCCGGCATGCACGTGCACCAGTCGATCTGGAAAGGCGGCAAGAACCTGTTCGCCGGCAACGGTTATGCAGGCCTGTCAGAATTGGCGCTTTACTATATAGGTGGAATCATCAAGCACGCCAAGGCGCTGAATGCGATCACCAATCCTGGCACGAACTCCTACAAGCGTCTGGTTCCACACTATGAAGCACCAGTGAAGCTGGCTTATTCGGCGAAAAATCGCTCTGCTTCGATCCGCATTCCTCACGTGCCCAACGAGAAGGCGCGCCGCATCGAGACCCGCTTCCCGGATCCGTCCGCCAACCCTTACATGTGCTTTGCGGCATTGATGATGGCTGGTCTGGATGGCATTCAGAACAAGATTCATCCTGGCGATCCAGCCGACAAGAACCTGTATGACCTGCCGCCGGAAGAAGATGCAAAGATCCCTACCGTATGTGCTTCGCTGGATGAAGCCTTGGCTAACCTCGATAAGGATCGCGAGTTCCTGACCCGCGGTGGAGTGTTCTCTAACGATTTCATTGATGCTTACATTACATTGAAAATGGAAGAGGTTAACCGCGTACGCATGACGACCCACCCGGTGGAATTTGATATGTACTACAGTCTCTGAGTTAGCAGTTCCAGCAATAAAACAAAACGGGGCTTGCGCCCCGTTTTGTTTTAATCAGCAAATGTTTGTCTGTACCAGATGCTTATCCTATACTGGCTGTGTAATTTATCGGGAACCGAACATGAAACCTGGATATTTGTTTGCCGCGTTGTGCATCTGTCCGATGTTGGCGCAAGCTGAAATCTATAAGGCAGTCGATGAAAATGGGCATGTTACATATTCAAGTGCTCCAATCAAGGGAGGCAAGAAATTGAATCTGGAACCTCTGCCTACCATGAAGCCAACCTTGCCCGCTTCCGCAGGTTTTCCTAAGGTGGATAATCAAACGCAAAGAGGGCGAGATGAAACACGCCGCAAGATTTTGCAGGACGAGTTGACTGCCGAGGAGAAGTTGCTTGAAGAGGCCAATCAGAATTTGAAGGAAGCCGAATCGAACCCGGAAGTTTTCAAGAGAGCAGACGGGCAAACTTATCGTAATGTCGCAAAGTACGAAGAGAAGATCAAGCCGCTACAAGAGCAGGTGGATTTGCATAAAAAGAATATAGAAGCGCTGAAGACTGAGCTGTCCAGGTTGCAGAAATAATCATCACAACGTCTGGCATGTTTTCTGCTTAGTTAACATTATGCCCGACCTTACCTATCTCACACTGGAGTATTTGGCGACTGCCGTTATCCTGCTGGATGATGAGTCGCGCATCACCTATCTCAATCCGGCCGCGGAAAATTTGTTTGATGTGAGCGGGAAAAATTTGCTCGGGCATCCGCTGCAACAAGTGTTCACACACACCGAGCAATTGGCCAGTGCGATGCAGCAAGCGGTGCAAAACAACGCCTGCTATATCGAGCATGATCTGACACTGGGCACACATGCGCACGGCAAGCTGCAACTGCGTTGCGCTGCTACCCCGCTGCAATTCGGCAAACGATATTTGCTGCTCGAATTTCATGCCATAGACAGACCCTTGAAGCTGGCACGCGAAGAGCAAATGCTGGATCAGACGCAGGCCAACCGCCTGCTGTTGCGCAATCTCGCGCACGAGATCAAGAACCCGCTCGGCGGTATACGCGGTGCGGCACAGTTGCTCGAGCAGGAATTGGAAAAACCGGCTTTGCGCGAATACACCCAGGTCATCGTGCAAGAGGCGGATCGGCTGCGCTCGCTGATGGAAAAATTGCTCGCACCGCAAAATGCCTCGCACTATAGCGCGCTCAACATACACGAAGTGTTGGAGCGAGTGCGCAGTGTGCTGCTGGCGGAAATGCCGGAAGGCCTGACTATACAACGCGACTACGACCTCAGTCTGCCCACGCTGGTCGGGGATAAGGAGCAGTTGATACAAGCCATGCTCAACATCGTGCGCAACGCTGCGCAGGCAATGCAAGGCAAGGGGAGCATCATTTTGCGCACCCGCATTGCACGCCAGGTGACCCTGATCAAACGCCGCCATCGTTTGGCGGTGATGGTGCAGATCATCGACAACGGCCCGGGCATTCCGCCAGAATTGCGCGACAAGATTTTCTATCCGCTGGTGTCGGGACGCGCCGAAGGGCATGGCTTGGGGCTGACGCTGGCGCAGGACTTCGTCAGCCAGCACCACGGCATGATCGAATTCGACAGCGAACCCGGGCGCACCTGTTTTACTGTGCTGCTTCCTCTACCCTGACTAATTGGTGACTAATATGAAACATCCTGTCTGGATTATTGATGACGACCGCTCGATACGCTGGGTGCTGGAGAAATCGCTGACGCGCGAAAATATCGAGTTCAAGAGTTTTGCCTCCGCGGATGATGCGTTACGTGCGCTGAAAAATGACCTGCCACAGGTGGTCGTCAGCGATATCCGTATGCCCGGCAGTTCGGGGCTGGATTTTTTGCAGACGCTGCATCAGCGCCATCCGCTCATTCCCGTCATCATCATGACCGCTTATTCCGATCTGGAAAGCGCCGTCTCGGCATTTCAGGGCGGCGCGTTTGAATATCTGCCCAAGCCATTTGATGTCAACCATGCGATAGAGTTGATCCGTCGTGCCCTGGAGCAAAGCCGGCACAAAACAGATGATGCCGAGCAGGTTGAAGTGGCTGCGGATATTTTGGGACAGGCTCCTGCGATGCAGGAAGTTTTTCGCGCCATCGGCAGGCTGTCGCAATCGCACGCGACCGTGCTGATCAATGGCGAATCGGGTACCGGCAAGGAATTGGTGGCAAGAGCGTTGCACCGCCATAGCTCGCGCGCCGACAAACCGTTCATCGCCATCAACACCGCCGCGATCCCCAAGGATCTGCTTGAATCGGAATTGTTCGGACATGAACGCGGTGCGTTCACCGGTGCGGCGGCGACCCGGCAAGGGCGTTTCGAGCAGGCCGAGGGCGGCACGCTGTTCCTCGATGAGATCGGCGATATGCCACCCGATCTGCAAACGCGTTTATTGCGCGTGCTGTCAGACGGAAACTTTTATCGTGTCGGCGGACACCAGCCGATCAAGGCCAACGTGCGCATCATCACTGCCACGCATCAGAATCTGGATGAGCGGGTCAAGCAGGGTTTGTTTCGCGAGGACCTGTTCCATCGCCTGAATGTGATCAGGTTGCGCCTGCCGCCGCTACGCGAACGGCGCGAGGACATTCCGCTGCTGGCAAAATACTTCCTGCAAAAAAGCGCGCGCGAACTGGCGGTCGAGCAGAAGCAGTTCAGCGATGCGACATTGCAACATCTCAGCGCGCAGGATTTTCCCGGCAACGTGCGGCAACTGGAAAATCTTTGTCACTGGCTGACCGTGATGACACCCTCGCAGACAGTCGAGATCGCCGATCTGCCTCCGGAATGGCGCGGGGGATCGCCTGTGAATGCATCATCGAGTGGCGATTGGAGTACGGCATTGGCGCAACAAGCAGCACTGTCGCTTCAGCGCGGCGATGAGCGCATCATGGATACGCTAACCGCACAGTTCGAGCGTACCTTGATCCAGCAAGCGTTACAGCACACCAATGGCCGACGCATCGAAGCCGCCACGCTGCTTGGTATCGGACGCAATACGCTGACGCGCAAGATTCAGGAGCTGGGATTGGACGATCAAAGCGAGTAGGTCGCTTTCCGAAGCCGCATCCAAAAAACAGCAGGAGGGCTCTTTGTGAAGCATGCAACGCGATTTAATGCAGCTTTACGCAGTTGCCGTGAAGTTTCTGCTCCGTTAGCAAGCCTTGCACAACAAGTTCTTCATAGGCATGAACCTGGTTTCGACCGTGCTCTTTGGCGAAATAAAGTGCCAGGTCAGCGCGGTGGGTGGCTTCTGCAGGTGATTCATCCGCGCGAATCGAGGCGACACCGATGCTGGCCGTAATATGCCCTACTTGTGGAAATTGGTAGTTCTTTATTTTGGTGCGAAATCTGTCCAGAACGATTTTCGCCTGATTGGTATCTATATCGGCGAGGAGTGCTACAAATTCTTCTCCGCCATAGCGGAATAGTTGGTCGTTTTCACGAAAAGAATCCTTCATCAAGTTTGCGAACAATTGCAATACATCGTCTCCATGGATGTGCCCGAACGAATCGTTGACCTGCTTAAAGTGGTCAATGTCAAATACAGCAAGGCAATAGCCTTCCGATGATTTGTCCGAGGTGCGCCGATGTTTGTTCTGTAGTGTGCGAATTATCTTGATTATTTGCGTAGTCAGCGTTTTACGATTCAATAAACCTGTGAGGTTGTCGCGTTCGTTATCAGCAAGGAGTGAAAGAAAATTTTGATGGAAATCCAGCAGTAGCGGAAGAACCCGCTGGGTATGAATATCGTTGCAGGCGTTTTCTACCTGACAAAATACTGAAACTTCTCCATTCGCACCCCGCAATGGCAAAACCAAATTCTTTTCGCGTTTTGCTGATCCTTGAAACATGTCTGCCACGCTGGACTTTGAAAGCTGCTCAACGAGCAGTGGGCTTGAGGAGAGCGAGAATGGTTTAGTACCCAATTTTTTCTGCGGGACAATCTCACTACCAATGAAGTGCAAAATAGGAATAACCGATGTTTCGCTATTCGACGTTATTAAACGATAGAAGGTTAAGGCTTTTGCGTCAGTCAAACGACTGATGATGCGCGCAAAAGATGTTTCAAGGGTAAGTTTATCACGCTGTTTGACCATTTCCACAATTGAAGCAAGCAGCTCCTCGACTTGCTGGTCTTCAGGCGATAATTCGAGTTGGAAATTAGATTGCGGGATATTCACGTTGTGGAGTCCTTATTATTTTTTGAACTGGATTAAAAGTTTTTCATGTATTCCGCCGAAGCTACCGTTGCTCATCACCAGGACGTGGTCGCCGCGACGCGCCGCCGCGGTGATCTTGCCGATCAACACACCAATATCTTCCTCGACGATCGCTTTACTGCCCAATGGCGTCAGCGCGCCGTGCGCATCCCAGCCAAGATTGCCAGAATAACAGAATATCAAGTCAGCGTCCTTCAGGCTGCCAGGTAGGGCGTCTTTCATCACGCCGAGTTTCATCGTGTTGGAGCGCGGCTCCAGTACTGCCAGTATCCGTGCCTCGCCGACCTTGCGGCGCAGTCCGGCGATGGTGGTATCTATTGCAGTGGGATGGTGCGCGAAGTCGTCATAAACGGTAATACCGTTTACTGTGCCGCGCACTTCCATGCGCCGCTTCACATTCTTGAACTCGCCAAGGGCAGCCAGGCCTTGCGCGATGGGTACACCTGAATGGCGCGCGGCAGCGAGAGCGGCTAGCGCGTTCTGGCGGTTATGTTCGCCGAGCAGTTCCCAATTCAGGGCACCTTGCATTTTGCCGTGCAACATCACGCGGTTGTCGTTATCGATCTGCCAACCATCGTCTGTGCCGAAGCGTTCCACCGGAGTCCAGCAACCGCGCTGCAGCACACGGTCCAATGAGGCTTCGCGCCCATTGCTGACAATCAGGCCGTTGCCGGGGACAGTGCGTACCAGATGATGGAACTGCGTTTCAATTGAAGAGAGATCGGGGAAGATGTCGGCGTGGTCGAACTCGAGATTGTTGAGTATCGCGGTGCGCGGATGGTAATGCACGAACTTGGAACGCTTGTCGAAGAACGCAGTGTCGTATTCGTCGGCTTCGATCACGAAGAATGGCGTATCGGTGATACGCGCCGAGATGCCGAAATTCTGCGGCACACCGCCGATCAGAAAGCCGGGATTCAATCCTGCATATTCCAGTATCCAGGCCAGCATCGCGCTGGTGGTGGTCTTGCCGTGCGTACCCGCTACCGCGAGCACCCACTTGTCCCGCAGCAGTGTGTCCGCCAGCCATTGCGGGCCGGAGACGTAGGGCAGGTTGCGATTGAGGATTTCCTCCATCAGCGGATTGCCGCGCGACACCACGTTGCCGATGACGTATACATCCGGCATGAGGTCGAGCTGTTCGATGCCGAAGCCTTCGGTCAGTGCAATGCCTTGCGCTTCCAGTTGCGTGCTCATCGGCGGATAGACGTTGGCATCGCAGCCGGTGACGCGATAACCCGCCTGCTTGGCGATGGCCGCGATGCCACCCATGAAGGTGCCGCAGATGCCGAGGATGTGTATGTGCTTTGCTTGGCTCATGGTTCAGGCTCTAAAAATAAAATAAACCGCGCCCATCAGACACAGCGCCGCATACAGATAATCCCACTTCAGCGGCTGGTTCATGTACAACACCGCGAACGGCACGAACACCGATAGCGTGATGATCTCCTGCATGATCTTCAACTGCCCGAGGCTGAGTTCGGTGTAGCCGATGCGGTTCGCGGGTACTTGCAACAGATACTCGAACAGCGCGATGCCCCAGCTCACCAGCGCCGCTACATACCACGGCGAGCTGGCGAGGTTTTTCAGGTGCCCGTACCAGGCGAAGGTCATGAACAGGTTGGAAACGGCGAGCATCAGCGCCGTGACCAGCAGGGGGTTGGAGATTTGGTTCATTGAAAATCAAAAATCGTTGTCCGCATAACCAGCGACTTGGCTGGCGCCTTTTGGCAGCTTAGTCGAATGGCTAGTAGTTTCATCAGATTACACAGATTTACGCAGATTAAACCAATCTTGCGGGGCGGAATTTTGAATCTGCGTAATCTGCGTAATCTGTGTAATCTACGGTGAAGGATTTATTGGACACCCAGCAACTCAACATCAAACACCAAAGTCGCGTTCGGAGGAATCGCCCCGCCCGCGCCGCGCGCGCCGTAACCCATGCTCGCGGGTATGACCAGCGTGCGCTGGCCGCCGATTTTCATGCCCTCGACACCCACGTCCCAGCCTTTGATGACACGGCCAGCGCCAAGCGGAAACACGAACGGTTCATTGCGGTCGCGCGAACTGTCGAACTTTTTGCCGTGATGATCCGGTGCCGATGCATCGTACAGCCAGCCGGTGTAATGCACCGACACGTTTTTGCCAGCCGTCGCCAGATCACCCGTTCCCAGTTTTACATCAGTCTTGATCAGTTCAGTCATGTTGCTCGTCTCCGTGGTTTTTGCGGCTTGATCGGTACAAGCCGTTGTTGAAAGAATGCAGGCAGTTAACAGTAGTGCCAGCGGGAAAAGCAGGTGGAGTTTCTTCATCAGGTATTCCTCAAGATTAAAGTCAAACAAAAATTTCAGCTTCCATAAATGTAACAGCATGTCCGGCAAGCGCAACCCGGTTGCATTTGAGTTCGCATTGTATATCGCCGCCGCGCTTTGAAACCTGCCGTGCGCGCAAAATTTGCTTGCCCAGCTTTGCCGACCAGTACGGAGCCAGTGTGCAATGCGCCGATCCGGTAACCGGATCTTCCGGAATGCCCAGTTTGGGGCCAAAGAAGCGGCTCACAAAATCCACATCGCGACCTTGTGCAGTAACGATGACGCCGCGCAGATCAAGTTCCACTAATTTGGCAAAGTCCGGCTTGACGGCGCAAACAGCTTCTTCGTCATTTAATACCACTAGAAAATCAGTGGCAGCCAATACTTCGACAGGTTGCAAGCCAAGTCCGGCCAACAACGCATCCGATGTAGAACAGGGCACAGGCGGCACGGAAGGAAAATCCATCACCAGCAACGAGTCCTTCTTCTCTACAGTCAAAATTCCGCTGCGCGTTGTGAAGGCAATTGCGGACTCGGGGTAACCAAGTATCTCGAACATAACATGTGCGGTTGCCAGTGTGGCATGACCGCAAAGATCGACTTCGGCAACAGGGGTGAACCAGCGCAAATGAAAGCCATTCTCCGTCTTCACAAAAAAAGCAGTTTCGGAGAGATTGTTCTCAGCGGCAATCGCTTGCAGCAGACGGTCTTCAAGCCACGCGTCGAGCGGACAAACGGCGGCTGGATTGCCGCCGAATATCCGGGTGGTGAAAGCGTCGACCTGATATTGCTTGATTCGCATAGCTTCTAATAACTCAATACCGGAGCCAACCAGCGCTCTGCCTCTTCCAATGTCCAGCCTTTACGCTTTGCGTAGTCCGCGACCTGATCCTTGTCTATCTTGCCGGTGGCAAAATATTGCGCCTGCGGATGCGAGAAGTAGAAGCCGCTCACCGCCGCGGTGGGCAGCATCGCGAAACTTTCCGTGATCGTGATGGCCGCGTTGAGCGGTGCTTGCAGCAGCTCGAACAATGGGCCTTTCTCGCTGTGCTCGGGACAGGCGGGATAGCCGGGGGCGGGGCGGATGCCTCGGTATTTCTCTGCGATCAGCGCGTCGTTGTCCAGCGCTTCCTCCGTCGCATAGCCCCAGAATTCGCGGCGCACACGGGCGTGCAGCAATTCGGCGAAAGCCTCGGCAAGGCGGTCGGCCAGTGCCTTGAGCATGATCGCGTTGTAGTCGTCGTGGTGCTTCTCGAATTCCGCGACGCGCGCGTCGATGCCGAAGCCGGTGGTGACGGCGAACGCGCCGATGTAATCCGCCACGCTGGTTTCCTTGGGCGCGATGTAGTCGGCCAGACAATAATTCGGAATGTCCGCAGGCTTCTTGGTCTGCTGGCGCAGGTTGTGCCAGGTCATTGCCACCTTCTTGCGCGATTCGTCGGTGTAGATCTCGATGTCGTCGCTGTTTACTGTGTTCGCGGGGAACAGGCAGAATACGGCATTCGCGGTGAGCCATTTCTCCTTGACGATCTTCTTCAGCATCGCTTGTGCGTCGGCGAACAGCTTGCGCGCTTCCTCGCCCACCACCTCGTCTTGCAAGATTTTTGGATAGCGCCCGGCCAGTTCCCACGCCTGGAAGAACGGCGTCCAGTCAATGTATTCGGCGATCTTATCGAGTGGATAACTTTCAAATTTATGTACGCCGGTGAGAAATGGCTTGGGCGGAGTATATTTTTTCCAATCTATTTTTACCCCATGCGCGCGCGCCTCTTCCAGCGTGACATAAACTGCCTTGCTCTTCTTGCCTTCGTGCTGCTCCCGAGCAGCGATGTAGTCCGCTTTGATGCCCGCTACATATTCGTCGCGTAGCGTGCTGGAAAGCAGATTGCTGCACACTCCCACTGCGCGCGAAGCGTCATTGACGTATACCGTAGGGCCATTCAGATAGTTAGGCTCGATCTTCACAGCCGTGTGTACGCGCGAGGTGGTTGCACCGCCGATCAGCAGCGGTATCGTGAAACCCTGGCGCTGCATCTCTTTCGCGACGTGCGCCATCTCTTCCAGCGACGGCGTGATCAGGCCGGACAGTCCGATCACATCGGCGTTGTGCTCGCGCGCAGTGTCGAGGATCTGCTGGCACGGCACCATCACGCCCATGTTCACTACTTCGAAATTGTTGCACTGCAACACCACGGTGACGATGTTCTTGCCGATGTCGTGCACGTCGCCCTTCACGGTCGCCATCACGATCTTGCCCTTGGTGCTGGAGTCGCCGGAGCGCAGTTTTTCCGCCTCGATGTAGGGGATCAGATGCGCGACTGCCTGCTTCATCACGCGCGCCGATTTCACCACTTGCGGCAAAAACATCTTGCCCGCGCCGAATAAATCTCCGACCACGTTCATGCCGTTCATCAGCGGGCCTTCGATCACCTCGACCGGGAACTTGGCTTGCAGGCGCGCTTCTTCGGTGTCATCGACGATGAAGGTGGTGATGCCGCGCACCAGTGCATGCGTCAGGCGTTCCTGCACCGTGCCTTTGCGCCACTCCAAATCTTCAACTTGTTCCTTGCCACCGCCTTTGACGGTCTCGGCGATCTTGACCAGCTTCTCGCCTGCGTCGGGATGACGGTTCAGCACCACGTCTTCCACCGCGTCGCGCAACTCTTTGGGAATTTCATCGTACACGCCAAGCTGCCCGGCGTTGACGATGCCCATGTTCATGCCCGCCTTGATCGCGTGATACAGGAATACCGTATGGATCGCCTCGCGCATCGGCTCATTGCCACGGAAGGAGAACGACACGTTGGATACACCGCCGGAAATCTTTGCGTACGGCAGATGCTTTCTGATCCACGCAGTCGCTTCGATAAAGTCCACCGCATAGTTGTTGTGTTCCTCGATGCCCGTCGCGATCGCAAAGATGTTCGGATCGAAGATGATGTCCTCGGGCGGGAAGCCGACCTTGTTCACCAGAATGTCATAGCTGCGTTTGCAGATGTCGGTCTTGCGTTTGTAAGTGTCGGCCTGGCCTTGTTCGTCGAAGGCCATCACCACGGCTGCCGCGCCGTAGCGGCGCACCAGCGTGGCGTGCTTGATGAACAGCTCCTCGCCCTCTTTCAGCGAGATCGAATTGACGATGGACTTGCCCTGCACGCACTTCAGCCCCGCCTCGATGATGCTCCACTTGGAGGAGTCGATCATCAGCGGCACTTTGGAGATGTCCGGCTCCGAGGCGATCAGGTTGAGAAACTTCACCATCGCGGCCTCGCCGTCCAGCATCGCCTCGTCCATGTTCACGTCGATCACCTGCGCGCCGGTTTCAACTTGTTGCTTGGCGACTTCCAGCGCTTCGTCGTATTTGCCTTCCAGGATCAGGCGCTTGAACTTGGCCGAGCCAGTGACGTTGGCGCGCTCGCCGACGTTGACGAACAGTGAGTCGTCGCCGATGTTGAACGGTTCCAGCCCGGACAGGCGGCACTTCTTTTCCAAGTTGGGTAATTTGCGGGGCGGCACACCTTCTAATGCGTCGGCAATCGCCTTGATGTGCGCGGGCGAGGTGCCGCAGCAGCCGCCCGCGATATTCAGGAAGCCGCTGGTGGCGAACTCCTTCACCAGGCGCGCAGTTTTCTCCGGCATTTCGTCGTAGCCAGTTTCGGACAATGGATTCGGCAATCCGGCATTGGGATGCGCGCTGACATAACACGAAGCCACGCGCGATAACTCTTCCACATAGGGCCGCATCAGCTCCGCGCCCAGCGCGCAGTTCAAACCGATGGACAGCGGACGTGCATGGATTAACGAGTTATAAAATGCCTCAGTGGTCTGCCCCGACAATGTGCGTCCGGAAGCGTCGGTGATCGTGCCGGAGATCATGATCGGCACGCGCACTTTGTGCTGCTCGAAATAGCGTTCGATCGCAAACAACGCGGCCTTGGCATTCAGCGTGTCGAAGATGGTTTCAACCATCAGCAAATCAGCGCCGCCGTCGAGCAGGCCGCGCACCGATTCGGTATAGCTTTCCACCAGCTCATCGAAGGTGACATTGCGCGCGCCGGGATCGTTCACGTCAGGAGAGATCGACGCGGTGCGTCCGGTCGGCCCCAGCACGCCCGCGACGAAACGCGGCTTGTCCGGTGTGGAAAATTCATCGCACAGCCCGCGCGCCAGCTTCGCCCCAGCCACGTTTAACTCATACACCAGATGCTGCATCTCGTAATCCAGCATTGACACCGAGTTGGAGTTGAAGGTGCAGGTCTCAAGGATATCCGCGCCTGCTTCCAGATACTCGCGATGGATACCGCCGATCACGTGCGGCTGGGTCAGCAACAACAGGTCGTTGTTACCTTTCACATCGATCGGATGGTCGGCAAAAGTTTTGCGTGCGCCGCTGTAGGAGCCAAACAGTTCCGTGCCGCGATAATGCGCTTCGGTCAGTTTGTGGCGCTGGATCATCGTGCCCATCGCGCCATCCAGAATCAGGATGCGTTTTTGCAGCAGGGTTTCGATGGGATGCGGGATATGTTTCATGGTGCTTGCTCAGTAATGAGCGAGGATTTTATCATGTAGGGCCGCGCCGCGCCCTTACATAAGGTTGCATGCCGTATTTAGAGATTCAGGCGACGATACTGTATTGCCTCGGCGATATGTCTGGTCGCGATGTTCTTGTCACCTTCAAGGTCGGCGATCGTGCGCGCCACCTTGAGCACGCGGTGATACGCACGCGCGGAAAGGTTGAGGCGGCTGATCGCTTGTTGCAGCAGCGCGACCCCTTGTTCGTCGGGCATGCACAACTCATCGATCTCGGTGACCGAAAGTTGCGCGTTGGCTTTGTCTTGCCGCGCAAGCTGGCACTGCCGCGCGATCTCGACGCGCGCTTGCAGGTCGATGCTGGCCTCGCCATCCGCCTTGTTGAGCAGATCATCCTGCGGCACCGCAGGCACTTCGATTTGGATATCGATGCGATCCAGCAGCGGGCCGGAGATTTTGCTGCGGTAGCGTGTGATCTGATCCGGCGTGCAGCGGCACTTGCCGTTGAAATGGCCGTGATAACCGCACGGGCAGGGGTTCATCGCGGCGATCAGCTGGAACTGCGCGGGGAAATCGGCGCGCCGTGCAGCGCGCGAGATCGTGATGCGCCCCGACTCCATCGGTTCGCGCAGAACTTCAAGCACGCTACGGTCAAACTCCGGCAGCTCGTCGAGGAACAACACGCCATGCAGCGCCATCGAGATTTCGCCGGGGCGCGGATTGCTGCCGCCGCCGACCAGCGCTACACCGGACGCAGTATGGTGCGGCGCACGATACGGGCGCGTCTTCCATTTCTTCACATCGAAGTTGCCGTCCAGCGATTGCAGCGCGGCGCTTTGCAGCGCTTCGGCCTCGGTCATCTGCGGCAGGATGCCGGGGAAGCGCGCCGCGAGCATCGACTTGCCTGTGCCGGGCGGCCCCATCATCAGCACGCTGTGCCCGCCCGCTGCGGCGATCTCCAGCGCGCGCTTGGCTTGCGTCTGCCCTTTCACTTCGCGCATATCGGGGTAATGCGGATGGATGGTTTGCGGTTGGCTGACGAATGGCGCAATGAGTTCGCGTCCGGTCAGATGCGCCGCCACTTGCAACAATGACTGCGCCGCATACACGGTGGCGTCTTCCACCAGTGCTGCTTCGGCGGCATTCGCCTGCGGCAGGATGAAAGCGCGCCCGCTGTTTACCGCGCGATAGGTCATCGCCAGCGCGCCGCGTATCGCGCGCAGCTCGCCGGTCAGCGCGAGCTCTCCCGCATATTCGTATTCGGCGAGTTTGTCGGAGGGGATCTGCCCGGTCGCGGCGAGGATGCCGAGCGCGATCGGCAGATCGAAGCGTCCGCTTTCTTTGGGCAGGTCGGCGGGAGCGAGATTGACGGTGATGCGGCGCGCGGGGAAATCGAACTGGCAATTTTGCAGCGCGGCGCGCACGCGGTCTTTGCTTTCTTTGACTTCAGTTTCCGGCAAACCGACGATCGTGAAGTTGGGTAAGCCGTTGGCGATGTGCACCTCGACGGTAACCAGCGCCGCTTCCATTCCTGAAAGTGCGCGGCTATAGAGAACCGCGAGGCTCATGCTTACGAAGTAGTGCTGTTGCGTTGCGCTTCCAGCTCCGCGACGCGCGCTTCCAGTGCGGTCAGCTTTTCCCGTGTGCGTGCCAGCACCTGCGTTTGCACATCGAATTCTTCGCGAGTCACCAGATCAAGTTTGGCAAAGCCCTGTGCCAACAGCGCGCGGGCATTCTTTTCAAAGTCCTTGGCGGGACCGCTGTTCACGGCATCTTTTAATTTAGCTGACAGATCATCGAAGATTTTCTGATTGAACATGGTGCGACTCCTGAGTGTGTGATGTTTGCCTATTGTGAATGTCTTATAACGTCTGTCAGTGTAGCAAAATTCGCTCAGCCCAGATGCTGCATTGAAGTGGTGCACAAGATCACCAGTGCGCATGTAATTGGTGCACATATTTCCTGCGGCAATCACCCAATCTATTTAATACATTGTTCGGTAAGCAAAAAAATCTTTGGCACGGATGCTGCTGAAGTGTTTGTGCGGATAATGTTATCCCGTTCTCAACTTAAGAAAGGAAGCATGATGAAAACGAGCAAAGCAAGTTTCAGCGCAGCGAAAAGCAAATTATTGAACTCATTGATCTTGGCCGCATTGGCAGTTCCAGGCGTGGCGATGGCAGCGGATGCTCCTGCCAAGCCGGCCGCACCCACTCTCAGCGATGTGCTGGATGCGTCAGGAATAAGTCTGAGCGGGGATATCGATTTTTCTTACAGCAGCCTGTCGGGGAGTGGGAATTTTGTTAATCCTACGACCGGCGTGCCGACAGGATTTAATTCCCGGGTGTTCGATTACGCGCACAACAGCTTCACCATGCAAGCGATGGATCTGACGGTTGCTAAACTCCCTGCGGAAGGCTATGGCGGCGCAGTTAATGTCACCATGGGCAAAGATGCAAGCACGATTGCGTCTTTCGGGACGGGTACCCCCAATCAAACCTTCGACCTTACGCAAGCCTATGTGCAATATGCCGCCGGTTCGTGGACGACTATTGCGGGTAAATTCATTACCCAGGCAGGCCAGGAATATATCAAGTCATCCGCCAACACCAACTTTTCGCGCTCCATCCTGTTCGGTTATGCGATTCCGTTTACCCACACCGGATTGCGTACAACCTATAAGGCGTCGGATGCGGTCAGCGTGATGGGTGGTGTCAATAACGGCTGGGATGAATCGAACGACCAACATCCAAACAAGAATATTGAGTTTGGAGTGATGTTGAATCCGACCAAGTCCATCGTCTTCAATGTCATGGACCACTATGGAGTGGAAGAAGTTACTAATGGGACACCGAATGGCCCGCAAGGGAAACGCAATCTGCTCGACTTGGTGTTGACCTATGCCGTGTCTGACAGCCTTAACTTTGCATTGAACTATGACGGTGGCTCGCAGGAAAACGCACCGCTGGCCACTGGCGGAACCGGTAGCGCGAAATGGAGTGGTATAGCGGCCTATGCGAACTACCAGATCAACGATCCATGGCGCATCTCCGTGCGTTATGAAAGTTTTGATGACACGGATGCTTATCGCACCGGTGTAGTCCAGAAGTGGAAGGAAGCAACTCTGACCGTGGGTTATGCACCGACCAAGAGTGTCGAGCTGCGCGGCGAAGTTCGCCAGGATACTTCGGACAAAGCGGCGTTTGCCTATAACGACAACATTGCAAGGGATAGTCAGAGCTCCTTGGGTCTGGAAGCTATTTACAAATTTTAATGATTCCCAACTGAATGGAGGGTAAGAAAATGAAAATGGTCGTCGCTATCATCAAGCCGTTCAAGCTCGACGAGGTGCGTGAAGCCCTTTCCGCCATTGGCGTGCAAGGCATCACCGTCACCGAGGTCAAGGGCTTTGGCCGGCAAAAGGGACACACCGAGTTGTATCGCGGTGCGGAATATGTGGTGGATTTTCTGCCAAAGGTAAAACTGGAAGCCGCTATCAAGGCAGACATGCTCGATCAGGTAATTGAGGCGATCGAGAAGGCGGCTAATACCGGCAAGATCGGCGACGGCAAGATTTTCGTCACCGACCTCGAACAAGTCATCCGCATCCGCACCGGTGAATCCGGTCCGGAAGCGTTGTAAGGAGATCCATGATGAAGAAGATATTCGCACTTTTTACATTAGTGGCGATGCTGTGCGGGATGTCCGCAGTGGCATTTGCTGAAGATGCCGCACCGGCTGTGGCGGCAACGACAGCCGCTGCACCGGCACCTGCCGCAGATGCGCCTGCCGCCACACCGAAATGCGGCGACAAGGGGTTTGACTGCAACAAGGGCGACATCGCCTGGATGATGACCTCAACGGCATTCGTGTTGCTGATGACCGTGCCCGGCCTGGCCTTGTTCTATGCCGGTATGGTGCGCAGAAAGAACGCCTTGTCGACCGTGATGCAGAGCTTCGCAATTTTCTGCGTCATCGCGGTGCTCTGGGTGATCTACGGTTACAGCGCGGCTTTCACAGCGGGTCATGATGGAAACATACTCGCACCGTTTATAGGTTCGCTCGACAAGTTTTTCATGTCCGGCGATGATCCGACTACGGCCGTGGCAGCCACGTTCAGCAAAGGCCAGTACATACCTGACTTCGTGTACTGCATGTTTCAGCTGACTTTCGCAGCGATCACCGTTGCGCTGATCACCGGCGGCTTTGCGGAACGTTTCAAGTTTTCGGCGATGATCATCTTCAGCGTGCTGTGGTTCACTTTTGCTTATCTGCCAATTTCGCACATGGTGTGGTACTGGGATGGTCCCGATGCATACACCAGCGCCAAGGCAGGCGACATCGCCACCAGCCACGCCGGTTTCATCTTCCAGAAAGGC
Organism: Gallionella sp.; assembly: GCA_025350405.1. GTDB lineage: Bacteria > Pseudomonadota > Gammaproteobacteria > Burkholderiales > Gallionellaceae > Gallionella. The sequence continues at coordinate 57,843 of JANXXX010000156.1, forward strand.
GCAATCGACTTTGCTGGTGGTACTGTAGTTCATATCAACGCCGGAATCGCGGCACTGGTAGCGGCACTGATGCTCGGTCCGCGCAAGGGCTACGGCAAAGTGGCGATGCCACCGCACAGTCTGATGATGACTGCAATCGGCACAGGTCTGCTGTGGATGGGCTGGTTCGGTTTCAATGCAGGTTCTGCTTTGGAAGCCACTGGCGCAGCTGGTCTGGCATTCTTCAACACCTTGTTCGGCACCGCGGTTGCAGGCGTAACCTGGATGCTGGTTGAATGGATCGTCAAGGGCAAGCCCAGCTTGCTGGGCATCTGTTCCGGCATCGTTGCGGGATTAGTGGCGATCACTCCGGCGGCAGGTTATGTCGGCGTGGGCGGCGCGATGATCATCTGTACCGTGGCTCCGATCATCTGCTTCTTCGCTGTCACCGTGCTCAAGGCTAAGCTGAAATATGACGATGCGCTCGATGCGTTCGGCGTGCACTGCGTCGGCGGCATCATCGGTTCGCTCGGCACCGGCATATTCGTCAACCCAGCGCTCGGCGGTCAAGGTGTCTATGACTACGTCGCGAACAAGGTAGGTGATTTCGATGCCAAGGCACAGATCGTCTCCCAGCTATGGGACATCGGCATCACACTGGTGTGGTCTGCTTTCGTGGCCTTCGTGATTCTTTGGGTCCTGAAGAAAACGATAGGCATACGCGCAAGCGACGAAGCACAGGAAACTGGTCTCGATCTGGCTGATCACGACGAGAACGCATATAACCACTAAGCATTAAGTAAAACTCCTTGGAGCTTTTGCAAGGCTTCAATTCAGGGCACCGCAAGGTGCCCTTTTTTTAACTTCGAGAACTTAATAAACAAGCATGCATAGCCAAACAATTAATAATTGGATCAGCTTGGCTAATGAGGGTGGAGTGACAGGATCATTTCTGGATTACACGCTTGCAAGCGCGTTTCAGCTGAGCTACAGTTTTTCTCATAGAAACCCAGACGAATATTTGGTACTTTGCCGCGCACGATAAAACGAGGGGTTGTCCGCTTCATTGCGCATAATATTGGGGCGGGGCAAAGTGAAGCTGATGATGTGTTGAAGAATAAAACAGTTACTTCTGGCCGCAATTCTATTGCAAATGGGAAGGACAATGGCAAATGACAAAGGGCGGTGTTACCGCCCTTTGTTTTATAACTCACTGACGTGGCCGTTATGACAGGCCAGCCCAGCTGGCAATCGAAACTGATAATGCTGTAAGCCAGCCGAGAGCAAGGTGGAATTCAGTGTCTCCTGATGGAGTGTTGGTGTGG